>CAMDEA010000040.1 GCA_945893045.1 Planctomyces sp. SH-PL62
CACCTGCTCCCGAACCGCTGGCATCAACAACTCGGATTTCACTTGTGGGACATCATCCATGATCGACTCCAGAAAGAGGTTCCGAACATTTTCAACCTCATTCTGACAACTCTGTATTCATCGCGCCAGGCAAAATTGGCACACCCGTCTTGTGGCAATCGGGAGAATTTGGGACAAACCCGCCCCCGAATTCCGGTCGCCAGCTAGCACGACGCGCCAGCGAGTGATGCCGACTTTGACCACTCGCTCGCGCGTCGTGCTGAAAGCTCCGGAAAATTTCCGGTCGCCAGCGAAGAGAGGGAACTCATGCGACGACTGTTTGCGTTAGCGTTTGGTGTGCTGCTGGGCGCGGCGGCGATGTTCATCGCCTTCAAGTTTCATGTCGTGCGAACCAAGGACGATTGGGTCTTCGTCCCCAAGCCTTCTGCCTCGCTGGTCGATGCCTACGTCGATGTCCGCGAATGGGACACCGCCGAATGGACCAAGCACGGGCAATTGATCAAGGCGCTCGTCCTGACCGGCCATTCCGAACTCATGCGCGAGTCGGTGACAAATCGCTGGAAGAGCAAAGTCTTCGGCGAGAAACCCACGCGCGATGATGACCGCACCTCCAACGATACCTCGTTCGATTGGCCAAGTACCGAACGGCAATAGCACATGAAGTTCGACATGGCCTTGCGACCGATCCGCATCACACTGAGTTTGTTCGCTGCGATGCTGCTCGCGGCCGGTTGCCGCACGGCTCGACCCGATGCAGCGCAGCTTCCGGTCAAGCACTTCGTCCGTTCCGAGCAGTTGCTTGTCGTCAGTGACGTCGAACTCCGCAAAGACCATGCGCTGATCCAAGACCTGATCCAACTGCGGCAGGATGTCGCTCACGAACTGCAATTGCCGCTCGAAGGCCGCGATGTCGTGGTCTATGTCTTCGCGGACAAAGCGAAGTATCAGAAATACCTCGACAAGACGTATCCCGGCCTGCCGCCGCGCCGAGCGTACTTCGTCGGCACGCCGAAGGAGCTGGCCGTCTACACCTTCTGGGGCGACAACATTCAAGAAGACCTGCGGCATGAGTTCACTCACGGCCTGCTGCACGCGCAGCTCAAAGATGTGCCGCTATGGCTGGACGAAGGCTTGGCCGAATACTTCGAGGTGCCGCGTTCCACGCCGAATGCAGTCAATCGCGAATACGCCCGCAAGCTGGGGATCGCGATTGCCAACAATTGGGAGCCGGACCTCGAACGCCTGGAGTCGCTGCAAGACGTCATCCAAATGCAGCGAGCCGACTATCAGGAAGCCTGGGCCTGGGTGCATTTCTTGTTGCACAGCTCGGACGACTCACACGAGGTGCTGCTGAATCACCTGCAAGAACTCCGCGAGAACCCGCACCCGGCCCCGCTCAGCATCGCCCTGCATGACACATTGCCGGAGGTCAACAACCGGTATCTGTCGCATCTCTCGTCGCTGAATTCGATTCAGCCTGCTAATCATCAGCGTTGATGCCAATTCGCAGAGATGTCCGAATACGTCGGCTGCGAGGCTGTGGCTCGGTGCGGTGAGCCATACAATTGCGGGCTATGACCTCGCTCGTACATTCATTGCCGATCATCGAACATCCCAACGCCGACCCGCTGGCTGCGTTGCACCCATCCACAGCTTCGCCGCGTCGCCCCAAACCGTTGCCGATGACGATGGCGGAAGCTCGCGAGCGCGGCTGGAACGAACTCGACGTCGTGTTCGTCACCGGCGATGCCTACATCGATCATCCCAGCTTTGCGATGGCGATCCTCGGTCGCGTGTTGGAGGCTGCCGGCTTTCGAGTCGGCATTGTCAGTCAGCCCGATTGGCACTCGTGCGACGCCTGGCGGACGTTCGGCAAGCCTCGGCTGTTCTTCGCGATCAGCGCGGGGAACATGGATTCGATGATCAATCACTACACGGCCAACCGGAAGGTGCGCAACGACGACGCGTATTCGCCCGGCGGACGCATCGGCCTACGTCCGGATCGCGCGACGCTCGGATACTGCCAGCGGGCTCGTGAAGCATATTCCGGCGTGCCCGTTATCGCCGGCAGCGTCGAAGCCTCGTTGCGACGACTCGCTCACTACGACTATTGGAGCGACAAGGTTCGCCGCTCGATCCTGCTCGATGCGAAGCCAGACTTGGTCGCGTTCGGCATGGGCGAGGAAACGATTCTCGAAATCGCCCGGCGACTCGATGCCGGCCAGACAGTCCGCGATTTGCGAGATATGCGCGGCATCGCGTATGCGCTGGGCGCGAAGGAATCGGCAGAACGAATTGGTGATTGGTCATTGGCTATTGACCATTGGCTATTGAAAGACAAAGACAACAAGCCTGCGGACGCAACCGTCTCTTCAATCACAAATAGCCAACAGCCAATCACCAATCACCAATTCCTCCAACTCCCCTCCTATGAGGCCGTCGCTGCCGACAAACCGACGTTCGCCGAAGCCACGAAGCTCATCCACAACGAAACCAATCCGTACAACGCGCGCGGCTTGGTCCAGTTTCACGACAAGCAAGCCGTCGTCTGTAATCCGCCCTGCTTCCCGATCTCGCAAGCGGCGATGGACGCGATCTACGCGCTGCCGTACACACGGCGGCCACATCCGAGCTACAAGGAAAAGATCCCCGCGTTTGAGATGATCAAGGATTCGGTGACGATCATGCGCGGCTGCTTCGGCGGCTGCACGTTTTGCTCGATCACGACGCATCAGGGGCGGATCATTCAGTCGCGGAGCCACGATTCGGTCATCGGCGAAATTGAGACGATGACCCGCGACCCGCAGTTCAAAGGGGTCATCAGCGACATCGGCGGCCCGACGGCAAACATGTACGAGATGCGTTGCTCTCGGCCGGAGGTCGAAGCGAAATGCCGACGGCAGTCTTGCGTGCATCCGACGATCTGCAAGCTGCTCGGCACCGACCACGGGCCGCTGGTCAAGTTGATGAAAGACGCTCGCGAAGTCCCCGGCATCAAGCGTGTGCTGGTCGCCAGCGGCATCCGCATGGACCTCGCCCGCAGGTCGCCCGAATACATGCGCGAGTTGGTTCGGCATCACGTCGGCGGTCACTTGAAGGTCGCGCCAGAGCACTCCGATACCGGAGTCCTCAATCTGATGCGCAAGCCGGCCAGCGACGACTTCGATAAGTTTGCCGATGTCTTCGATCGCGAGTCGAAGAAGGCGGGCAAGACGCAGTACATCATCCCGTATTACATCGCCAGTCATCCCGGCAGCGACCTCAATGCGATGATCGACCTCGCGGTCTTCTTGAAGCGGAACGGCTATCGCCCGGATCAAGTGCAGGATTTCATTCCCGCTCCGTTCGATGTCGCGACGGCGATGTACTACACCGGCATCGACCCGTTCACGAAGAAGCCGGTCTATGTCGCTCAACACTTGCGTGACCGCAAGCTGCAACGCGCGTTGATGCAGTTCTTCAAACCGGAAAACTATTTCGAGGTTCGGCGCGCCCTCGAACAAGCCGGCCGTCAAGACCTGATCGGCCCCGGCTGCGACAGCCTGATCCCCGACCAGCCGCCGCGCGAAGCCCTTGAGCATCGTCGTCAGGAAGCCAACTCCAAATTCCGCGGCGAGTTCGTCCACACGATTCCAGGCGGAGCAAAGTCTCCCGCGCGGGGGCAACGAAGCAGCAAGCAATCGCGGCACGCACCGGGTCCAGGCTATCGCCCGAAGCGGAAGAGTTCCGAGTCATAATGGCGGATGCGAATTCCGCCGTGGGTGAACTGGCCGCACAGATCCGCTTCGCCGAGGCGACGCAGCCAGCACAACCTGCGTGAGATTCATCACGTTCCACTCGTTGGTGGCGAACGCCTCGCGGCTAATTTCTGTGACGCGGATGACAACTTGGATGGCACCGCTGGTTTGGTCAAACCTAATCGCGGGAGATGGAGGTTCCTACCGCCAGTCTCCCGACAACACGAAGGCAGTCCAGAAGAACGGTGGGCAGCGCGCGGCTGATTTGTGGGCGGGGTCTGTCGGAGCAGGATCAACCGGCGGTTTGAGTTTGGCGACAGTGCCGCGCAGTGTGTGGGACTGCGCGTCGTAGTTGTGCAGCAGTTGCAGTTGAGCTTGGCGGAGGGCTTCCAATCGCGGCAGCTTTTTCTCCCAGACGTTTTCGTAGAACAACTGCATGAGCAGACTGGTTTCGGCATCGGGGACTTTCCACAGGCTGGCGACGACGGTTTTGGCTCCGGCCACTTGGAAGGCGCGTTGCAGACCGAGCAGTCCTTCGCCACCGGCGACTTCGCCCAGCCCCGTCTCGCAGGCGGAGAGCACCACTCCATCCACGTTGGAGAGGTCCAAAGAGGAAACCTCCAGCGCGGTCAGAATGCCATCGTCGTGGCCGGGTGCGGGAGGAGTGTTGGCTCCCGCGAAGGCCAAGCCGGACAGCAAACCGGGATGCTCCCCCTTCACGACGCGCGGCTTGTCACTGTCGGAGAGCAAGCGAAACGATTTCTCTTCCGCTTCGTCCGGAGCCAGAGCCGAACGCACCGTCTCCGGAGCGAAGTAGCCGTGCGTGATCAGATGCAGCCAAGCATGTTGCCGAGCCTGTTCGCAAAACGCCGCTTCAGTGGCCGCTGAGCCACGCAGCATGTCTGCCGCACGCGACCCCGGTTTCGGTTGAAAGCGTTTTTCAATGCCGACCATCTCGGCTGGTCCGGCCGGCAAGCGAGTGAACTCGAAGAGCTTGCCATCACGCAGCCGACCAGCAGCATTGCGTTTGTCGGAGGACGCAGCACCGGAATTGCCGCCGTAGTCGATGTCGCCGGCAACGAGCAATGATTCCGGCAGCCCCGCGCGACGTTCCTTGCTCAGCAGTGCGGGCAGAATCTGCGGCACAGGAATCACCGCGATCGCGCGCTCTTCCAGCAGATACGAGCCAGGCTTCGCACCCGGCAATGCACCCCACGGCAACTGCGCCAAAGCGCGATCAGGAGAGACCAGCACGATCTCGATTGCCTCCAGATGCGGTTCCAGCGGCAGCCACACGCTCTTTCGCAGTCCTTCGCCCGGATTCTGGTCATTCGACTTCCGACCGAAGCTCTCCCGCCATTGACCGACTTGCCGGGCAATCGCATCTGCCGCACCCAAATCCACCCGCACGACCGGCCGATCCCCACGCACAACGAACGCCACGATCCGCCGCTCGTCTTTCTCGCCCTTAAGCCATTCGCAAAGCAGCGTTTCACGACCTCCACATCATTGGGAAATCGTTCCAGATACTTCGCGAAATCAGAGACTTCGCCACGTTTGGTCCGATCCTTCAGTTCCACTGCCAACAATTCCAAGAGCAGCTTGGAACGGAGCGGTTCGGCGGTCTTTGCCAAGTAATCCTCAAGTCGAGGCCGAGGCAACTCACCCGATTGCCACGCCTGGTCGAATTGGTCTCGAATTCGATGGATTTGCTCGGCAAGTAACGATGAGTCGCCCACAGCCACGAACCTCGTGAAATGCGTAGAGGTGATCTGCGCTATCAAGATAGCGATGTCAGGCTCGACAACACAAAACAGAAATGTCTTGGCGTGAGGAATGGGGCGCACGACGCACTTTGCGCCGGCGACGGTCGCACACCACGCCCCCATCGACCTCGCGTCGATGGAGCGAAAGATGGAGAGCTAAATCAGCCTCACTTCAACTTGTTCTTAGACCCCATCCGCCTCGTGCGGATGGTGAATCAGATTCTTCAGCGTTCGTCGTCCAATGATCTCTTTCACCATCCGCACAAGGCGGATGGGGTCTCAGAAAAAGACCTGGCCGACATCGTCGCTAGCACGCCATCGGTCGCTCCATCCAGGCAAGCTGGATGGGGGCGGGACAATTCGCAAACTGCGTCGTGCGCCCTGAGGAATGACTGGATATGACCGTCTCCTCAATTGCGGATAGAAAGCACAAAGGGGTTACGGCTGGGTTAGGACTCATTGATTCAACCGACCCATGTTTGGATCGCATCCGGGCAGCTTGAGGTGCTGTCGAGCTCACGGACAGCTCAACTGATAGGCCACCGAAGATGTCTCGCGTAGCGGATCATCAGCCACCATTCCGAGACGGCTCCAATTCGCTTTCATGGCACCTCTGAGCGCTCATCGCTTTTCAGCGCTGATTTCAAACTGCGGTACTATTTTTCCCCGATGGTCAGTGTGAATGGGAAGTTGGCATAGGGGACTTTGACGGCGGTGATGGTGTAGCTCCATTCGCCGGGAACCGCTTCGGGGAGGTCGACTTCGAGGGTGCTTGTGCCTTCCTTCTCGGCGCGTTGTCCGCCGGGACCAACCACTGTCAGCCGCAGCCGCGCGCCGGAATCTTTTTGGAATCCCAGCACGAACTGCACGGCTCCCTTCTTGGTGCAGCGCCACTGGCGAGTCACCGACGGATTCTCCGCCGAGGCACTGAGCAGATTGCTGCCGGATGGCGAGAAGCCGCCCTCCAACATCTTCTTGGTGATCTTGGATTCGGTTTGCGCGGTGACCGTCGCAAAGACCAGATACTTGAGCAGCTTGATCTCGACCTCGCTGTTTTGTTCTTCGTTGTGGAACGACGTGAAGATTACGGCTCCGTCGCCGACGGGGAACTTCACGAGTAGCGGCGATTCGCGGTCGCGGTCGGACATGGATTTGTAGTGGCCGCTTAAGTAGGTCACGACGGTGTCCCCCTTAAACGCCGCCGAATGCCAGCCCGGTTGATCAAACTTCAGCTTGATGGTTTGGCCGAGCAGTTCGCGCAGCCCCGCGTCGGTGACTTCAGCGGTCACTGTTTGCTGCTGACCTTCGTCAGCGCGGCCGTGATCGACGAACTCCTCAAACGTTTTCGCAACCAGCGAAAAGCGCCAGTCCGAGGCATACAGCGTGCCGCCGCGCTTCACGAAGGCACGCAGAGAACTCGCCACTTTGTCCCAGACTTCGGGTCTCGCCGAGAACGAACCTCGGCCGCGTGATTCCGTCCCTTTGGCCTCGCCTAACCAGGCGTTCGAATAACCGCCACAAGTCACCAGCAAGAAATCGTACTTGTCATAAGTCGCCGGATTGATCAACTCATCCAGATCGACATTGGTGAATTGATAGCCCTCGCCCAGCGTGCGGAGCAGTTTGCCCATGTCGTCGAATTCGCCCTGAATGACTCCGATGCGCAGACGTACGGCCGGAATCGTCGGCGTCTCATCAACGTCGCGTGGTTCTTCGACGATCGTCACTGGCGGCGGAGTCGCCGAGGTTCGCGTGCGGTCCCAAATAAACACGATGCCGAGTGCCAGCAGCAGTGTCACCGCCACGCCAGCATCTTTGAGCAGTCGCGAGGTGTTTTTCGAGTGAGCAACAGGATCAGTGCTCATGGTGTGATTCTCCGAGTGGGCGATCTGTGAAATCTTCGGGCGATCGGCGTGACGTCAGGCGCTCGGTGCGTTTGTTGTGGGCTGACACCGGCCGCACGCCTGTTGAATGCTCATGGTTTGCGAGGTGGTGGTGGTGGCGGAGGCGGCGCGATGATCGGCCGAATGCTTTGCACTCCGCCACTGGGCGGAGGTGGTGGGGCAACAGGTTTCGGCGGCGCGGGCATTTTCGGTGGAGGCGGCAATGCCCCTCCCGCCGGCGCGGGTGGTCGCGGCGGCGCGAGATTCGGAGATGGAGCCGATGGACGTGGAGGTGCCGGCGCGGGTGCCGCCGCGGAGACAACTTTATCCGACGCGGGCGGAGGTGGTGCCGATGCCACGGGACGCATGGGAGCGGTCGGCTTCGCGGAGACCGACGGCTTCGCACTGCCCGGTGGTGGCGGAGGTGCCGCGACCACCTTGCCGCTGAAGCCGGTCGTGGGGACAGCCGATTCGGCTCCCGCTTTGCGCTGACGTTCGTTGAAGCGAATGAAATTCGTGCCGAGCTTGATGACGTCGCCGTCTTTCAGAACGACCGTGCTTTGGATCGGCTGTCCGTTGAGCCGTGTGCCGAGCCGAGTCTGATTGTCGGCCAGCGCGAAGCTGCCGTTGGGCTGTCGTGTGAGCCGCGCGTGCTCCAGTTCCAAGTCTTGGCTCATCGCACCGAGGAACGGCAGAGGCAGATGTTCCGCTCGGCCCAGCGTCGTGACCGGCTGACTGAGGATCAGTTGCCGGCCGGCGCGATAGCCGTCAAGCACGGTCAGCCACGCATCCTTCAGGACGACTTGAGCCAAGCCGATCAGCACGCCGATGCACATGCCGAGAATCACAAAGGACGTCGCGCGGCTGGACATGCCCGACGCGGAGCCGATCAGGCCCATGATGGGATTGAACAACATCCCCCCCAAGAGGCCGCCCAGCCCGCCGCCAATCAGACCGTTGCGAATTTTGCCAGGCGAGCGCTCATACAAGCCTTCGACGACTCCGATACCCAGGCCCATCAAGCACCATCCGAACGCTCGCGGAACTCCCACCATGAAGAGGATGTTGCCGGCCAGTCCTCCCAGCGCTCCGCCCAATCCTCCGCCGATCAGACCAGGCAACGTGCGCATTAAAAGTTGCTTCCATTGCCCGTTTGCCATACCGGCCACCGCGTTGAGGCCAGCTCCAATCGCCGCGCCGACCAACCCGCCGACCAACGCCACTTGGACTGAGCCGCCGGCCGAATCACTTTGCAAAAACATCTCGGAAAAAAACCAACCGATGAAGGCGGCCCATCCGCCAATCACGGCGCTGTAATAAACCAAACGAGGCAAGGACATGTTGGTCTCTCTCGAACAAAAATTTGCGACGGGCCAGGAAGTTTTACGGCATGAGGCCGACTCGGAGAGTCAGCCTACGAAATTCGACAACGATTGCTACTGCACGAGGTTTCCACTCTCAATTGTGACCGGGGTGGATTCTTGGATCGCATCGGGTTGCAAGCGGACGGTGAGTTCCCGCGGTCCTGACTGCTGTTGTGCCACTCGAACGAGCCACGTGACCTGCGCGTAGTCGGCGCTGGCCGGAACCGGCTTCGACGGAGTGTGCTTGGAATCGAGCGTGAGTCCCGCCGGCAATTGCAACTCGGCCGTTTGACCGGCTCGAGGATGTTGAATGAGGGCCACGACCCAGAATGGTTTGCCGCTCTGCAACGGCCCTTTGGCGATCACGGTCAGCCGCGCGTCGCGCGGTTGGATCGTGAGCGACTGCCGTTCCTCAGCCGCATCCGGTCCCAGAGTCGCTTTCAATTCCGCGTTGCCGATCAGACTGGGATCGATCAACACCAGCCACGAGAGTTGCGTGACATCGACTCCGGCGGTCACTGACTGCACTGGCGTGTGCTTGTCGCTGAGTTTCATGCCGTCCGGCAACGTGAGCTTCACGGTCTGACCGGTCTTCGGATTCTGCACGAGCGCGACGACCCAAAACTGGCCGCCGGATCGAAACGGGCCACCCACCGTCAGACTCAGTTTGGCATTGCGGCTCTTCGTGCTGGAGATGGTTCCCAATCCGTAGGTGAAACCCACCGTGCGTTGCTCATCCGGTTTGAGCGGCCGCGGTTCGTAGTACAACCCGACGGCCGAATCGCGCCGCAGCGGAGCACGCTCATAGTTCCATTCGGCCTCGCCGCCGGGCCAGTGAGCCAGGATCACTTCCGACGGCCGTTCGGCATCGCGCGCACGCAGGCCGATGTCCACGATCACGCCCGGACTCGCGAGATTGGGATGTTCCAGAGCGCGCACGAAGTCCGGCACTTGTTCACCGCGAAATGTCGTCGCTTGCGTCACGATGCCTTCCACACCAGGCACGATGAATGGCACTCCGTCGTTGCCGCCGATCAGCGTATCGAGCATCACGCGCAGGCCGACGGAATGATCGGCCGAGCCGGTATTCTTCAAGCGATACAACACCCGGATCGTGTCCATTCGCCGCGAGATGTCCCCGGCGGCCAGCTCGACCACTTGCGTGACTTGAATGTCGCGATAGTTCATGACGGCCTCGCGCCGTTGTTCGGCCGCGAACCGCTGCGTGTCCTCGGCTCCCGATTGATTCGTGAGCACCAACGGCGTCGCGCCATCGACCCACAGCCGCGTGTTGTTCGTGTCGCCCTTGACGCTGAACGTCAACCGCTTGCCGTCATCGCTGTCATCATCGGGGTTGCCCGAGGTCGTCACGATTCCGAATCGACCGGGTTCATGAAAGTTGACGGTGATTCGCGGCGTTGGATCAATCGGCGGCTGTGATTCGGGAGCCGTTAAGACCACGGGCGGCGGAGAGGGTTCCGGTTCGGGTTCACTGGGCGGCGGCTGCGGAACTTCGGGCGGCGGCAATTCCGCAACTGGCATCGCTCGATCCGCCACACCCACGGCGATCAACACTCCCAACAATGCCACCGCGACCAACACGTCACCCAACAACCGCACGGGATGCAACCGTCTCGCGGTTTCCGAAGTCGCACCGGTCGTATTCGCGGGCTTGGGTTCCATGACGCAATCGACCTTGGTCGTAGGCTGGGGCACTCGTGGCGCGGATTAACCCTCAGGGGACTGTTGGAACTCATCAGTCTCAGGAGACGCATTCGTCACCTCGGTCGCATCCGATTCTGACGGAATCTCGTCGGCAGCGGGATCAGGCTCTGCATCGGGTGCGTTCGCGGCCTCCGTCAACACGATCGGTTCTATGGACTCGCCGCAGCCGCCGTCCGATTCGGACTTGTCTTCCGTTTTCAAACGCAGCAGCACGAGCGTCGTGTCGTCGAAACGCATTTGATTGCTGTGACGCAATGCGGCGATCTCCGCCAGCCACTCGTCGTGAGGCATCTCCCAATACGCTTCCCATTGAGGCGGGTCTTCGGCTTGCATCCGCGTCACCGCCCACTTGCCAATCGCGTCCGTGCAGAGCACCAGCAAGTCGCCGGCCTGAGCGGCCTCGTCCCACACGGAGAATTCCAGTCCGTGATCGCGATTCAGATTCACGCTGCAAATGGAAATCGGATCGCGTTCAAACTCGGCAGTCGTTGTGAGCGGGAATGCTCGCAGAATCGCACCGTCGCGGACGTGAAACAAATTGCAATCGCCGATCCCGAAGCAGCGGCAGCGAAGCGCCGCGTCATCGAGCGCATCGCCGTTGTCGGATCCCTCGCGCCAGACTTGCAGCCACATCAACGTCGAGAAGGCCCCGCCGACCTGTTGCAACTTCTGACGTTGATTCCAAGGCAAGTTGGCCACGTCGATTTGGGATAACCAGGCTCGCCGCCGCTCGGACAACCAGAGTTTGAACGCGGCTTCCTGATACAGGTCGGGAGGTTCGGCCACGACCGCTTGCGTCAGAATGTCCGCCCACAGTCGCGAGAAGATGGCCGACGACACGCCGTCCGCGATCGCCACCAGGCCGCGCTCGCCATCCAATTGAAAGGCGTCTTCGTAGTCGGCAGCGAACTCGAAGTCTTTCGACGTGTGCAGCACTCGCGATTCAAACAACATCGGTCGTGGTTCCCAATCAGTAGCTCGACTCTCCGAGTCGAGCAGGCAAACGATGGCTCGAATCAGAGAATCGAGCTACGGGGAGGGCTTCAACATGCCGAGCATCGTTTCCACCAGCAGGTCGATTTTGCCGTTGACGACGAGGCCGCGAGATTCCGGCTTCACCAAGTTGGGATTGTTCGCCGCGACCTGCTCGCGATTCAGGACCGCGCTGCTCAGATCGAACATCTGTTGCAGTTCCGGCGTTTCCAATTCGCTGGCCTGCTCGGGATAAACGACCGAACGATGCGGCGTCTCGGTGACGACCAAATGAAACAGGGAGACCGGATCGAGACTGCCGGGAATTGGCTGGAGTTGCCCGACGGCTTCTTGCAGCGCGGCCGAGTCAGTTTGTCCGCGACTCAAGTGCAGCACAATCGGTGGCACAAGACTGTTCGGATGCCGTCCACACCAATCGGTCAACACTTGCTGTGCGGCGGCGAACGCGGAGACGGGAGACGCCGCGGCCGTCGGCTCCAATTCGACGAAGATCGACTTCTTGACCGGAATCGTCATCAGCCCGCCGACGCCGTTGGGCACCTGCTGCTCGAACTCGTCCACGCGCAAGGCTCCTCCGGAAAGTTCCGAGTCGCGCACGATGGCCTGTCCGCTCAAGCTCCCTTCCAGCGTGGTGCGGACTTCGACTTCACCCGCTGAGTCCAGGCCATACGAGATCACGCTCGTGTCGATGACTTCGGTGGGACGTTTCGCCAGTTTGCCCAGCAGGTCATTCAGATGTTCTTGCAGCCGCGTGCAGGCATTTTTGGTGTCTCCGCTGAACGGGTCGGCCAACGATCGGTCCAGCACGCAGACAAGTAGCGCTGCACGTTCGCGAACGACGGCTTCCACGCCGGGTTCGGCGGCCGCAACACTCTCCTCTGATTCCAATTCGACAACGTCTGCGTCAGGAACGGCTGCGGGTTCCAGCGTCACTTCGGGCACGGCCACGTCTTCGATAACGATCGGAGCCGGTTCTGGTTCTGGCGGAGCGATCGGGGCGGCCGTCGATCGAGCCGGCCACGATTTCGCGAGTGACTCAACCATCTTCAGCGACATCGCGATATCAACCATCTTCGCGTTGTAGAGCATGCCCACCGCATTCGGGTTGATCGCCACCTTGGCTTGCTTGAGCACCGTCACCAGAGATTCCGGCAACACGCTGCAACGCGGAAACAAATCCTTCTGCGGGCCAGCCGGCAGGTAGTAGCGATTCGACGGATACAACGTCGCCGGCACGTTCTTGCTCGTGCTGAAATGCGCCTGCAACAACAGCGGCGATCCGCCCGGCACCGCGAACTGCATCACGTCCTCGATCACCTTTTGCGGATTACCATCTCCCGAACCGCCGGCGAACAGATGAATCACCAGCGGCGTTCCGGGATTCGGCCCGGCTGACGCCAGCCAATTCGTCAGCAACTCGTGACAGCGGCGAAACGCAGCGACTTGCGGAGCCTTGCCCTTCGACTGCGGCACATACCACACCGGAAAACTGAACGGCTCTTCCACCGGCGGCCCGAAGCCAGCCGGGTTCGGCAGCTTGCGAGTTCGAGTTTCCACAGTGACGGGATTGCCCGCCAATTCTTGGCTGGAGACGAACTCACGACCTGCCAGTGCGCCGCCCCAGCGAGATTCCACCACAGCTTGCTCAGCCGAGTCTGTTTGATAACCCATCAAGGCGACGTCGAAATCCGGAGCATCACCCAGCCGCTTGAACAGCGCGTTGAGCGCCGTCGCCAGACTGGCCGCCTTCGATTTCGGAGGCTGTCCCGTCGCGACGCTCGACATCGGGCCGCCGGACTCTTGCAGCGGCGATTCCATCGCGGCCGATTCATCAATCAAGAACACGACACATCCGGGGTTCTGAATCTCGCTCATGGTTGTCTCTCTGTAGTTGTTTAACCGCCACGCCATCGGCGTGCGTGCACACGTCAAATGCTCTTCCAGCTCACGCCCACGCCGATGGCGTCGGGGTTAAACCGTTTATCGCAGGTTCTTGGCCACTCGCGTCCCCATGTCGAGGAACTGCAAGAGGCTGATCATGTCCGCGTTGAAGACCATGCCGCGCGCGTTGGTTTGCAGTGTGAACCCTTCTTGCACGGCTCGATCAAACAGACTCTGCGGCAGAACGCTCGACATGCGGAAGAGCACGCGAGCCAACTCTTCCGGCAACACTTCGTCGCTGTGTGGAAAGACGAATGGGTCCGCCGCGGTCGCCGACAGGTGACAGTTGAAGAACAAGACGTTGCCGTCGTTCGTGGCCAGTTCCTTGATCGGCTCGGCATACGGAATCGGATCGCCGTCTTGAGACTCGCCATCCGTAATGTGAATCAGGATTGGCGGAAAACAGTCGGGATGCTCCTTGACCCATTGGTCCAGCACGCCATGCGCGTGATGCAGCACATGACACATCGGCGTGCCGCCCACAAAGACCGGATCGACCCAGACCGGAACCTGCACGGGGAACTCGGTCATCTCGCCGAGGTCTTCATCAAACATCTGCTGCATCTTCTGATCGACGCGCAGCGGGTGATCGTTGAATTTGCTGATCGGCACCAGCGACTGCTCGGACAGCGGTCCCGTCAGAGCCGAGCCGATGATCGGGACTCCCTGGTCATCGGTGCGATAGCCAATCACGCCGATATACATCCAATCTTTGACGCCCGACGTGCCGGTCGCTTTGATGATCATGTTTTGCAGCCAGCCGTTCATGACGTCGGTCAGTTGGTCACACTTGCGAGCCCCCGAACCGGCCAGTGGATCGCTCATGGAGAACGATTGGTCCAGTACGAACAAAAAGCAGGCGGGCCGCTCGCGACTGATCTCTTGCGAATACATCGTTCATCTCCCAGTGGTCAGGGTGGCTTCCGGCTCCAGGGACATCAGACCCAGAGCCGACTTCAATTGTTGTTCCAATGCAGACAACTCTCCGCGCGCCGTGCCGACTTCCTCCTCCATCGCGGCCAACGATTCCTGTGGCTTCCGGGCACAGAGACTAAGCACTCGGAAACAAGACTCCAATCGACTCAACAGTTGTTTTTCCTCAGAAGTCAAAGGCGAGCCGCGAACCCAGTTCATCGAAACGGGAATGTCCTGAGCCAAGCGTTCCAGCTTGCCCAGACGCTCCCCTTCGCGCGTGCTGGCCGATCGCATGGCCCCCGCGGAATCCTCGCCAGCGTCCTGTGCCTGCTTCCCAGCCTGTTGAAACAGCGTGATCAACTCGGCGCTTAGGCGGCAGCCCGCCACTAACTTCGTCCCCGCCTGCCGGCCTCGCCAGCGCGACACGTTCTGCTCGATGACTTCGCCGGACCGCGATTGCAGTGAGTGCAGCGCCTCCGTCAACACGTCGCCGGGAATCGCCAGACCGATCCCTTCCTGGTGCGACTTCAGAGTCACGACGCCGGCAACATGCCCTTGAGTCGTCAGCGCGGGACCGCCGCTGTTCCCCGGATTCACTGACAGCGACAACTGCACGTACTCCGTCCGGTCGATGACCTGCATCGAACCAAACAAACCTTGCGTCACGACGTTTCGCAAACCGCCGGGATTGCCGATGACAAGCAGTCGCTCGCCCTTTCGCAGGCTATTGGTTTTGGCCACGGTCAGCGGAGTGAAATCGGCCGGCAGATCAGGAACGCGAATCAGCAACAGATCGACTCCGGGAACCGCGTAAGCCAATTCCACGGACTTGAACCGTGAACCGGGACGCGACGGAAACTCGATCTTCAATCCCGCCGGGTCGGCCAGTCCGACGACATGCTCGTTGGTCGCGATCAAACCCGGAGCGACCAAGAACCCCGTGCCCAGGCTGCCCAAGGGAGTGGTCAATAAACAGACCGACGACTCACATTGTTTCACGATCTCGCTGGCATCTCGAACCTGCGCGCGATCCGGTTCGGTGCCGGTCGAAGCCGTCTCGGAATTCGGAGCGGGCGTTGTCGGAGTCGCGTTGGTCGGAGGCGCTGTTGTCGGCATTGGTATCGAAGCCGTTGCCGTCGAATCGGTTGACGGCCCACCGCTCGTCGTCTGGACCGTCGCTGCGCTGCTGTCATTATTCTCTGACGATTTCGTCAATCCAGTTTTTTGCGTCCGTGATTTTTCTCCCGCGAGAAACTCGCGCCCGCGATCCACGACGGAGACAACGCCCGGCGGTATCAGAGCCAACGCGCCGACCACCAAACAGAGCGAAACCACCGTCGTGACCGCCAACATTGGCCAAACGCGCCGCGGCGACCGACCAACATTGGCGAGCGGGGCGGCGTCAGCCCCCCGGTTCTGGGACGGACGCACTCGCTCCTGCGACGAACGGTTCTGTGACGAACTCACCGGGGGGCTGACGCCACCCCGCTCACCGGTGTCGTTACTCGGCGAGATCGGTCGAATAGTGGAAACTCCCGCCGCAGGTTGCCGAGCCTTCTCGATCACGGGCGGACGCTCGGCAAGTGTCTCCTGAGCCTTCCGCATCTGAGCCGGCCGTCGTGCATCGCCCACCGCGCAAGTCAGCACGGGGCCTTTCGGCGAATCGACTCGCGTCACCGTCACGAAACACGCGGGGCAAGAGAATCGCTCACCCGCCCGCCGCTGAGCGATCGGCACAACGACACCGCAGTGCGGGCACGCCAACTGTTCCGGCGATCGAGAGCGATCAAAACTCACCTCTGCCTCCCAACGGTGTTTAACCCCTACGCCATCGGCGTGGGTGCGACGGCGAACACGACTTCGTTCGCCGAGGGCGTGGGATCAAACGAATTACTCTCCATTCAAGGCGGCCACAGAACTCCATTCGCCGAGCAATTCGTTGGCCAACGCCAGGGCGGCTTCGATTTCCAAATCGCGAGCCTTCATTTCCGCCGCGCGCTCAAACTCGGCGAGGCAACCTTGATCTTGATACTGCTTCCAGTCCCGTTGCAGTTGTTGACAGAGCGCCGCGAACATCCGCCATTCGTCGGCGGATTCCCAATGCGCTAAGAGTTTCTTGCGGCCTTCGTTGAACGCCTCCGCGTGGCGCTTGCAGAGCGGCTGTTGAGGCTCCCCATCAAGCTGTCGCGCTAAATAGATCTGGTCGTATTTGGTCTCGCCGACCTTTTTGAACTCAGACAGCGACACCCAATACTTGTACCACTTGCTGCTCTTGTCTCCGGCATCCTTAAAAACTCCGGCGATCGGAGTTCCGTTTTTTCGTTTCGTCTCCATCACGATCGTCGCGCCGACCAGGGCCTCCCGAACCGGCAACTTCGACGTGACCCATTTCACAAACTGCATGCGCAGCGTCAGCCGAAAGTCCGCGGGAGCCGCCTTATTCTGCACCAGCGCCGCGGCCCGGCGCAGATAGTCGCGTGCTTGTGCCGGAGGTTGGTCGCGAAGCAGTTTGAACTCCTGCTGGCATTCGGCGAGAGCCAACGCTCGTTCCATCTTTTCGATCGTCGCCTTCTCATCGTCAAGCACCGCCGGAGGCGATGATTGCAGGAATTTCCTCCGCTTCTCGATGTCTGATTCCGGTGGCTCGATCTTCCAGTATTTCTTGAACTCGGCCTTCCTTTGAAGTTTCACGAGGTCAGCCAATTCCAGTGGATCGAGCTTTTCGCGCTTGATCAATTTCAATTCGTCCAAGCAACCGTCGTAGTTCTTCTGTTCGGAGAATTCTTCCGCTTTGCTGAGATGATCCTCGGCCTCAATCTGCGGCTTGATTTTGTCGCACAGCGAAGTCACGTAGTCCATCAAGGCCGAGCCGCCCGGCACGTCGGCAAACGGATTGCGGTTGCTCGTTCGCGCGGCAAATTTTTCCAGTTCTGCCAACCGCTTGCGTTTCTCCGAGATTGGCTTCGGATGAAACAATGCCATGAACGCGACGGCACCGTCATGTGCCGTCTGAGCGTTGCTCCAACTTTGATGGACCGCGCCGAACCACTTCTGGCCATCGGGCGAGTGTGGTTCCGGCAGCGACACATCCGGCGGAAGGTCTCGTGCGCTGAGCAAGTCCGCCTTTTCAAGCCGCTGCAAATACTCGACCGCCTTGCCCGCTTCAACCTGCTGTTGCTTGGCCAACGCTCCCAGGGCGTTGACATTCACCATCGGAGGCGGGGCCGCCTGCTGAATTTGGCCGGCCGGCAAGAAGCTACCGATCGTCAGCAACCCCAATGGCAGGCAACCCATCAACAGAGCATAAGTCATCTTCATCAACGATTCCCCCAGTCAGCAGACCTGCGATTCTTTCACGAGTCAATTTCAGATTCCAGCCAACGCCGCAAAACGCCATGCGGTTCAGCCGCAAGCCAGCTCGCGGTTCATCTGCAAAGCAACATGCGATTCAGCCGCAAAGCAACATGTGGTTCAGCCGCAAAGCGGCGTAACTCGAAAGCCCAGGGCGCTAGCCCTGGGAACGCCTGCCAAAACATTCCTTAAAAGGCCCAAAGGGCCGTAACTCGACATCAGTCCCACACATACCGTTCATCCCAAACGAGGCCGTGACGTTCCAAAAACCGTCGATATTCATCCTGAAACGTCACCGTGCGATGATGCTCTTCTTGATTGGCAATGTAATTCTTCACCACCTCGACGTTGGACTGGCTGACCGAGAACGCGCCGTAACCGTTCTGCCAATAGAAGTCGTGAAGAGCCGCCCCTTCTTCTTTGATGCGTGCCGAAGAGTTCGTTTTGAGTTCCTCGACCAATTTCGCAATGGTGATCGTTCGGCTGAGATTGCAGAGGATGTGAACGTGGTCTTCCACAACGCCGACGATGAGCGACGGGCAGTCGATGTTCTGCAACGTGCCGACCAAATATCCGGTCATCGTCCCACGCAGCTCTGGCGTGTTCAGAAACGGTGTCCGGTTTTTGGTACTGAATACGATATGCAACAACGCGTTGGCCAATGATTGAGGCATGATCGTGGTTCATCCCGTCGTTGGGGCTCGTTGGAGTCACGGCCCGTTGGGCCTTGTCGCTCTTGGATGTCCCTGTTTCCCAGGGCTAGCGCCCTGGGCTTTCGAGTTTGGCTCCGTTGGAGCGAAGGCAACAGCCGATGGCCGTTGAGCCACAACCCCTCAATTCAAGACACGAAAACATTCACGCCACCGAACAGCGTTGTACTTTCACTTCGGTGTGTCCTTTGGCTCCACGATTCCCCTCGGCCGCAATTCGAGAGCTTTGACAACGATGCCCTCCACGACTCGAACCACCGTGCCGGAAATCACCGGCTCTAAATCCAGAAATTGCTGGCGTTCATACATAGCGGCGTATTTCACCAGCCCCTGTTCGTCTTTCAGTTCTTTAATCTTCGCAGGGACATCCTTCGTCACGATGTCGGCTGCCCACTGGGCGTATTCTGGCGACTCGGGTGGTTTATCTTTCTTTTCCGGCAAACCAAGCACGACGAGGATGTCGATGAGCGCGCCGTGCCGAGTCTTGGGGTCAGACTTCGAACTCTTGGCAATACTTGGCTTTGTTCGCAGCACAGCAAGCTTGTCGTCCAGGGTGTCGGCCTTTTTCTGTTCCTCAGCATTCAAATTTCGAGAGACCGCCAAGACGAGTTGAGTTTGAGTTTTTTGTTCGTCGGTGGAGAATTCCTTGATTCCCTTGACGGCGCTCTCGGTTTCGAGCCGCACTTCGGCGGTACTGAATTCAAATTTCTTGCACAGTTCCGGAATCTTGCACGGTGACGAGGGACCGGTCGGCGGCGAAGAAGGTTGAAATGCGAATTTCCCACCGGCGTTGCGACCTTGCTGTGCGGTGACGTGAATTGCGCCTTCGCCAAGCTGCAAGGAACCGCCCCATTGGAATTCTTTCAAAGACGACGTGAGCGAACAAATTCCGTCGCGGCCGAATCTCAACGGCTCCTCCAACACCTTGTGCGGAAGAAACGAGACATATATTGCCGGTTGCTCGCCACGTTGGATTTCCAGCACACACGAGCGAACGGCGTTCTGAAGTTGAATCGGTTCATCCGGTTGAAACTCCCAGTCGAATGCGAGCAGATTCGACGCTCGAAGTTCGAAGGTGCAGAGCGTCTTGGACGGTGTTTCGTTGGGCGGTGTTTCAGAGCCAAACACGACTCGCAGTTTCTTGCCGTTCTCCTCCTCATTCATTTTGGGAACCGGTCGCTTCTTGTCCCGAAACCATTTCCTGTGCTCTTCAAAACCGCGCAGCCTGATCGCCGTGAACGGCTCGGCGTCCTTGGGCAACTCCAACACCATCGCTTGTTGCCATCGGTCTTCTGCTTGCGACCGGGGATATTTGGGCAAGTCGTGATAGACAATTCGTGGTTCCCGGTGACCGCCTTTGGAATTCAACTCTTTGGCGTTCTCGACTTCGACTACAGGCTTCGGCGGCATTGGATTCGGCCGCGTCTCCTTTGGGGCAACCTTTGGAGGATCTTTGGCGGGTGGTGTCTTCGTTTCGACCACCGGCATCGGCATCGGTGTCGAATTCGACGCCGTCTGAGAGTCCGGTTTTGGCGACAGCAGTCGTGCGACAATATTCGGCGAAGCGCCCTTGAGTTTCTCGATGAGTGCGTTCTTCGTCCTGTGCTCAAACAGTTTCTTGAGCTGTGCGTCAGGGATGTCGAGCAGCAGCGCTCGCAGCTTGTCTGTCGGAAGATCGAGCACCAGCGCAGCCAGTTGATCCGTTGAGAGCGAGGTCTTGACGGACAAATCCAGGTGAATCAATTGGATGGGTTCGAAGCCACCGAGGACTTCCACTCGGCGTTCCACCGCTGGGTTGCTCAGGAGCAGCCGCAATTGTTTCTTGTCGAGTTGCCGTGCCAATGTCGTCAACTGCACGGTGCTCGTCGCTTTGGAATTGACCAACTCAATTAACGGACCTTGGCCGGTCCGTGTCAGATCTTCGAGTTGCCGCGCTCGCTCCTTCGGCGGAAGTTTCACCAGCAGATCGACTTGTTTGTCCGGAGTGAGTTTCGGCCATAGAACGTCGAGCCACTTTTCGTGGCGTTCGGGTTTCAGTTGATCGAACGAGCCCAAACGGTCGTTGATCGAAAATACGACACTGTTCTCCGACAAGACTTCGGGGTCGGACATCAAGTCGGCGAACTGCTTGTCGGGCAGTTTCAAAAAGGCTGCGACCTGTTGATCCTTTGGCAAACTGGCGAGTTGAGCGAGCACGCTCGAATCAAACTCTTTCTGGAGCAATTGCCAGCCGCCCCAGATCAACACCGTGACGATCGACAACGCGATTGCCGTTTCGATGTGCCGCTGCTTGATCTGCGCCAACCACACGGTTGCGCTCGGCTTTCGCGGATCGGGAGTCGAGGGCGGAACCGGATCGGGAGACTTGGTGACGACGATCGGAGGGGTTTCGTTCGCTGGCCTGGGAGGGACGGCGGGCTTCGGCATTTCCGCGGGGATTAGCGGCCTCTTGATTTGCGGCAGCAACGGCTTTTCCGCCGGCGGACGACGAAGACTCGCGGGGCGGGGATGCAGAATCTGCCAGCCGTTGCCGGACATGGCCGATGCCAGCTTTCTCCAGAACGAATCCGGCAGCACACGCGGCTTCAGTAATTGCTCGCCGATGCTTTTCAGGATGTCGCAACGCTCTTGGCCCTTGTGATCGGTCGCGTACAACGCGTCCGGCATTGCGCGTCGCGACTCTTCGGCCAGCTTCAATCCAAACTCTTGAAATTTCGCGTCGTGGCGGCCACTCCAAAGCCGACTCCACAGGCTCGGTTCTTCGGCCAACAACTTCTTGATCTCTTCAAACTGCTTGCGGATGATCAACCAACTGTTGACTTGTGCCGCAGCCGACTTCGACAGCACCGGCCGGCTGTCTTGCAAGAGGTCCAGCAGCCGTGAGAACTCGCGCGGATCGGAGAGCTTTTCGACCAAGGACTCCAGTAGACCGGGCAGACGAAAGTCACGCTGCGGCTGATCTTGGCGGAGCGCCGCGTACTGCTCGAAGACCGGCTTGCGAATCGCTGAGGAAATTCGCAGAGCACTCAGCAACGTCGCGGATGCCAACTGCGGATGATCGACAAACTCGACGAGCAACCCGCATTTCGACTCTTGTGTTTCGCTCGCTTGAGCCAGTGCCTCGCACACGGCGATGACGTTGTCCGAGGCTGGTTGCGTTTCGAGAAAACTGGTCAGCAACACCGTCGCCGAGCCGTCGTCCAAGTCGATCAAGGCCGTGGTGAGTGATGCGACTTGACCGGACACGACCGTCGTCTCGGTCCACATCCACTCGCAACCGGCGGGACTCTGCGCCGGCATGGCGACCGAGCGGTTCGATCTGACGGGCGGTGGCGGAGGAGGAATGTGGAATGGGGACGCTGACGGCGGTGCCAAGGTGCTCGGACTCGAAGCGACAGGGATCGGCTGCATCGAGTCTCGCAGGAGCAGGTCGTAATTCTGTTTCGTTTCGGCATTGAGCAGACAAAGCCGCGCGACAGCCACTTCATTGAGCAATCTCTGAGCCTCGGCAATGTACGAGCCGGTTGCACGTTCACGGAGAAAGGTGACGCGCTGCTCGATTGCCGCGTCGATCACGTCGGGATCGGACTCGAACGGCAACACTCCCAGCAGCCGATAAAGACTCGGCGGCTGTTCAGCCAGTGAGATCCCAAACCATTTGTGATACGGGTCGAAACTTGCCATCGAGCGTGGTCCAATCAATCGCGCTAACTCCGAGCGATATGAACTCCTCACCAAAATCCGTCTGACGATATACGGCACGCGGGGGGACTCTGGACACAAACCCCACCGAGCTTGCCTCGGTGGTTTTTGGGCTTTTGCACTACGCGCAACTCGTAGTGCAAAGGCCCGATTCCACCGAGGCAAGCTCGGTGGGGGTTGTGTCATCTTCCCCTTCGCGAAGTCGATCTCAACGAACCGCGTTGTGCGTTCACTTCGGTGTGTCCTTTGGCTCCACGATTCCCCTCGGCCGCAATTCGAGAGCTTTGACAACGATGCCGTCCACGACTCGAACCACCGTGCCGGAAATCACCGGCTCTAAATCCAGAAATTGCTGGCGGTCCTTCACGTGGGCGCTTTTCACCAGCCCGTGTTCGTCTTTCAGTTCTTTAATCTTCGCGGGGACATCCTTCGTCACGATGTCGGCCGCCCACTGGGCGTATTCTGGCGACTCGGGTGGTTTATCTTTCTTTTCCGGCAAACCAAGCACGACGAGGATGTCGATGAGCGCGCCGTGCCGAGTCTTGGGGTCAGACTTCGAACTCCTGGCAATACTTGGCCTTGTTCGCAGCACCGCAAGCTTGTCGTCCAGGGTGTCGACCTTTTTCTGTTCCTCAGCGTTCAAATTTCGAGAGACATTCAAGACGAGTTGAGTTTGAATTTGTTCGTCGGCGAATTCCTTGATTCCAATGAAGACACGCTTTGTTTCGAGCTGCACTTCGGCGGTACTGAAATCAAATTTGACGGTACTGAACTCAAATGGCTTGCACAGTTCCGGAATCTTGCACAATGCCGAGGGACCGGTCGGCGGCGAAGTCGGTTGAAATGCGAAGATCGTCACTGGGTCGCGACCCTGCTTCGCGGTGACATGAATTGCGCCTTCGCTAAGCTGCAAGGAACCACCCGATTGGAGTTCTTTCAAAGACGACGTGAGCGAACAAGTGCCGTCGCGGCCGAATCTCAGCCGCCCCTCAACCAGCTTGTGCGGCAGAAACGAGACAAAAATTGCTGGTTGCTCGTCACGTTGGATTTCCAGCACACACGCGCGAACGGCGTTCTGAAGTTGTACCGGTTCATCCGGCTGAAACTCCCAGTCGAACGCGATCTGATTCGGCGCTCGAAGTTCGAAGGTGCAGAGCGTCTTGGGCGGTGTTTCCTTGGCCGGTTTTTCGGAGCCAAACACGACTCGCAGTTTCTTGTGGTTCTCCTCCTCATTCGTTTTGGGAACCGGTCGCTTCTTATCCCGAAACCAAGTCCTGTGCTCGTCAAAACCGCGCAGCCTGATCGCCGTGAACGGCTCGGCGTCCTTGGGCAACTCCAGCACCATCTCTTTTTGCCCTTCATCCTCCTCTTTCGACTTGGGATATTTGGGCAAGTCTTGATAGACAATTCGTGGTTCCGGTTTCCCGACTTTGACATCCGAGGTATTGGCCTTTTCGACTTCGGCCACGGGCTTTGGCGGCATTGGATCCGGCCGTGTCTTCTTTGGGGCATCCTTTGGAGGATCATTGGCGGGTGGTGGCTTCGTATCGACCATCGGTTTTGGCATTGGCATTGGAATAAATGACGTCGAATTCGACGCCGTCTGAGATTCTTGCTTAGCCGGCAGCAGTCGCGCGACATGTGGCAGATCAACCTCTCTGAGTTTCGCGATGAGGGCGTTCTTCATCCTGTGATCAAACAGTGTCTTGATCTTTTCCGGAGGGATATTGAGCAGCAACGCTTGCAGCTTCGTTTTCGGAAGGTCGATGACCAGCGCAGCCAGTTGATCCGTTGAGAGCGAGGTCATGACTGACGAATGCATGTCCGCCAACTCTAATGGTTCAAAGCCACCGAGGACGTCAACTCGGCGTTTCACCGCCGGGTTGCTCAGGAGCAGCCGCTGCTGTTGTTTATCGAGTTGCCGTGCCAATGCCGTCAACTGCGAGGAACTTGTCTCTTTGAAGTTGAACAACTCAATCAACGGAGCTTGGCCATCTCGTGTCAGACCTTCGATTTGCCGTGTGAGTTCTTCCTTCGGTAGTTTCAGCAGCAGTTCAACTTGCTTTTTCGGGTTGAGTTTCGGCCACAGAACGTAGCGCCATTTGTCGCTACGCTGGTCGCTGAGCTTCTTGAACGAGTCCAAACGGTCGTTGATCGAAAACGCGGCGCTGTTCTCCGACAAGAGTTGGGGGTCGGCCATCAAGTTCTCGAACTGCTCGTCGGACAGTTTCAAAAAGGCTTCGAACTGTTGCTCCTCGGACAGACTGGCAAGGTGACCCAGCACGCTCGGCCCGAACTCTTTCTGGACGAATTGCCAACCGAACCAGCTCAACGCCGCGACGATCGCCAACGCGATTGCGACAGGAATGAGCGGCTTGATCTTCCCCAACAACTCGCTCTTCGCAGGACGGCGACGCCGACTTCTCGGAATGCTGCTGAGGATTTGCCAGCCGTTGCCGGACATCGCCGACGACAGCTTTCTCCAGAACGAATCCGGCAACATGCTCGGCTTCAGCAATTGCTCGCCGATGCTTTCCAGGATGTTGCAACGCTCTTCGCCCTTGTGATCGATTTCATACAACTTGTCCGGCATTGCGTGCCGCGCCACTTTGGCCAGTTCCAATCCGTGCTCTTGGAGCTTCGCGTCGTTGGGGTCGCCTCTCAGTCGAGACCAAACGCTCGGCTCGTCGGCCAACAAGTTCTTGATCTCTTCAAGCCGCTTGCGGATTTTCAACCAGCCATCAACTCGTGCCGCGTCTTCGTTCCACAACAGTGGCCGACCATCGTTTAAGAGGTCCAGCAGCCGCGAGAACTCGCGCGGTTCCGTGAGATTCTTGACCGAGGACTCCAAGAGACCGGGCAGACGAAAGTCGAGTTCCGGTTGATCTTGGCGGAACTTCGCGTACTGCTCGAACACCGGCTTGCGAATCGTCGAGGAAATTCGCAGAGCACTCAGCAACGTCGCGGCGGGCAGTTGCGGATGATCGACAAACTTGACGAGCAATTCGCGCTTCGACTCTTGAGTTTGACCCACCTGAGCCAGTGCATCGCACACCGGACTGACTTTGTCCGAGGCTGGCTGCGTTTCGAGGAAACCGGTCAGCAGTGCCGTCGCCGAGGCGTTGTCCAAGTCGAGCAACAGCGTGGTCAACAACGCGGGTTGACCGGACACGGCCTTCGTCTCGGTCCACAACCAATCGCAGCCGGTTGGGATTTGCTTGTGCCGTTCGACGGCGATCCGCAGTGCGTGCCGCTTGTGGGCCTTCGCCAATCCCTCTGTGCGCAACAAGCGGTCAAACTGGTCGCGGCCATGTTCGACGTAGGCCGCCAACAATTTCGCCACGACTGGCTGAGCATCGTTGGGCGCATCCTCGGCCGCGATGAGCTTGAGAATATCGAGCACGCGCGCCGGTTGTTCGGTGATCTGACGCAACTCGGCGGAGCCTGGCCAGGCCGTCGACATCGGCGGTGGTGGTGGAGATGCCAGTTGAGTGACGTCCGTCGTTGCCGCCGTACCGGCCTCGCGTTTCTCAAGCAGGGACGACGGTGGCGGCGGCGGGGCCGCGGTGATCGACGGACCCGACCGAGCGATGATCTTCGCCAGCCGACTTTGAACGGTCTTACGCAGATACTTCGTCGCTGGCTCCCGCAGTGTCTTCAGCCGAGCCGCCGCCGACTGCGAGTCTCCCGCCAGAAACGCATCCGAAAAAGCGTCCGCTTGAATCAACTCTTCCAGATCCTCCTTGGAAGCCGCTCCCGCTTTCTCGAACGCCAGCAGCAGCTCACCGACCTCATCCTTCCCGCCGTCGATCAACAATTGCACCAGCTTGCGAGCGTACTGCGGCGGTTCTTTTCGCTGCTTCCACGACAACGCGGGAGATTTCTCCGGCGGCTTGAACGTGTTGATCGCAAAGCCTCGCGACTGCGACGGATCACGCGGCAGTTCTGAATTCTCCACGTCGACGAACGTCGTCGCCGCCAGTGCCGTTTGCGGACGCTGCTCGTGAGATTCGAACGTCGAAAAGCTGAGCTTCTCTCCGATCCCCGTCTTGGGCAGCAGCCGTGCGACTCCGTAGAAGATCAACGCCGACAGGCATGGCTCAATCGCCAACAACATCGTCTGCCGGCGTTCAAAGTTGAGTTCCAAAAAGCTTTGCAGCGTGTCGATCAGCAGCTCGCGACGCTCGCTGGGCGACTTCTGTTTCCACCGCGCGGGAATCAGTTGCCCTGGATCGTCAAAGGGAGTGCCTATCGGTGCCATGAGAAAACTCAGCAGCACCTGGTCGTCGATCATCCTCGCGGTGCGCGGACCGCTGGTTCGGAACTCGTCCAGCGACCGAACGGTTTTCAATTGAAGGTTCGGAAAGTCGCCGTCGCAAACGACCCAATTCGGGCTGCCCCACAACTTCAGCGCGTCGGCGGCCGACCAAACCGGCTCACCGTTGGGCCGTTCGGCCAGCAGCACGTGAGCGAAATAAGAACCGGGGCGGCCTTGAGTATCCGTCGTGCGATAGCTGACGCAGGCCAGAGCCTGCATCCCGCCAACCGATGGCAGATAGACGAACCGCCGCCAGTCGGCTGTCGATCCCGCATCGTGCTTCAGCATTTGATCGCCCGGCAGATCACCCGGCAGATGATAATTCATGAACGGTTCGAGTTTTTGGAAATAGTCCTCACTTTGCTCACGTGCCATCGAGCCGGCTCGAGCGCCATATTCGAACACTTGATCCTTCACCGCACCCGTCGTCCGCTGATGTTGGTACGACGTGCCGTAGGTGCAATGAGTGCAATAGAGCTGATGAATCGTCGGCTCCATCTTCAATCAACTCCCCTCCAGCGGCCAGGCCGCACCCTTGTTTCGCGCGCATTCCGAGCCGCGACCGTCAGGAAGCGGTCACGACAGAGTTTTCCTGCGCACCTTCGTAGTTCGACTGTATGACTCTTCGCCTTCAAGACCCCATCCGGCTTGCCCGGATGGTGAAAACGATGGAGAGCTAACAAGTCAGAATCCACGACAGCCCCCAACTTTCCCGTTTCTCCGCCTTCGGCGGAGAAACGGGAAAGTTGGGGGGAGTTGGAACGACATGTACTAGCTCACCATCTCCTTCACCAACGGCACGAGGCCGTTGGGGTCAAAATGCAGGCAGTCGATTCAGTTCGTTTGACCGAGCCGCCCCAAGACAAGCGGCTCGCTGTAAAATTTCTCGTCGTCCAATTCCACGATGGCCCACACGACGACGATGCCGCTGTGTGAGTTTGGGCGGAGCGGCAAGATCACCTGTCCGCCGCCACTTTCATACGCTTTTCGCTGGACGGTCAGCGTCTGTTGTGCCGGCACTTGTTCGGGAGACATATCCTCCGCTGGTTTTGACCGGCAGACTTTCAACAGACAAGCGTCGCTCAATCGCGCTGCCGGCCAGTTCCAGCGGAGCTGCACGCTGGTCGAACCGGGGATCGGGCGAATCGGCGAGCCCACCGTCGGCGGATTGAGTCCGTTCTTCTCGCGCGGCAGAATCTCCGTGACGATCCAGTCTCGCAGGACCGAATGAAACGGAGCGAATTGGGCCGCCGAGTCGCGAATCGCGCGGCTACTGAATAACTCGGTAAAACGCCGTCGCTGATTGTTCTTGATCGCTTCCAAGAGTCCGCGTGTCTCCGCCACGGCGCGGCGCGCCTTGTCAATCCGATTCGCTTGCAGAGGCGCGAACTGCCAGGCCGCCAGAATCGGTGAGTTGCAACACTCCACGATCGCGACGTTGTCGTCCGTCGCGATCGCCGTTTCCAGGCGTTGCAGCAGCACACGCCGATCGCAAGCGACTTCCCACGCGGCACGCCACGGCTGCGCCTCGGCACAATCTCGCAACAACGAGTCATCCCAAATCGGCAAGAGTTGGCGGTCTTGTTCGTTAGGCAGTCCCGCCAACGAGATGCTCATCAAGGTTTGCAAGAGCGCCGCGCGCGGCACGGCCAGTTCGGCCCGCTCGCGAACCTCTGGCTCCACGAGGCAATCGGCTTGTTCCTGGCAGACCGCTTGCCAAGCACTCAACAACTGTGACTCGGAAGCGGCGGGCTGATTGCAAATCTGATCGAGCTTTCGGACTGCTCGCAGCCGCCGCTCGGCCTGTTCGACCCGCGTCTGGATCTGCGGGTCATAACCCTCCAAGAAGTCCTGTCCCGCCGTGACGATGGCTTGTTCGCCAGCCGACGTCAGACGTGCCGAATGTTTCGCCAGGACATTCCGCGCCGTCTGCCAAAGTTGAAGCCGCTCCTCCGCCGCCGTGAGCCGATGACGCTGTTGCTCGGCAACATCCCAGCCTTGAAACAGCGATTCTTTCCAGGCCGCGACGAGAACCTGATCATTCGCCGCCGTCTGAGCCCGCGGCACCTTTTGAAACGCCTCGAACGCCGTGGATTTTGCGATCAGCTTTTGCACGATTGGCAATTGGCCGTCCGCATCGGGATGCCCGCCGAGATCTTGCAACTGCTGCCAATGGGTCTTAAGCACATTCACGTCGAGAGTCGGCTGACGCAGTTCGCTCAGCACGATGTCAGACGCGGCATTCCGCTGACGCCACGTCTCGACTTCGCGTAAAAAGGCTTGAGCACTCTTGCGATTCGCCAACAACTTTTGCTGGCGATCCCAGAGTTGAACCAGTTCGCGTCCGCGATTCGCCTGCCGCAACTGCCGCAACTGATCGAGCACCGGAATCACCTGCGCCGACTTGCGAGCCACCTCCACCGCCGGTTTGGCTTTCGGGTAATCGTCCAACAGTTTCGGCTCGTAGAGCGACGTCATCGCCGCTTCGTCGCCGCTGCTCACGGCCTGTTCCAATCGCTTGCGCTGCGCGACACGCTGCTCGGCCTCTTGGACTTGGAGCTGGATGTCCGCTGGCGGCGGTTGGCGGTTGAGCAAATCCAACGCCTCGTCGAACGCCTTGAGGCTCAGCAACTCGCGAACCTTCTCGAAATCGTTGACGAACTGGTCGAGCGGCGGCACGTCTTGGATTGGGACGCGGTACAGGCCGAACAATTCGTCGGCCCACTTCCGGACTTTCTCATCCGACGACCGGCGCAAGTCCTTGAATAAGGACGACTCGTGCGGCGCGTCGAAATCCTCCTTGCGAAATAACAGCTTGTCATACAGTTCTTCGTTCGGACGCTCGTTGTAGCCGAACCATAATTGAGGATCGGCCGTCAACGCACGCATCACCACCAAGATGTATAACGCCGAGAAGTTGTCCAATCCGGGATACAGCAGCGTGGTCTCGTCTCGCTCCGGGTGTTGATATGGCTCGACGCCGATTTCGAGATTCCGGCGGCCCACCAACTTCGGCACGCACATGCAGTCATAGTCAACCAGCTTCAACTCGTTCGACGGCGTGACCATGACGTTGCCATGTTGCAGGTCTCCGTGAGCGATTTGCACGCGAGTCAGGTCGCTGACCAACTCGACCCACTTTTCGGACGCGGAGCCTAACGCGCGGCCGTTGCGATTCTGACAAGTGCTGCGAATCCAGTCGAAGAGCGTGTCGCCAGGAACCCAATCCATCGTCAACAACGGGAACCATTTACCTCCCTTGCTGGCGATGCGGATGCCCTTCTCGAAGAACTTGAAGCCGACCAAACAACTGGGCCGGCTGCCGTTCAACGAGTCCAAGTAATCGCTAATGGCCGAGTAGCGTTCGCGTTGTTCGGTGCCGGAGGATCGCGTGAAAACGCGCAGGGCGACATCCGCGCCATCGGCGGTCGTGCCTTTGTAGACGGTGGCGAATGCCCCCGCTCGCGGCCGCGGTTGTTGGTTGTGACTCCACAACTCAATCGTGCAAGTCTGCAGGTGCTGCAGTTCCGGTTTGCCAAAGGCGATCTGTGGGTTCTGCAGCATGTTGCTGTACTCACCCGCAATTGGCCAATTGGATCCAGTCGTCATGGGAGGCTCGTTGATTCAATGGGTTCTGATCGCTTAACCCCGACGCCAACGGCGTGGGTGGAACTGGGCATCACGGCGGACGTTCGCACGCACGCCGATGGCGTCGCGGTTAAACAGGTTTCGACTTCGCTTTGTCTTGATTGAGGACAGGGTGCCCATTCATGTGCAAGAGCCATAACAGCGGTTCGATGATTCCATAAGGCTCGATGGTGCGCTGGCTGAGATCGTTGACTCCGGGTTGATCCAGTCCAACAGGTGTCATCGGAAAGAACAGGAAGCGATCACCAAACAGATCTCGAATCTGACGCTCAATTCTCCAACCGGGCCAAATCGTTTCCGTCAGGCGTGCGATGGCATCGGAACGTCGCTGAAGGATCTCCATCGTCATCACGCCCGACGATTGGTCGATCTGACTGAGGTCTTGGTAGAACTGCTCAATGAGATCGCTGCCTTGAGCGTAAGGTTGATTGACGAGCAAATCGAGCTTACTGATGCAGAGTGCAACCGGGATGTGAATCTGCTGTCCGGCCTTGAGATTCTTCATGAGCCGCAAGTCTTCGCGAAAGCCGAGCAAGGCTTGCACCTGCTTCTCATCTGGTCTCGTCGGGTCCAAGAAGAAAAAGTATCCGTCGGCATTCAACGCGCGGTTGCGTTGGGGATGCCCTTCATCTTGCGTGACTCGGCCAGCATAGTCGAACAAGCTGACCATCACGTCGGATTTGGCGAACGAATCGTTGTCGCGAAAGTTAAAAATCAATGGATGCGGGAAGCGATCGGCAACCGTCGCGCTCATCTTCATGCGGCTGTTGAGAACTTGATCGACGAACTTATCAAACTTCTTAGCGGCTTCGCCTTTCACTTTCTCGAAATGAACGTTGTCAGGAAATCGTCCTAGGTTCAATTCCCGGTAGACCATCGCCAGTCCGAACGTTTTGCCCGATTCGCCGACACCCAAGGTCGAAAATCCGAGTTTTGTGCGTTCGCAATAAGAGGCGTAAAAAACGAATTCGCACTCCGTAAAAGGATCATTGAGGATCACATTGGAACATCGCAATTCATCGAGCCCCGTACGCTGTGTCGAGCCATCGGCATTCAAGAGCGGTTCCAGTTTGCCGACGGACAAGCAGCTTGGACAGGTCTTCGCCGTCAGCGATTGGGCGCGGCGCACTCCGCGCACGAAGACGAACGCCAGGCCGCCGTACAAGGCCAGCAGCGTCGTGCCCAAGATTCCTCCGGCCAGGCGTTTCTTTTTCTCGGACTCGTTGATCGCGCCGCGATGCTTGGCAACTTCCAATTCCACTTTCTGAAGTTGCTCCAGGTCTTGCTGCATTGACTTGGAAATCTCGGCGAGCAATTTGGTCGCAACCACGCTTTGTTGGACATGATCGCGCGATGCGATCCACTGTTGCGGCAGCGTGGAACTGTCTTTCGCTTTCGGCAGCCGAGTCTTCACGGCCTCTAACCAGGCGGATCGCGCGGCGTCATGCCGAGTTTTCATCTCTTGGTGCTGCTTTTCGAGGTCGGACTTGGTGATCTCAGAATTCAGTTCGTCGATCTCGGCCGTCATGGTTTGCCGGGGCGCGGCACCTTGGCCGCCGGTCAACGCGAGCAGCGATTCATAGCCCTGATTGCCGAAGACGAAGGTGACGACCGTGGGAACCGCGGGAACCAGGACGAGCAGTCCCAACACAAACGCGCGGCGGCCAAGGCTGGTTTTGCGCACCCAAAACAATCGCCGGTAATACTGGCGGTGGTGAAACCAATACACGCCGACCAGGCACGCGCCGGCCACCATCGCACAGAACCAGAGCCAACGATTGCCGACATTGAGCACTTGCGCCAATTGAGAAGCCACGGCACCTTGAGCGGTGGCTTCGAAGACCTGATTGCGGCCCTGGTTTAACCGTCCGCGAACGCTCAGCCAATTTCGCTGAGCCTGAGACTGTTCGTCTTGCAGTCCCTGAGCGGCGGTGGCGACTCCCTTCCAATACGGCGCGTAGTTTTGATCGAGCAAGGAAAGCAGTTGTCGTTGCGAATCCGGAGACAGGTCGTTGGTGAATCCGTCGAGCAGCGTTTTCTCGGTGTGAAATCGTGTGATCGCCTCGTAGCGAGTCAGTTCCTGTTCCCAAAACTGACGTTCGGTCTGAAGCCGCAGCAATTTTTCTCGCTGTTGAATGAAGGTCTTGGCCAAGTCTTCGAAGTCGGATGCCGAGCTGTCCTCGGACGACTCCGCGGCCAGTGTTCGCGACGGAGCCGGCGCGAGCCAGAAAGTCGATGCCGCCAGCGCGAGCACCGCCCAACGGAGCCAGCGGACATGGCGAGCTGGCTGGCTCGGCGGTTCGAGATTCGTGGACACTTCCACCATCGCGCGGCCTTCCCCTGAGAGAAACGGTGCTGATTCCGCCGGTGCCTGATCCGCGTTGGATCAACCACGACATTGTTTCCGGGACCGAACATTCTGGCGATCCGTCCGGACGATTGGACGGAGCACTCTATCCATCAACGTCGGCACATTCCAATTACAACGGCTGTGCCTGTTCACCGTCGCATTCTGCCCGATTTTTGCAGCCAAGCGGTCTTCAGACGTGACTTCCCGGAAATCGGCAGTACCGTTTTTGGCTTCGCGTTGTGCGATCGGCTCGCGGTCAAATTGTCGCTTGGCTTTCCGAGTCGAGCAGTCAAACGGCTCGACTCAGAGAGTCCAGCCCGCTACGAGGAAACGGAAAGAGGCTCTGCGATGAAACCGTTGCTTCACGTGATTCGCTGCGTGTCCGTGTGGTCGGGAATGCTGCTCGCTGCGGCTTGGTTTCCGACGCTCGCATCCGCTCAAACCGAGAACGCGGTCAAGCCGCCCGACGCGGCCGCTCCGACCGATCCCGAGGCCGACAAGCTCGCGAAGACGTTGCGAGCGGATTTGGTGATCGACAAGAAACTGAATCCGAAGGTGCATGGCTTTCTGATCGTCGCCGACCCGGATGCTCAAACCGAATTGCAAGTCACCGTGACGGTCGTCGTGGATAAGGACGAGCAAGAGATCTCGGTGGCTGCCATCCGCGAGTTGATCGAGAAAGTGGTCGAGAAGACGGCATACAAGCTCGACGTGAAGCCGCATCCCGTGGCGATGCTGCTGGTCGAATTACAAAAGGCTCTGTCCAGCGACGCGGACTTGAAGGGCTGCCGATTGGATGACGTCGAATACACGGACGAAGCCGGTGTCACGAAAGTTGTCCTGCGCGGTCTGATCTTGCAGGCGGGACAACGGGCGAAGATGACCGAACTCGGCAACCGCGTCATCAAGGCCGTGTACGGTCCTGACGCTGCCGCCGTTCCCGTGGCTAATGCCGGTGAGATGGAACTCCTGGAAGCTCCGGACGCGGATTCGATCGAGGCCGCCAAGAAGTTCAACCAGCAGCTTGTCGACGCCGTGAAGAAGAATCCGAAAAGCCGCACGCATGACGGTGCAGCCGTGGTCGTGTATCGCGATCCCAAGAGCAAAGCGGTTCGATTCACGATCACGTTGATTGTCGACAAGGAACAGAAGTCCGAGGTTCCGCTGGCCGAAGTGGAAGCCCTCGCCGCCAAGCATTTGCCGCAGGACAGCTTCGACAAGATCGTGCTGCAATTGCATCCCGCGAAGGAGTTGGTCGCTCAATTTCAGAAGGCGGTCGCGGACCAAAAGTCGCTGCAAGCGACCTGTGTCGAGGACTTGTATTACGAGGCTCAAGACGATGTCTGGGAACTGCACTTGGTGGGAGCCATCACGAAACAATCGCAAAAGGAAGAGCTGATCAAGCTGGCGAACGAAGTCATGCAGGTTGTTTACGCCAAGCAGACGGCTCCGCTGGCCAAGGTCGATGGTCTTGTCCTCTTCGAGCGCGATGCCGAGTCGCTGCTCGCCGAGCAGGACCTGAAGGAGCAACTCCTGAAAGCCGTTCTCGCGGATGCCAAGCTTTATGGAGCGTCGCTGGTCGTATCATTGGACCCGTGCGCGAAGAAGGCACGATTCCGCATTGAGGTCGTCATTGATCAATCACAAGACGATGCGGCATTGACGGAGTTGGAATCGCTCGCCAAGAAGAGGCTGCCGCCCGACAGCTTGGATAAGTCGACGGTCCTGAAACATCCCGCGACTAAAGCTCTCGCGAAGTTGCGTAAAGCCATCACCGCGTCACCGGAGTTGGCCGGCTGCCAAGTCGAAGACGTGGTTTACGTCGTGGAGGACGACGCGCTGTCGTTCGAGATGATCGGCACGCTCGCTCGGCACACGCAGCGAGTCGCCATCACGCAACAGTGCAACCAGGTGTTGGAAGAGGTCTATTCCGGAACCGGTCTGGCGGTTCCCGTAGCGCGAGCACACCGACTCACGCTGCCAACTCTGACCCCGGCAGCATTCGTCGCGAAGCTGAGAGCGCGCATCGAGGCGAACAAGGCACTCATCGGATGTCAGATCACGAGCGCCGCGTTCCTGGATCAGGACGGCAACACCGGAATGCAGTTGTTCGGCCAAGTGGCTCATTCGCGGCAGCGTGCGGCAGTGATCGCGGAGTCGAACGCCGTTCTGGCGGATGTCTACGGCGAAGACCCCGCGTATCGACCGCTCGGCGACAAGTTACAGGTCGTCTACATGCCGACGGCGGAAGTGCTGGCGGAATTGCAACGGCAGTTGGAACTCCGACTCGAATTGGACGGCTGCCAAATCACCTCCGCGGCCTATGTCCTGGACGGCGACAGCGAATTCCTGGAACTCTCCGGTCGCCTGGCCGTGGCGGAGCAGCGGGAAGTCTTGACGAACTGGGTCAACGGTGTGCTCGACCAGACGTATGGCACCGAATGGCCGCGCGTGAAAATTCAAATGCGGCTGGTTTCCCCAACGGCGTTTGTCGCGACGCGGTTCTTCACTCTGGGGATTGGACGTTATGTGCAACGTGATTTCGCGGCGGCCGAACGGGACTTTTTTCAGGCGATCCTCGAAGCTCCCGGCAAGCTGGAATACAAGTATTGGCACATCGCGACGCTGATCGCTCAAGGACGCGTCGAACTGGCTTACGCGCGCCTCCGCCCGCTGACCATTCTGCGGCGACGCACGATGCACGACGACGAATATGGCAAGGTCTTACTCACGCTCGAAAATGTTCAAGGACCAATTCGCTGGAAGTTGGTGCGGCTTGAGGACCGAGCCTTCATCGAAGGCACGACGAAGTAAATCATCGGGGTCGCTGCTCTAGCTCAGATTATTCATGGCCGCGATGTAACCCGAAGCGTCAGCGAGGGAGTCATCACACACTCCCTCGCTGACGCTTCGGGTTACATCGCAGCACACTGCTCTCCCCAATGAGTAGGCCATGAACAATCTCGGCTAGGGACGGTTCAACAACAAGGTGGCCTCTTTGGCCGCCGCTGTGCCGGGAAATTGATCGGTGATTTCTTTCAGACGCTGCCGTGCGACCTTGGGATTGCTTTTAAGAAGCTGTTTCGCGAGTTGCAGTTTTTGGGCGGCCGTCTTTTCGAACTCGCGCTGAAACCATTCGGTCCATTGCTGCGCGGATTTGGCAACTTCCTCCGCCGAGGCGTCTTCCTTCGGCCCGTGGTCCACCCCTTTCGCCATCTGAACTAGCGTCAGCCGGGCTTCCTGTCGGATTGAGTTTTCAGGATCGCTGAGCAAGTCGATCAGGTAAGAGTTCAGCCGCAACTTTTTCTGATGAACAACGATGACGGCCGCCCACCTTCGCTCCGCGTTGTCGCTCTTCATGGCCGCGATCAGGAAATCTTGATCGGCGTTACTCACATCGGGGAATTTCTTCAGCAAGCGCCAGCGTTTCCAGTCGAGGATCGCGGCATTTGTTGCGGCCTGATTCGCGTTGGGGGCCGGTCCGAAATCGACTCTCTCCGCGAGTTGCACCAGCGCTTGCCGCGCAAGTTGACGAATTTCCGGCTCGGCATCGGCCAGCAATCCGATCAACGTGTCCGGAACATCCAGACGCTGCGGAATCGCCGCACTGACTGCCGCCCAGCGTTCGTCCGGATCGTTGCTCACCATTGCCGCGACGACGAGATCTGGCGACAGAGCCACGAATTTGGCCGACAGTTGTTTCCGTCGCAGCCAGCGTTTCCAGTCGAGGATCGCGGCATTTGTCGCGGCCTGATTCGCGTCGGGAGCTGGTCCGAAATCGAATCTCCCGGCGAGTTGCACCAGCGCTTTCCGCGCCAGTTGGCGAATCTCCGGTTCGGCATCGGCCAGCATTCCGATCAAGGCGTCTGGAATATCCAGCCGACGCGAAACCGCGGCACTGATCGCCGCCCAGCGCTCTTCCGGATCGTTGCTCACCATTGCCGCGACAACGAGGTCTGGCGACAGAGCCTCAGATTTTGCCAGAAGTTGTTTCCGTCGCAGCCAACCGGACCAGTGTTGGGAAGACAATTCGCATTCGCTCTGATTCGCAGTCTCCGACGGACCGTAATCAATCCCACCGCCCGCCAGTCCTCGCAGTGCCGACCGGGCCTGTCTGCGCACATCGCGATCGGCATCGCGGATCAATTCGATCAAAGCGCTGGGGATCTCCAACTTTCGCCGGACCGCCATGGTGACGGCGGCCAAGCGTTCCGCGGCATCGCTGTCACGGAACGCGGCCACGAGGTCGTCCGGCGGTGCGTTGCGGTACTTCTCCAAGAGTTTTTTGCGATCCAGCCACTGGCCACCACCTTGGCGTTTATCGTCCTTGCCCATCAGGTAGGCCGCAATGTTTTCCGCATAGCGAATCGTTCCGGCGGTTTCTGTGACAAAGCGGCCTTGCGACGAGAAGTAGTAACGTGTCCATCCACAATCGACGACGACGCGCTGGCCAGGATCGAGCGAGACGGCAGCCAGGATTTGCCGATCGAAGGCCAGCAGCACCGTCTGTAAGCGTGACGTTGGTTCGATGTGGCTGATCGTGCGGCCTTCGAAGATGAAATTCACGTCGGTCAGCAGCGGATGAAAGTCCGCGTAATGCGTGGCACGGTTGATGATCTCGATACGGGACTTTGAATCACTTCTTCCACCTCGGCCGCTGGAATCTTTTGTTTGTGGAGAGTCTGCGTCCTGGCCCAATTTGCGGAAGTCGTCGCGGGTGACGCCGTAGCCACGCACCGCGATGATATTGGCTCCCACGTAGTCTCCGGAAATTTTGGTTTGATAAAGACGTTGGGTCAGTTCGGTCGCCTCAACCAGATAGGGTGCATTTTCCGCAGCCAGGTACACCCCTTTCCCCGATTGAACGAAGTCGACCACGGCGGCGTAGGCCTTGGCATCCATTCCCGAGGTGTGACCGGAAAAAATCCACAGTTGATCGGCGTCATCCAACCATTGCGGCTCGAAGCGAGTTCGCTTCATTTGAATTTCAAAACCCAAGTCTTTAATCGCGGCCCAGAGTGGGTTATCAGCCGTCAAGACATTCTTCTGCGCTTCGGAGTCCGTGCTCCACACGAGCATTCGCGCACCTGCGAACTCGTTGGCTTGGGCAAGTCCCAATCCCTTCCCTTCCGGATTACCAAACTGGTTCAGATTCGATTGGGACAAGAGCTTCTGCGCGACAATTGGGAGCGGTTCCGGCTTGGGGGGCGGTGGTGGCGCTGCCAACTTGTTCCCTCGCGCAACAAAGTCACGCACGGGTTCGGGAGTCTGGGCCAACAGTCGCTTGGGATCGGCTGTCTCGGTGGGTTCCGCTGGTTCATTTGTCGTCGGAGAGGACGCACCGACGTCTGACTTGGTGTTCAAGCCTGTTGGCGAATCCGGAGCGGATGTGGCCGACGATTCGGGACCGCCAATACCGGGATCTAATAGATTCGGTGACTGCTGCTCGGACGCGACTTGCGTCGCTGGGTGCGTTCGATCCCAGGCAGACACTCCCACCAAAGCCAAGACGAGCAAGCCGGCCGCTACGGCGTCGCACAGCAGTCGTCCGAGGGGACCGTTTTTCGAGGTGTGGACACTCACAATGACACCTGCGCAAATTCGTGGCCACGGAACAAGCCGTTCGTGGCTCAGTCAAAGATCCGTGATCGGGTTGCAGGACGCACAGGACGAGTTGGCTCAGATTTGGCTGGATTCCGACATCCGTGGAGCGGTCACTGTCATGGATCAAACCGATTCTGTCCAATGCTCGCCATTCAACGATCCGTCGCTGGTGCTCAGCGTCGAGATGAGTTTTCGCTCTTTTTAAGGAGTCCATCGTGATCACATCCGAATCCAAAGACGTTCCGTTTCCCGAACGACCCAAAGGGGCGGGACCAATTGACCAAGACGCCGCGAAGGGATTCACGGAGACGAAGTCCGGGCTGAGTTACCGCATCCTGCGCCAGGGCACTGGAGCCGCTCCCAAGGCGACCAACACGGTGCGGGTCCACTATCACGGTTGGTTGGACAGCGGGAAGGTCTTTGACAGTTCCTACCGGCGCAACGAAGACATTTCCTTTGGTCTGAATCAGGTCATCAAAGGTTGGACCGAAGGGATGCAGCTTGTCGGTGCCGGCGGCATGATCGAGTTGCAGATCCCGTCGGACCTCGGATACGGCAACCGCGGAGCACCGCCGGATATTCCTCCGAAAGCGACGCTGCACTTTCTAGTGGAGTTGATTGAAGTGAGATGAGCCGGTATGGATTCGTCGGTCGCATGTCGCTCGCCAATCGAACGCTTCTCGCTGGAAGTGATCTGTCTGGGTGCTGCGGCACGCGGTGAGGTTGGCTGACAGAAAGATGGGGACAGAAACATGATCGCTGGACCGTTTCGTTTCGGCATTTTCCTGTCCGCGTTTTTTCTTTCCGTTCTTCTGCCATGCGCTGCGTCACTGGCCCAGGACGCGATCGTCGCGGAGTTCAAGGCGTGCGATGCGAACGGCGATGGGATGCTCACCGAGGCGGAGTATTTGCAGCGGACGGGGCGCGAGCGGGCCGTGTTGCTGCGGGAGTTCAAGGTCTTTGATTTTGATTCGGATGGGCGGATGACTCAGGCGGAGTTTGTCGCGGTGCCAGTGGGGCAGGCGGATGAATTGCGCGGGAAGGTGCCCGATCCGATCGTGCTGTTGTCGGAGAAGGCATTGCAGGTGCTGACCGATCGCTGGGGGCAATGGGACGCCGATGGTGATGGCGCGCTGAATCTCAAAGAGTTCGACGTGGCGAAAGTGGGTCAGCAGGTGCGAGGACTTGGCGCGGCGAAGTTCAGCGACTGGGATTTGGATCGCGATCAGAAAGTCTCGCGTGACGATGCGAAACAACTGTTGGACATCGCGTTCGGCGTGCGGACTCCGGAGGGGCAACTGTTGCGTGAGCCGTCCGGGCGTGTCATTGATTGGCGGCTGTTCCGCGTATTCACGCCCGATGGCGAGGGCTTTGTGACGATTGACGCTTACACGCGAGCACTCGGCCCGCTGGACGAGGCGGCCAAGCAGCGGTGGATCGAATCGACCGATCGGAATCGCGACGGCAAGTTCGACTTCGCGGAGTTCGCCAAGAGCGATCATCGCACCGATCCGGTGGCGACGTTTCTGCAACTCGATGCCGATTGGAATGGCCGGTTGACTCCGAAAGAATTGGCCACGCTGACCGCTGACCAACTGCCGATCGCGGCCTGCATGTTTCCCGGCTTCGACGACGATCACGACGGCGGACTGTCGCTGCGCGAGTACCAACTGACTCCGCTGTGTAATTTTCTGGCCACTTGGCAAGCGGCTCAGGACACCGACGATGACGGGCTGTTGCAGGCGTCCGAGTTTCGCTTTCATCCGGGAGTCGCGCTCGCGGCTCTGAGCGCCGAGTACTTCCGGCGGCTCGATGTGAATCAGGATCAGTCGCTGACGCTGACCGAGTTCCCGTTCACGACGACTCATTTGCCTCCGAACGAAATCCGCGCGCGGTTCGCCGATGGTCGAGTCCTGGCGATCACGATCCCCGATTACCCGACAGTCCTCTCGCCGGAGATTTCGCCCGACGGGAAGTGGGTGGCGGTCGATGGTTGGAAACGCGGCGAGAACAACACCGCCGCTCACCTGTTGATCGCGAGCTTGGAGACCGACGAAGTTCGCGATCTCGGCATCGGCTGCATTCCACACTGGTCGGCCGACGGCCGCCGCATCGGGTATTCGAAGTACGGACAAGGGGTGTTCGTTCGCGATTTTGAATTGGACTCCGAAGAGGAATCGATCGACCCTCAAGGCTGGGCGATTGATTTCTCTCCCGACGGACGCCAGGCCGCGTACGTCCTCAACGGCAACAACTTCGTCATTCGCGACCTCGCCAAGAATGAGAAGCGGACTCTCTTCACCGATAACAAACTTTCTTTCCGGTACATCGAGCACAACTTCGCATGGTCTCCCGATTCGCAGCGCATCTGCTTCAAAGGACACCGCGCGGACGGCGGCATCGACGTGGGCATCGTGAGCACAACCGGCGGCGATCCGAACCTGCGAGTGCTGTGCGACGCCAAGGATGTCAGCACGGATTTCTCGTGGCTCGCCGACAAGCGGCTGATGTTCCCGCGCACGCTGGCCGGAGCGACGAAATCACAAATCCACGAAATCGACCCCGACGGCGAAAACGGAAAGCCCTCCGTGCGCTACGCCAAACAACCCGCCGACCGCAACAATGTCGGAGTCAGTTGGTCTCGCGACGGCAAAACCTTCGTTTACATCAGCACGAGGTGATTCCCACGGATGAAGGCCGGTGGATGGATTTGATCCGTGGGCTTGCCATGCCATCCGTGGGCGTCGTCGCCTTCCATAACAGACCGATTGCGATCTGCGGCATCAGTGATTGTTTTTTCCAAAGAGGTCACAAGCCATGACACCATCACTTCGCAAAGCAATCCTCTTCGCGGGCCTGGCTCTGACCCTCGCGCCGATTCGCGGTCGTGCGGAGGAGCCGAAAGCTGCCGTCAAAAAAGTCGTCGAAGCGAAACCGGCGGAAGCAAAAGCCGACAAGCCGGCGGAGCCCAAGAAGGCGGCCGATGCGCGCGAAGCTCAAATTGATGCTCAGGTCCAACAGTGGGTCGGTCAATTTTCGCAGCAGTACCGGCCAATCCTCACCACGGAACTCAACTTCATTCGGCAGATTTGCGAACTCACTCCGGAACAACGTCCGAAGATCAAAGCGGCGGGCGAAGCCAGTTTGAAAGAGGCCGCACTCAAGATGGCCGAACTTCAGGGAGGCCAGATGCGCGGCGTCTTCCGCGCACAAAAAGAACAGCCGAACCCGCAGCGGACCATTCGCGAATCCATCGCGAAGGTGTTGCAGGACACGCTGACTCCCGAACAAATGGCGAAGTACAAGGCCGCGGCGACGCAGCGCGCCGCCCTTCGCAAACGAGCCGCCATCCGTTGCGTCGTCGCCCGTCTCGACGGCACCTTGTGTCTGACCGCCGACCAGCGAGACAAGATCACTCAGTCAATCACTGACGGATGGCAAGACAAATGGGAGCAATGGCTGATGCTGTCCATCTACGGTGACCAATACTTCCCGCAGGTGCCGGACCAACATGTCGTGACGCATCTCGATGCCGATCAAAAGTCGGTGTGGAGCGGCCTGCAAAAAGTCGACTTCGGCTACTACGGCGGAGGCGGCATCGCGGAAGCGGACGACGGTTGGTGGGGCGATGCACCCGCCAAAGCCGACGCTCCGAAGCAATAGATTTCGGGAGTCCCAAGTTTGACGCGATGAGGTCCGTGTTTACTCCGAAGGAGTTGTACCACATACCCCAGGGTTGCTCGCGAAGCGAGCTACCCTGGGAAGGAGAGCCAAACCAAATCTGTACCCCGAAGGGGTTCCGTCACACGAAATTCGCGAAGGCCGCAACCCCTTCGGGTTAGAAATTGCGATGTGCTGCGATCCCAGGGTAGCCGCGAAGCGCGGCAACCCTTGTATCTCTTGCATCTCATCACGAACAAAGAAAACTGCTGGGCCATGAGACACAACTCCCTCGGAGTAAAGACAAATGCAAAGTGATCAAACTTGGAATTACTGAATGACGGTCTTATGTGTAAACCCAAGAAGTCCTCGTAGAAATCCGTTTCACCGTCCCCGATCGAGACCAGTGCGATCAGCGAGAATGAGTTGACGCCATGACGCTTGATCAACGGAAATCACCAGATGCTCTCCACCCTCCTGTCCCACCGCATGTTGTCGCCATCAGCGGCATGATCTTCTCTACGCTATTCATCGCCAGCCTGGTGTGTGTGCGGATCGCGGTCCCCGCCGATCCGGCGGAGCCGGGCCTTTGGCTCACCGACCCGACTTTCCGGAGTTGGGTCCGCTTCGCGCTGAAGCTGATTCCCTTCACGGGAATCGCCTTCCTCTGGTTCATGGCCGTGCTGCGCAACCGAGTCGGTGGGCTCGAAGATCGGTTCTTCGCGACAGTGTTCTTCGGCAGCGGGTTGCTGTTTGTCGCGATGCTGTTTGTGGCTGCGGCCGTTTCACACGGGCTGCTGGATACGTTCGTCATCAAGGGCAACCTCCCGGCCCAGAGCGATGCGTATGCCGTCGGTCGAGCAATGGCCTACGCGCTCATGAACACGTTCGCCGTGAAGATGGCGGCCGTGTTCATGATCGTTACCTCCTCGATCGGTCTCCGGACGGCGGTTTTTCCACGCTGGATGGCATTCGTCGGCTACGCGCTGGCCTTGGTGATGTTGCTGACGATCACCGACTTCGCCTGGATCGCGCTGGTCTTCCCGGCGTGGGTGTTTCTCTTGAGCACGTATATCCTGGTCTCCGACCTCGGCGAAGGACGCCAATTGGCCACGAGCATCGAATCAAAAGGACCGCACGAGGGCACCCCGGAAAGTGACTCAGCAAATGAGGAATCATGATGGCTAAGAAGACATTCGCAGTGAACGCGAGCGAGACCGAACTCGGTGATCAACCATTAGCGCGAACCGCGGCAGTTCGTGATCTGGAAGGACTGCGCGAGTTCTGGCAGACGACGGCGGCGTATGATCCACTGCGAACGTTGGATTCGTGGGAGACTCGGTACGAGCGGGGCAAGGCTTTGCGAGAGCAGACGCCGCGCGAGTCGCACGCGGCATGGACGCCGTCGGTGGATCGAGTGGACCCGGTCGCAACCGTGCTGGCCGGCAATGTCGGCCGTGAGGAAAGTTTGATCCCGCTGCGTATGGGACGCATGGCGGAATCGCCGTTTGCGTTCTTGCGCGGAGCGTGCGCGGTCATGGCGGGCGACTTGGCCTGCACGCCGATCAGTGGGCCGCAGGTCGTCATCAACGGCGACGCGCACATCAACAACTTCGGGCTGTATGGGACTCCGCAGCGGGATGTCGTGGTCGATATCAACGACTTCGACGAGGCCACGATCGGGCCGTGGGAGTGGGATTTGAAGCGGCTGGTCGCCAGCGTGAATGTGGCCGGCCGCGAGAACGGACTCGACGCGGACGAGCGGCGCGCGGCCGTGATGCGCTGCGTCGGGGGTTATTCGTTGAACGCTCAGCGGTTGATGAGTTTTGGAATCTTGGAGACCTGGTCGCTATTCGCCTACGCGGACCTCGCGCGGCACGAAGCCACTCTCAAGCAGTTGGGAGTTCAGATCGGCAACAAGTTCAAAGCGGTCGTCAAGAAGGTGCTGGCGAAGGCTCAACGGACGAGCAACGCAACGCTCTTGGAAAAGTTCGCACGGCGGCAGGCGGACGGTGGTTGGCGGTTCGTCGAAGACCCGCCGATCCTGACGAGCCTCGACGAGACCACGAAGCAAACGGTAATCGCGTCGCTGACCGAGTACTCCGAGACGCTGCCGCCGGAGTACCGCATCATGCTGCATCGCTACTCAGTCGCGGATGTGTGTCATCGCGTGGTCGGCGTCGGCAGCGTCGGGACGCGCGCGTATCTCGTGTTGCTGTTCGGCAACGGCGACGACGATCCGCTGTTCCTGCAAGTCAAAGAGGCGGTTGCACCGGCTCACACGCCCTACTTGCCGCCCGTCGTTTTTCGCGTCAACCACGAGGGTTTCCGAGTGGTCCGAACTCAGCGGGCGTTGCAATCGCTCGGCGATCCATTGCTCGGCTACACAACCATCGACGGCCGGCACTACTTCGTGCGGCAGATGAAAAACCTCAAGGCGTCGATGCCGATCGAATTCCTTTCCGGTGAACCGTTCGAGTTCTGGGGCTGGGTCTGCGGAGTACTGCTGGCTCGCTCGCACGCTCGCACCGGCGACATCGCCAAGATCGCGGGCTACATCGGTAAGTCTGACGCCTTCGCCACCGCGCTCGCCGACTTCGCGGAAGCCTACGGCGACCAAACCGAAAGGGACCACGCGGCCCTTGTCGAAGCCGTCCGATCAGGACGCGTCGAGGCAATCCATGAGGACGATCATTGACTAGGCCACCAACATTAAGAGACACATCATGCTCACGAAAACTTGGCTCGATTACCTCCCGTTGTGGGCGCTGTTCGCGGTCACTGTCCTGTTGGTGCTGGCGGCCATTGAAGGGGGATACCGTCTGGCCGTCATCCGAATGCAAAAATCGGACAAGGGAATTGATGCTCCGATCGGTTCCGTGATCGGCGGGATCCTCGGCCTGTTGGCATTTCTGTTGGCGTTCACGTTTGGGATCGCCGCCTCCCGCTTCGATACGCGGCGGGAGCTGCTGCTCAATGAGGTGAATGCCATCGGTACCTGCTATTTGCGAGCGGGCCTGGTGCCCGACTACGAACGTGTCGAAACCCGCAAGCTGCTGCGCGAATACGTCCATCTTCGAGCCGAAGCGGCGAAACAACCGCAATCGTTGCCGCAAGTCCTCGCACGGTCGGAAGCGCTGCACGATGAGCTGTGGTCGCAAGCTCTGCTGGTCGCGAAGAAAGACAGCAACTCGGAGATGCACGCCTTGTTCGTCGATTCGCTGAATGAGGTCATCGACTTTCACACGAAGCGCGTGGTCGTTAGCCAGTATCACATCCCCGATGTGATCTGGCTGGCTCTGTACGGCGTCTCGATGCTCTCGATGATGGGCGTGGGCTATCAGTTCGGCCGGGCAGGCTCGCGCGATGTCCTGATCAGTTTCTGCCTAGCTCTGGCCTTCTCGATCGTGATCGCCCTGATCGCCGATTTGGATCGTGTCACCGAAGGAGCTTTGCAAGTCAGCCAGCAACCGATGATGGACCTCGACCGCAAACTCAGTGCAGAAGTCCCCTGAAGCGAATGGTGCCTGCGATTCCGTTTCCAATGGCTTGCCATGCTGCTGACTGACCTTCAACAAGCTGGAGCCGCACCATGAAAAGTGTCGGACTGATTGTTGCCGTCACTCTGATGTCTCCCCTGCTGATGGCAGAGGATCGGCCCGTCGTGCATCACTATTTCTCGAAGACGCCGCACGAGCACGTCGCGGAGTGGAGCTACTCAGGCTCGAAGGGGCCGGCGTTCTGGGGCCAGCTCGATCCGTCCTACCGGCTGGCGAGCAACGGCAAGCATCAGTCGCCGATCGACATCAATTCCAAGACCGCTCCAGCGGCCGAGTTGCCCGAATTGAAGTTCGATTATCGCCGCGAGCGGATTGCGGCACTCAACAACGGCCACACGATTCAGCACAACGAAGCTCCTGGCAGCTTCCTGTTTGTCGGTGCCGAGAAGTTTTCGCTCGAACAATTCCACGTGCATACTCCCAGTGAGCACACGCTCGACGGCAAGCGGTTCGACTTGGAGATTCATTTCGTCCACAAATCGAAAACCGGCGACGTCGTGGTTGTCGGCGTGCTCGTCCAGGGTGACGAGAAGTCGGACCTGGATCTCCCGTTGTATCGCGACCTCCCCGGAACGCCGGGCGAGAACGTTGCCTTTGAAGGAACAAGAAACCCGTCCGACTTCCTGCCTCGGAGCCGAGAATACTTCCGCTACATCGGATCGTTCACGACGCCTCCCTGTACCGAACAAGTTCGCTGGCTCGTGATGCAGCAGCCGATTGGTGCTCAGCCGAAAATCATCGAACGGTTTGCCACGATCCTTAAAGCCAACAACCGGCCCGTGCAGAAGCTCCACGATCGCGTCGTGGAAAAATCCAAGTAGTCGCCGGCGTTGTGGGCAAGGGATTGGCGTCAAAGTAGACCGGTCACTCCGTGACCGGAATGTTCGAGTCACGGAGTGACTCGTCTACTCAGTTCTAGCGAGGCTCCGCCTCAGACCTGTGGTTCATTCGCGCTCCACTGAATTCGCGCGACCTAGTTTTGTGCCGCGCGAATTCAGTGGAGCGCGAATGGCCGCAAAACTTGACGCAATCATTTCGAGTTTCCGACCCCAAGGAATCTAGGAGTCACTGAGTTTCTTTCTCAGTGCGTTGATCAGACGATCGACTTCGAGTGCCAAGTCTTGATGAGCAGCGGCGAACTCATCGAGTTGTTCGTTGTGGCAAATCTGTTCCAGTCGCCGTGCCGCAGCGTAGGACGGATCGGCGCAGAAGTTGGCGACGGTCCCTTTGATCAAATGGGCGGCCTCGCCGGTGGTGTGCAGATCCCGCTGCTCGACGGCTGACCGAAGCGATTCCAGCATCTGCGGTGCGGTTTGGAGAAAGATGTCAAACAGCTCGTTCAGGAAATTACGATCGCCATCGAATTTCGCCAGTGTCGCCTCGAAATCGAAGGGGGATGGCACTGGTGATGATTCGGCGGAAGCGACTTCGTTCTGGTTGGCCCCGTTGAGTGTGGCGTGAGATCGTTCGGTGACACGAGCCAGCGCCTTCGAGACGGCCGTGGCACTGATCGGCTTACTGATGTAGTCGTCCATGCCGGCGCTCAGGCAACGTTCGCGGTCGCCGGACATGGCGTGAGCGGTCATCGCCACAACGAATTGATGGCGGCCGGTGGTTCGTTCCTGTTCTCGTATCGCCTCCACCGTTTTGAAACCGTCCAGCACCGGCATTTGCACATCCATCAGCACGACATCGACCTCGTCTTTTTCCAAGGCTTCCAAAACGAGCTGTCCGTTCTCAACGACCTGCACGTCGTGTCCGAGTTTCGTCAGCAGGCGAGTCGCGACTTGCTGATTGATCGGATTGTCTTCGGCCAACAGGATTCGCAGCCGCAGCCCATTGATGGTCGCTGGCGGAGCAGAAGTCAGTGCGGGTCGGCGCTGCGAACGATTCGTTTTGCCCAGGAGTTCGACGATCGTTGTTTGCAGCTCCTGTTGCTTGAGCGGCTTCAGCAGAGTGGCTGCGATGCCGAGCTGTTGGCAGCGTTCGTAGGCTCCCTTACGGTCGGCCGAGGTCAGCATCATGATCGTGACCCCGGCGAGTTCCGGAGACTTTTGCAGTTCTTCCACGAACATGAAGCCATCCATCTGAGGCATGTGGCAGTCGGTCAGCACCAGATCGAACGGCAGACCGTTGCTCGCGGCGCGGCGCATTTCGTCCAATGCCGCCGGGCCGCCGTCAGCCATCGTCGGCTGCATCTTCCAGCCCTTCAGCATCTCTTCCAGGATTCGCCGATTGGTCTCGTTGTCGTCAACCACCAGCACTCGCACACCAGTCAGATCGACGTCCACGTCCGATTCCGAAGCGTCCGCCGGAAGGTGCGACAACGGCAGCTCGATCTCGAAGAAGAAGGTGCTGCCCCGTCCTGCTTCGCTGTTCAGCAAGAGATCGCCTCCCATGATGCGGACAAGCTGCCGCGAGATGGACAGCCCCAGCCCCGTGCCGCCATAAGCGCGCGTGGTCGATGCGTCCGCTTGTGAAAACGCTTCGAAGATCAGCCGCTGCTTGTCCGGTGGAATACCGATGCCCGTATCGCGCACGGAAAAACGGAGCCGCGTGTTCGATTCCGTGAGCGATACCAGCTCGACCATGACGCTGACTTCACCCCGTTCGGTGAACTTGATCGCGTTGCCGGCGAGGTTGACCAGGATTTGACGCAGACGACCCGCATCTCCGATCAAACCATCCGGAACATCGGAGGCCGTTTGCCACAGCAGTTCCAGATCCTTTTCGTGAGCACGAGTCGCCAGCGTCTTCAGCGTATCGCCGAGCGAGTCGCGCAAGCGGAACGGCTGCGGATCGAGTTGCAGCTTGCCCGCCTCGATCTTCGAGAAGTCCAGAATGTCGTTGATGATTCTCAGCAGCGAGTTGGCCGACGATTTCACGACCTCCAGATACTCCCGTTGTTCGGACGTCAAAGACGTGTCGAGGGCCAAGTCGGCCATCCCGATGATCCCGTTCATGGGCGTGCGGATTTCGTGGCTCATGTTCGCCAGGAATTCCCCCTTGGCGTTCGCCGCCTGCTCGGCACTCGCGCGAGCGGCCAATAGATGCCGTTCCGTCTGCTTGCGCAGCGTGATGTCTTCCGCCACACCCAGAAAACCAGTGATCTCACCGGCGGCGTTCTTTACGGCGGTGACCACGAGACTGACGGCGAAATGGCTGCCATCCTTGCGGACGTAAGTCCATTCGCGGCGATCGAAACGGCCCTGCTTGGCGTAGGCCACGAAGGCATCGAACCCTTCGACGCGATATCCCAATTCGCGTGACAACTCTTCGCCGCGAGCCACCACCTCGTCCAGGACGTGAATGATCTTGGGCGTCTGCTTGCCGATCATCTCCTCGGCGGAGTAGCCGAGCAGATTCTGAGCGCCGGAATTAAAGACGGTGATCAGCCCATTCACGTCCGTGGAGATGATCGCGACCTGCGTCGAGGCATCGAGCACTCCCGCGAGATGCGCGTTGACCGACACCAACCGCGAAGCCAGCGCCCCGAACGACCGGGTGACTTGCCCCAGTTCGTCCTGCGTATCGACGCGGATATTCACGTCCTCCGACTGCCCACTGACCAACCGTTGTGACGCCTCGTCCAATTGAGCGACGGTTCGCATCACCGCCAGATAGAACGCGACGAACAGGTACACGACCAGCAGCGAGCAGAGGAATGTCACCGCGGCCACGAACAACCGCCAATTCGAATACGAGGTCACGCGAGCTTGCAGCAGCCGCTCCAGGGTGTCTGAGGTCCGCAAAAACAGTTCGTCATATTCGGCGAGTGTGTCGCTGCCCTGTTGCCACACGTCCTCCGCAGACGTGCGGTCGGTCATGCCGGCGATCAGTTCCAGAAACCGGTTCGTCGCCGCAACGTTCCGCTGCAACACTGGCTCCAGGCTTTTGAGCGGCTTCTTGTCGCGAGTCTTGAGAAGGGCCACTTCCAGGTGGTGCTTCAAAGTCTCTCTCTGGAATTCGACCGCGCTGGCCAAGTTTTTTTGCCGCAGTTGATCCAATTCAAAAGTCGTCGCTCGGCCCGTCGGTCCAGAGCTGAAGTCGCGGATCTGCCCGATCTGCTCGGTCATCAGCGGCAGCCGGTTGACCGTCAAATCCATCAAGTAGTAGGAGTCGAGTTCGGGATCGAGAATCAGATTCGACTCGTCTCCCGCATGACTCATCAGCTCGAGCAAGCCGGCGATCAGCTTTGTGTGGCGATTCTTCGGATCGACGGGAGATGCGGTTTCCGCACGGCCTTGCTGAGATTTCCAACTTTCCCTGATTTCGGTCCACCTGGAAGTGGTCTTCAGCCTCGCCCCGAGTTTCCGATCGACGGCATCAATCTCCTGAACGTCGTGCTGCAGTCGCTCTTCGATTTGTCGCAACTTCTGCGAATCTGCGCGAGCCCAAGTCAGGCCCCGATGAACCCGCAAGTCCGACGCGAATTGTTGGACGGGGCGAAGATATTCGTTGCCCAACTGCTCCTTCGCGGAGAACGTGATGCGGTCGTTGAGTTCGCGAACCAGAAAAAAAGTCACCAATCCCAACGGCAGAGCGAACAGCAATCCGATCAGCCCAAACTTGCGCGGATACGTCAGTCGATTCAGGAGTTTCACCGCCGGGGCGAAAACCATGTTCATGAAACGAAACCTCTCGTGAGATCAGCCGGAACGCGCTAGCGTCCGGTTTCCGCGGATTAGAGCCGGGCATTAGTTCGACAGTTCGCAAATCACCTGTCATGAAACTCCGGAATCCCCACGGATGGCAGAGCAATACCACGGATGAAGAATGAGAAGCACTGTTTTATCCGTGGTGTCGCCATGCCATCCGTGGGAAGCACCGGTCCAAGATTCTCGTTCTGATCAGCAGGCAGGCAAGCGATGGTTTTGGTGGAAGGTGAATTCCAATCTGTGGCACGAGCGCATTCCGGCTGTTTGGTGGTGCAATCATCAATCTGTGGCCCAACGACTGTCACGGCTCGGAAGTTCTCGCGGACGCCCGTTTGATCATGGTGATTTCGTTCCCTTGAGGGTTGTGACTGACCTCGTCCATCAGCGAGTGGATCAAGAGCAACCCGCGCCGGGTGTGCCAATTTTGCCTGGCGCGATGAATACAGAGTTGTCAGAATGAGGTTGAAAATGTTCGGAACCTCTTTCTGGAGTCGATCATGGATGATGTCCCACAAGTGAAATCCGAGTTGTTGATGCCAGCGGTTCGGGAGCAGGT
>CAMDEA010000041.1 GCA_945893045.1 Planctomyces sp. SH-PL62
CCTGGGCCAACAGAGTTGGCTCAGTCGAGATGCCTTTCCCGGCTACACCGCGAGATTGATCTCGCAGCGCCTGCCAAGTTCCCCTCAACAACCAGTTTGTTCCCGGAGTCAATAAGCCACGAGGGCCTCGCGACTCATTGTGTCTTTACGCAAGTGAGCCGGGCGGCGTCAGCCCCCGGACAATTTCCGAAACCGGCGAACCGTCCGGGGGCTAACGCCGCCCGGCTCGCCAAAAATTAACTCCAGTTTGAAAGGCTCCCAACCCCAGGGTGAAGTTTCATGTCCGACCTCGCAAAAGTCAGAAACATCGGTATCTCGGCACACATCGACTCCGGCAAGACGACGCTCTCCGAGCGTATCCTGTTCTACTCCGGCCGCATTCACATGATGCACGAGGTCAAAGGCCGTGACGGTGGAGCCACGATGGACCACATGGAACTGGAGCGTGAGAAAGGCATCACCATCACCGCCGCCGCGACGCAGGTGCAGTGGGGTGACTACACCGTCAACCTGATCGACACGCCGGGCCACGTGGACTTCACCGTCGAAGTCGAACGCTCGCTGCGCGTGCTCGATGGAGCCGTGCTGGTGCTGTGCGCCGTCGGCGGCGTACAGAGCCAATCGCTGACCGTCGATCGCCAGATGAAGCGGTATCGCATCCCGCGCATCGCTTTCATCAACAAGATGGACCGCGTCGGAGCCAACCCGTTCAAAGTCACTCAGCAGATCAAAGAAAAGCTGCACGTCACGCCGGTGCCCATCCAGCTTCCGATGGGTGCCGAGTCTGATTTCGCGGGTGTCATCGACCTCGTCACGATGCAGGCGATCTACTTTGACGGCGAAGATGGCGAAACCACTCGCCGCGAAGCCATTCCCGAAGGCTACGCCGAACAAGCCTCGACCGCGCGGCAGGAGATGCTCGAAACGCTGTCATTGTTCGATGACGAACTGATGGAAGCGCTGCTCGAAGAGCGTGAAGTTTCCGTCGAGAAGATTCGCGTGCTGATCCGCGAAGCGACGCTCTCGCAAGAGATCACGCCGGTCATGATGGGCACGGCGTATCGCAACAAGGGTGTGCAAGAACTGCTCGACGCGGTCGGGTACTACCTGCCCAGCCCGCTGGACCGCACCGTCCTGGTGACGAACATCGACCATAAGAAAGTCGAAGGCGAAGCCGAAGACGCCGCCAAGGTCACGCTCACGAAGAGCGACAAAGACCCGCTGGTCTGCATGGCGTTCAAAACGGTTGTCGAGCAATTCGGCCAGTTGACCTTCATGCGAATTTACCAAGGCAGCATGGTCAAAGGCGACAGCTACACGAACACCCGCACGGGCAAGCGACAGCGCTTCGGCCGCATCGTGCGAATGCACGCGAATGACCGCAAAGACATCGACATTGCCGGCCCCGGCGATATCGTCGCGGCCGTCGGCGTCGAGTGCGCATCGGGCGACACGTATTGCGGCGAACACGTCAACTACGCGCTCGAAAGCATCTTCATTCCGGAGCCGGTCATCCGCCTCTCGATCGAAGCCGCTGAGCGCGACGGTGCCGACAAATTGTCGAAGGCTCTGGAGCGTTTCCGTCGCGAAGACCCCACCTTCCACGTGGAGTCCGATCCGGAAACCGGCGAGACGCTGATCGCCGGCATGGGTCAGTTGCACCTCGAAATCTACACCGAGCGGATCAAGCGCGAGTACAAAGTCGAGTGCATCGTCGGCGAGCCCAAGGTCGCTTACAAAGAGACGCCGACCAAGGGGGTCGCCTTCAACTACAAGCATAAGAAGCAGACCGGCGGTTCGGGCCAGTACGCTCACATCGTCGGCAAGATGACCCCGCTGCCGGAGGGCTCCGCGGAGACGTACGTCTTCCTCAACGAGGTCACTCAAGGCCGCATCCCCAAGGAATACATCAAGCCCGTCGATGACGGCATGCAACTCTCGCTGGTTAAGGGACCGCTCTGCGAATGCGAAGTGGTCGGCGTGCAAATCGAACTGGAAGATGGCAGCTACCACGATGTCGATTCGTCCGAAATGGCGTTCCGTATCTGCGGTCAATCGGCGATGCGCGAGATTCTCAAGGACGCGCATCTAGGCCTGTTGGAACCGATCATGAAGCTGGAAGTCGAAGTGCCGGAGGAATATCAGGGCGGCGTCTGCGGTCACCTGAGCAGCAAGCGCGGCTTGATCACGGAGACCTCGACCAACATGGGCATCGGCATTATCAACGCCGAAGTCCCGCTCGCCGAAATGTTCGACTACGCCAACGAACTGCGCTCCATGACGCAGGGCAAGGGGGGGTTCACGATGGAGTTCTGCAAGTACAAGCTGCTGCCGCGCAGCCTGCAGGACGACGTCGTCGAAAGACGCCGCGCCGACAAAGACCCGAAGAAGGCCAAGCAACTCGTCGGTGCGAAATAGCGTTCGTTTGGGCTTGCTGGAAGTGACTCAGACTCAGCGTTTCGGGCTTCGCTCGCAACCTCGGCAGTGGTCTGGCACTTCACAATTCACAATTGGCCGAAGCGGAGTTTTTCGCCGAGTTTCACGTCGCGCTCGGCCAATTCTGAATTCTGAATTGTCGGACCCCCAGGGTGACTTCCATTCGCGGGCGAAATGGAAGGCGCGTTGGCGGAGCGGGGCGCTGAGGGTTTGGTCGGAGGAGATGGCGTTGAGTCCGCCGCGAGTGTGTGGGGCGTGACTCCGCTCCGGAGAGACGGCCGCTCCGTCCCGACCCACACCCGACCCCTCATGCGACGACGGCGACGGCGGTGTTCATCCTGCGTCCGCTTGGCCGTTGTGGCAAATCGGCGGAAGCAAGCTAGACTTCAGCGCGTCGAGCAACCACTCTGTTCGGACTGACGTCCGCCCCAATCTCTGAGGTCATTCGATGGCTGCCAACGTGGCTGGATCCGGCAAGCCCGCGCCGCGCGATCCGTCGCCGCAACGGCCGGCGGGCACGAAGACCCTCCCTCCGAATACGGCGCAGGCTGGGAGCACTGCCGCGAAGTCGACTCCGTCCACCAAAGGGCATGGATTGGATGGGCTGAAGCAGCTTGGCCGTTACACCATTCTCAAGAAGCTCGGTCAGGGAGGCATGGGGATCGTCTTTCTTGCCAACGACACGCAACTGCGGCGGCAAGTTGCGCTGAAAGTGCTGGCGAAAGAGAAGGCTGAGAACCCCACGCTCGTGAAACGCTTCAAAGCCGAGGCTCAGGCGGCGGCGGCTCTCAAGCACGACAACATCGTCGCGATTCACGATGCCGGCGAAGCGGACGGCTTGCTCTACATCGCGCTCGAATTTGTGGATGGCACGGATGCCCACACCGTCGTCGCCAAGCGTGGGCCGATGCCGGCCAAACGGGCGATGGACATCATTCGTCAGATCACGCTTGCGCTGCAGCATGCCTACGAGCAGAAAATTGTGCATCGCGATATCAAGCCGTCCAACTTGCTGATTCGCAAAGATGGACTCGTGAAGCTGGCGGACATGGGGCTGGCTCGTTCGGTCGATGAAACGCTGGAGACCAACATTACCCGCGCTGGCACGACCGTCGGCACTGTCGATTACATGTCGCCGGAGCAGGCTCGTAACAGCAAAGCGGCTGACATTCGCAGCGACATGTATTCGCTGGGGGCGACTTGGTTCCATTTGTTGACCGGGCACCCTCCGTTTCCGGAAGGGAGCATGCTCAACAAACTCAATGCGCACTCCGGCGGACTGCGGCCGGACGTACGCGACGAGAATGAATCGGTTTCGGAAAACATTTCGGTGATGATCAAGCGGCTGATGGCGATCAAGCCGGAGGACCGCTATCAGAATCCGACCGAGTTGCTGGAGGATTTGGACAACGAAAATCTGACACGCGGTCCGATGTCGCTGAAAGACCTCGCCGGACTGGCCGAAGAAGAGGACGACGATGACGACTCGGAAGACGAGCCGAAGGCGTCGTACAAAAAGCCGGCCGCGAAGGAAGCGAAACAATTGGCCGCCGCGACGATGGAGATTCCCGTTCAAAAGTTGCCCGCGAGCTTGCCGACATCGGCAGGTGGCATGAATCTGGCCTCACTGAAGCCGCTCGGCATTGGCGCGGCCGTGATCGCCGCCATTGGTTTGTTGGGCTACATCGCTTCGCAGTACGGCGGAGCCGTCGGGCCCTCGACAAATCCTGGTTCCAATCCGTTCGATCGCAGCCAAGATGTCGTCAGCACCAGCCCCGCCACTTCCGTGAACGAAGAGAAGAAGACCGGTCCCAAGCCGGTGACTCCGGGGATCTCCAAAGGCCCGAAGCCGATCGACGTGCCGGACACTCCGAAAGCCACCACCAAGAAAGACGGCACGGCCGCCCCCTCGCCGGCCGGAGCGTTGTACTTCCCTCCGATCGCGCCGCTGGGCCGCGACGGCGAAGTCAAACACATTCCCGAATGGATCACCGAAGCCGGTTCGCCCGCCGCCGCCAACCTCCAGCGAGTGACCGTCGGCGGTGGTCCGAATGGCTTCGAGCAAGTGGCGACGATCGAGCAAGCGATCAAAGAGCTCCCGGCCGCGGGAGGTATCGTGGAGTTGATCACCGATGGACCGTACTTCCTTGGCCCGCTGCAACTGATGAACCGCGCGACCGTCGTCATCCGCGCGGCGAATGGCACGACGCCGGTGGTGGTCCTCGTGGCCGAGCCGGATCAGCCGTATGACTCGCTGCTGCAAATCACGAACGGCACGCTGACGCTGGAGGGTTTGCAAGTGCTCGTCTACGCGCGGCAGTTCGCGAACAACGATCCGCTGACGTTCGTCTCGGTACGCTCCGGAGATCTGGCCGTTGTGCGCTGCTCGTTCACACTGCTGGGCAATCGCGCCGGCAAGAGCTTTGCATTTGGAGCCGAAGGCCAAGTGCTGCGCACCGATCCAAAGCAATCGTCGCGCGCTCGGCTGCTCGTGCGTGAGAGCGTCGTGCGCGGCGCGGCGCTGGGTGGGTTCAACCTCGATCAAACGCAGACCGATCTCGTCGCCAGCCGTTGTGTGTTCGCAACTGGTTCCGCGCCTTTGCTGAACCTGACGAATCGCGAACAGCCGGTCGATGACACGCTGCCGCCGAAGCCGGCGATTGGTGGAGCCAAGACCAGCGGCAGCTTCAGCGCCGAGGAGAAGAAGCCCGCCGGTCCGAAGCCACTCAAGCCAGCGAGCAACCCGGCGACGAAAGGTTCGGTTGCAGCGACGGCGCGCAGCCTGCGGTTCTTGTCCTGTACGGTGCTGGCTGCCGGAACCGCGTTTGAGATTGCGCCCGGCGCGGATGTCACGAAGCCACCGACCACCGAGGTGTTGATCGCCAACTCGGTGCTGGCCGGAGTCAATGCGCCGCAAGCCGCGCCGGTGTTGCTGGCCTTGCCCGGCTGGCAGCAGGCGCTGTTGCCGGGCAACGATCAGAGTCCGTATCCGAGCCTGAACTGGCAGATTGAATCCTCCGCCGTCTGTGGCTGGCAAAAGCTGATCCTCGGTGAACTGGGCGAAACGAACGTTGTGCGCGACGGTGCCGCCTGGAAAGAAATCTGGCGCAATCAACCGTCGCTGGAGACTTCGCAATTCCAAGCCATCAGTTGGCCGAAGACGCCTCCCGTGGACTTCGCCGCGCTGTCGGCGAATGAACTTGGATTGCCCACCGAACTGGGACTGAAGGGGAGCGACGGTCAAACGCCCGGTTGCTCGCTCAACGATTTCGCGATGCCGACTCCACTGACGCTCGCGCGAGCCGATGCGCTGGCTGATCGAGCCGCTTACCCGATCACCGGCATCGAACCGTTCGCCGAAAATCGGCGCATCGAAGTCGATGCCAACTCGCAAGATCTCGGCAAGGTACTCGGTCAGGAGGATTGGCCCAGCGGCACGGTGGTCATCGTCAGCGGACAAGGCAACGCCGAGATGACTCCGGTCGAAGTCAAAAACAAATTGTTGCGAATCGAGTTTCGGAACAGCGGTGAAGCGCCGCTCGTCCTCAGTCCGCGCAAATCGGCCAGGATGAAAGACGACGAGGCGATGTTCATTGTCGAGAACGGTTCGCTGGAACTGGTCGATGGGCAGTTCTATTTTCCGAACGGATCGAGTTCGCCATTGCCGGCCCATTTCCTGGCCGTACATGACGGCAACTTCGCACTCCGCCGCTGCCAAGTCACCGGCCAGATGCTGGAAGGGACCACGAAGTTTCAAGGCTTGATCCGTTGGAAGCGCATCGAAGTCGAGCCGCGCGATGTCCACTCACCTCAGGAACGGAACTCCGGCGTGATCACCGACTGCGCGCTGCTGACCTCCGGCAAGCTGTTCGACGCGGACCTGCGGAATCGCACGCTGGTGCTGCGGAACAGTTTGATGGCGTCGGTCGGCGACTTGTTCGATCTCAACGTGCAGGGTTTCAACGCCAGGATCGGCGGTACGCTGGACGCGCGCTGGTGTACCTTCGGAGCCGGCGGCAAATTCCTGTTTCAAGTGCGCGGCACCAAGGAAGCCGAGAAGACCGTTCGGCCGCTGAATGTCTTTCTGCAACACTGCGCGCTGCTGTCGCTGACGGATTTGTCCAACGCGCCGACGTCTCCCGTGTTGTTGTCCGTTCGTGATTTCGTGCTGAGCAATCAGCAAGTCGCCTGGTGGGATCATGGCAACGGCTATTCGGCTCCGTGGACACAGTTTATTCGCGCCGCGGACACTCCGGCCGCCGGGCCGCAATCGTTCGACAACCACTGGCGCAAGCCGTGGGGTGAGACGCATGTGATGAATCCGCTGATTGCGAACGGCGACGTGAGACTGGCGGCGAAGTTGCCGCCGCGGAACAAAGTCGCGTCGCGAGATTTCTTGCTCTCCGGCAATTGTCCCGCCGCGACTTGGGGGCCGAATCAAACTCCGCTCGGATTCGACATCGACCGTTGGTCGACGACCGTTTTGTCCCCCAGTCGTGCGACCGCTCCACCGACCACGAAGACCGATTCTTCCAAGACGGCTCCGAAGAAAAACGAACCGCTGCCCACCAACAAGACGACCAAGCCCACCAAACCGAATTTCTGAGCGGAATGGCGCTAGCCACCGGTCTCGTGGAGTCGAAATTCCACACAAAACCAGCGGCTAGCGCCGTGCCGCTCAGCTCAACAGGGAATTCTCGCTCATGGCCCTCGCTGGTGAAGTCATCGACCTGCAGAAGCACTATCACCTCAAGGGTGGCGTGGTGGTGAAAGCGTTGTGCGGCGTCAGCATGCAGTTTCCGCAAGGGGACTGGTTGGCGATCATGGGTTCGTCCGGCAGCGGCAAGAGCACGTTGCTGAACCTGCTCGGCGCGCTCGACCGGCCCACCAGCGGCGAATACATCCTGGGTGGGCACCACGTTTCCGAATTGAGCGACGACGATCTCTCGCATATTCGGAATCAACTGATCGGCTTTATCTTTCAGTCGTTTAATTTGATTCCGCAGTACACGGTCCTGGAGAACGTCCAGATTCCGTTGCACTACCGCCCCGGCCGCCCGGCCCTGTCTTCTCGCGACATCGACCACTGCGTGGCGCTGTGCGAACAAGTGGGACTGGGCGATCGCATCGAGCACCGCCCCTACCAGCTCTCCGGTGGTCAGCAGCAGCGCGTGGCCATCGCGCGGGCTTTGGCCAACGATCCGGAAATTATTCTCGCCGACGAGCCGACCGGTAATCTCGATTCCAAGACCGGCGAAGAGATCATGGAGATGCTGAGAAAGCTCAACAAAGAAGGCCGCACGATCCTGATGGTGACTCACGAGAACGAAGTCGCCGCTCAAGCGAAACGCCAGATCTATATGAAAGACGGCCTGATCGCCGGCCACGGCATCTTTCGCGGCTGAGTTGCCTCGTCTCCGGCCACTCAAGAAAACAGGCGAGCGGGGCGGCGTCAGCCCCCCGGTTCCGTGTCGAACTCATCGGGGGGCTGACGCCGCCCCGCTCGCCAAATTGAAAAGGACGACGAATGCCGACTGGCTCACGACGACAAATCGGTCATTGGTGGCTGACTATTTTCATCTCGATGCTGCTGTTCTCGGCGGCCGTGTGCGACGCGCAGACCCCCAAGACTCCAGCGGCTGGCGAACCGCCCATCGAATCCTGGCAAGTCATTCACATCGACAATCAGCGTGCCGGTTATCAGTACGGCCGCGAGCGAGTTGAACTGCGCGACAAGCGGAAGGTCATCGTCAGCGAAAGTGATTTGTTCTTCTCGCTCAATCGTTTTGGACAGAAGTTGCGCATCACGACATCGCTGCGAACCGAAGAGACCGAGTCGGGCGACTTGCTCCGTTTCTCGTTCGAGATGAAGAACCCGCCGAGCCAAAACTCGACGACTGTGGGAGTCGTCAACGGTGCTGAACTCGAACTGACTTCGACCGTGGCCGGCCGCACCGACAAACGCCGCGTTGCCTGGGAAACAGATGCGAAATCTCCCGCGTATCCCGATCGTCGGCTGCGCGAGAAGCCGCTCAAAGTGGGTGAGTCGCAGACATTCAAAGTCTATGTGCCGGAGTTCAACAAGTTCTCACAACAACATTTTGCCGCGGACGAGCAGCGGTCAATCAAACTGCTCAACGGCAAAGAGGCTTCGCTGCTGCGGGTCCAAGTCAGCTTCTCGGCGATCCCCGAGAACAAGTCGAAGCAGTTCATGGATGCCGGCTGGCGGACGATGATGATGGAAACGGAAATGGCGGGCTTGGTATTCCGCGCCTACGACGTCCCGCGCGACGTCGCGTTACAGACGATCGCCGGACCGGAACTCGATCTGGCCATCAACACGCTGGTGCGGATCGACCCACCGATCCGCGATGCACACCGCAAGAAGCGAATCACTTATCGCGTCTCGATGAAGGAGGAATCTCCCGAACGCTTCTTCGTCGTGGGTGAGACGCAACAGATCAAACGTCTGCCCGAGAAGGACAAGGCCGACCCCGCCATCGAACTGACCGTGACCGCGAAGCCGATCCCGCCGATCAATTCGCGACCGGTCCGGATCGACGACAAGTATCTGCTGCCGACGCGCTTCTTGCAGACACGCGATCCAGCGGTTGTTGATCACGCCGAACGCGCCGCCGCCGGCGAGACTGACCCCAGCCGCATCGCCACGCGGCTCGAAAAATATGTCTTCGACAAGATCACGAAGAAGAACTTCTCGACGGCGATGGCCTCCGCCGCCGAGGTCGCGCAGAGTCTGGAAGGGGACTGCACCGAACACGCCGTCCTGCTGGCCGCACTGCTGCGAGCCAGAAAAGTTCCGTCCCGCGTTGCCGCCGGTTTGGTCTACGTCGAGTCGCTGCAATCCTTCGGCGGCCACATGTGGACCGAAGCGTATCTCGCCGGCGAATGGATTCCGCTCGACGGCACGCTCGGCAAAGGGGGTATCGGTCCCGCACATCTCAAGATGGCGGACTCCGCGATGGATGAGGATGCCCCGCTCCCCGTCAGCACGTTCCTGCCAGCCTATCAAGCGCTCGGCAAGTTGAAGATCGAAGTGCTCAAGGCGGAGTGATGCTGTTCGTTGTCGAAGGCGAGTGAGACGAAGAAAAAATAATCGCGCCGACCGCTCCAATCGGCATCACCGGAAGTCGACGGCACTTCGCATTCTCACCAGCAGCCCTCGGCTGGCGGGCCAATCCTTCGGAATGAATGCGATGGGTGACCGAAACGATTTCGCCGCGGGTTCGGTCAACGCTCGAACCGATACCGAAGACACCGGCGAGGCAGTCCCTCAGACCCCTCGCTCGCGAAAACTTGACTCAACGGCAACGACTTTCGGTATCAAAGAAGTCCAGAGGGCAGCGTCACGCCGATGAATTTGATTGTCAGTCGCCAACTCGACATTTAGGATTAACCGATTACTCTCGCGTCTGCGGTTCGGAGACATCGCCGACTGGTCGGCCCGGATGTGAGAGCAGTTTCCGAGTTGAGAAAAGTTGCTCGATTCTTGGGGGGCGTTGAAATGCAGACCAATCTAAACCGCGACAAGCCCGAATTCCGGAGTGGTTTCACGCTCATTGAAGTGCTGGTGGTGATCGCGATCATCGGCACATTGCTGGCGTTGCTTTTGCCTGCGGTCCAGGCCGTGCGGGAAGCTGCCCGTCGCACCCAGTGCCGTAACAATCTGAAGCAGTTCGGACTGGCGTTGCATCAGTACCATGAGAGCCACGCGACAATGCCGCCGGGTTATTTGTTCGGCGGTCCCATTCCAGTCAGTGCTGCTCCGCTCAATTTGCGGCCAAGCTCTCCTAGCAGTTACATGTTTGACGGCTGGCCTCCTCCACCGCCTGTTCCGCCTCCCCAAGATCCGGGTTGGAGTTGGATCACCATGCTGTTGCCGCATCTCGGCCAAACCGGCTTATACCGTCAAATCGATCTGAACTTACCGGTGCGCTCCCCCGTGAACGCGGGCAAGGTGATGCAACCACTCCCTCTCGCGACCTGTCCGTCGGATAGCGGTTTTGGAGTTTTCACCGTGTTGCGAATGGACGGCTCCACGCTGACCGATGCCAACACCACCAGCTACGTCGCGGTCTTCGGAAAATACGGTCTGATCAATGTGAATCCCGACGATGGCAATGGGGCGTTTCAGCGGAATAGCCGAGTTCGATCGCAAGACATTCGTGACGGTCTGTCGCAAACCATTGTCGTCGGCGAACGAGCCGCCTTATTCACCAAGGCTCCCTGGGCCGGTGTCATGACCACCGGAACGGTGCGAACCACGCCCGGTGCTCCGGTCTTTACGTCGACGATCGAAGAGTCTCCCTGCATGGCCTTGGCCCGCATCGGATCGCGCACGCTCAATGACCGATTCAGCGAGCCGTACGATTTCTTTTCGGCTCACGACGGACAGGTCTTCTTTCTGCTTGCGGATGGCTCGGTGCGTCCGATTGGTACGGGCATCAATCTGGAAATCCTGCATTCGTTAGCCACTCGATCGGGGGGAGAAGTTGTCAAGAACGACTTTTGACGAACTGGCTGAAACGCCGGACTTCAAGGCCGGACGAGTTTCGCGGCTGCCGTTGGCATGGGGATTCCTCGTCGCCACGATCGCCTGGACTGGCGGTTGCGACTCATCGCCGCACGCGCCGTTGCTGCGCAATTCCCCGGTCTATCACAGCGAGAGCGAGGGCTTCCGCTTCCGCGTGCCGGAAGGCTGGAGCCAGTCCGCGAACTCAGTGCTGCCTGCCGGCGATTTGCCGGGGGACATCTTCTTGACGCGCTATCAAGTCAAGACCACGGAAGGTGGCGCTTCCATGCAAATCATTTGCCGCAACGATCTGGCCGCCGAGCAGCTCGAAGAGCATTGGAGCGGTCCGGCTTTCGGCGTGAAGTCCTGGAAAGTGGAGGAGTCCCTCCAGAATGTGAAAGCCGGTCCCGTCCCAGGCGAGCGGATCGTTTACAGCGGTTTGCTGGGAGGCAAGACGATCATGAAACACGTCACTTGCCTGCATAAGAACAAGCGACTGTATTCCTTCGTCGGGCTGTATTGGCAGAACGACGTCTTCGCTCGGCAGCAAATTGAACGCGCACTCGACAGCTTGATCTGGTGACGCAGTGTCGGCATGTAACCCGAAGCGTCAGCGAGGGAGAATTGTGGCACGCCCTCGCTGACGCTTCGGGTTACATGGCGTCTGTGAATAGGCTGCGCTCGCGTCCGGTCCTCAAACCAGAACCGGACGCTAGCGCGTTCCGGCTGATGGGACTTCCGGCCTCGGCGAGAAGGGTCACTTCGTTTCGGTCTTATCCCGTGATTCCGTCTTGTCGGCCGGTTTGGTTTCCTTGGGCAGCAGTTCGGGGGCGACAGTTTTCAGAGCCTTCTCGGCGGCCTCGCGGACGATCGCTTCGGGATCTTTGAGCAACGGCAGCATGTCCTCCGCGGCCGGGCGAGCATCGGCACCGATGTAGCCCAACGATCGAACCGCATCGCGGCGAACTTTCAGATAGCGATCGGTCAACACTTTCCGCAGGGCGGGAACACCCAGCTCGGCGGCTACCGGGCCGATATCGCCGATCGCTTCCGCCGCGTGCTCGCGGATCGTGTCTTCCGGGTCGTCCATTTCGTCGATCAGATCAGGCACCGCCGAGACGGCATTCGGACCAATCTTGCCGATGGTGCGTGCCGCGTTCCACCGCGCTTCCGTCGGTAACTTCTCGTCGTGCATCGCCGCGACAAGTTCCGGCAATGCGGACGCGGCTGCCGCTTTGAATTCGCTGATGGCCCGCGCGGCGACGACGCTGTGTTCTGAACGGAGCAACTCTTTCAACTTCGGCACGACCTCTTCCGCCGGAACCCCCGCTTTCGGGATCGCCGCAATCGCCACGGAGCGGACATGTGGGTCAGGATCACCCAACGCTCGCAGCATGGTGCTCTGAAACGCCGCGGGGAGCGGTGACTTCGTGGCCAGTAAATCGAGCACGGTCCAGCGGAGTTCGGACTTCGCAGCGCCGGGAGACCTCAGATAAATTTCCGATAAAACCGGAACCGCATCGGCTCCCTGTTTTTCCAAAATCGAAAGCGCCGCGGCGCTCTCGCCAGGACCGGCCTGGAGCTGTTTGGCCCAATACCGCGACGGCCGATTGGCCAGAAAAGAATCGCCAGCCATCCAGCCTGAAACCGTTTGGGTTGGTTCCAGCAAAACCGCTGCAACGAAAACGAACGCTAAGGCAGCACCAACCACTACGATCGTTTGCCGTTTCATCAGAGACATTCCTTTTCAGTGAGACCACAACGAAGACACCTCTCGCAACAACCTCGTTGACGAAACGTGATCCGCAGTGGGTGGTATTCCAGGCCGCATCGTTAAGGTCGTTTGGGATGGATCATGGCTCAGGGAATTCAAGCGTGTGAAAGTCGAAATGAGCTTCGAGCCACAATCCAGGCGACAAGAATAGCACAGAAAGTCGCTCATCATTCGTGAGCGAGCCGAAGGTCAATTCAGAATCCAGGCCGGACAACTCTCTATTCCGATTCCATTTGGCCGCAGTCATCACGACGGATCGCTGATCGCACCAAATCCATTGGAGTCCCCGGCAGCTTTCACTCGGAGAATTTCCCATGACCGGCCTGACCGTTTCAAAATCGAGCAACCGTGCTCGTGGTGGATTCACGCTCATCGAATTGTTGGTGGTCATTGCGATCATCGCAGTCCTCACCGCTCTGTTGTTACCTGCGGTGCAGTCGGCTCGCGGTGCCGCGGCAAAGGCGCAATGTCAAAACAATCAGAAACAGATCGGACTGGCACTGCACAATTTTCATGAGACGAACAACGTGTTCCCGGCCTCCGGTTGGACCATGGCGGGACCGGGAAACCCGGCTGGCAAGTTTGTCGGTTGGCGTCCGCTGGTTCTGCCGTACCTCGAGCAAGCGAACCTGAGAAAACTCTATGACATCAACATCAACTGGTGGGAAGGGACGAACGCGGTGACGGCTGCCGTGCCCGTCACGACATTTGTGTGTCCCAGTTCGCCTTCGCGGTCGAGCGTCACGACAGCGGTTGCCAAAGGTCCCCGCCCAGCGATGGTGTTCACGAACCCGGTCGCGCCGACGGATTATGAAGCCATCATGGGAGTGCATCCGGCCTCCATCAACCCGCATCTGCCGACGGCGCTTTACACCGCCACGAACCAATTCTCGATCATGTCACGCAATTCCACGGCCCGGTTTCGCAATGTGCGAGACGGAACCTCCTCCACCATCGCGGTGGTGGAATGCGCTGCACGGCCCAAGGTCTACCGCGGCCAAACGGAGAATTCGACGCTCTCGAATGACCAGGGAATTTGTTGGGCCGACAGCGAAGGACCGTTCAGCTTCCACGGCGCGAAGGCCGATGGTTCCGCGGAGGGCTGCGGTCCGGCCGGCGGATGCAACCGCCCGATGAACGTCAAAAACGACAACGAACCCTACAGCTTTCATTCCGGCGGCGGGAATTTCCTGTTCGTCGATGGCCGAGTCAAATTTGTGAACCAAAACATCAACCTCGCCGTGTTCGCCGCGATGTGTACGATGAGTGCGAACGAAGTCATCGCGCCGGAATGAGCTTCGCCTGTTTTGTTTCCGAACCGTCCTATTGATCGCTCAGGACGCGGCTTCAGTCTTGTCAGCAGGTTGCCATGCCCCAATCAAGTTGGCGATTCTGGCTGTGGCAATTCGCCGTGACGTTGAGTTTGGCGGTGTGGTGGGGCGGGCTGACGTTCTATGCGGCGATCATCGTGCCGCTGGGCATCGAGCAATTCGGTGGCATTGAACAGGGATTGTTGACTCAGCGCGTGACCGTTCGGCTCAACTTGGCCGGCACGCTTGCCGGAATCTGCCTGTTGGCCGATGCGCTGTGGCACCAACCCAGGAATTGCCGAGCGGTCTTGGCAAGTCTATTGCTCGCGCTGCAAGGCTGGCTGTGGTTCTTGCATTCACGGCTGAGTCGCTGGATGGAAACCGTCTCGTCGTCGCTGCCGACCGGCGAGTCGTTTTACCATGAGCACCGCGTTTACTTGTGGGTCACCTCTGTTCAATGGCTGATTGGCTTGGCCTGCCTTTGGGTTTGGTGCGTCCGCCTGCCGGCAATTCCGGTGGACGACCCCGCTGATTGATGGCTTTCCGGCACGGGTCAGCATTGCTGCGCGGGGTGTCCTCTGGATAAAGAGTGGAGCCAGAAACCGTTCGCCGAGGTTCGACGAACGTCTTCCCACGGAGGCTGGCCATGCGCCGCGTCACTCATTCGCCAACGTCATTCCGATCTGGCAGCGTGTTATTGGTGGTGCTGGTGGTCATCGCGCTGCTGGCGTTGGGGGCGTATTCGTTCTCGGAATTGATGGTCTCGGAAAGTCACGCGACTGGTGTTTTCGGGCGTGAGGCTCAAGCCCGCGCGGCGGCGGATTCGGGAGTGGAACTGGCGGCGGCCGTGCTCGGTCTGCCCACGGAGGAGGGTGCCTACGAAAACGTCGTTCACGATCCGCAGCATTTCGTGCAGACGATCAAAGAGGCCGACGGCCCGCGCGGACGAACTCGGTTCAGCCTGGTCGCTCCCAATGAAAGCGATGTGACCTGCACCACGATTCGATTCGGCTTGATCGACGAATCGTCCAAGTTGAACGTCAACGCGCTGGTGGCCGCCGAACAGAAGCAGCAATCTCGCGGTACGTCGCTGACGAGCGGCAGTAGCGCCGCCAGCGGCACGACTGGGGCTTCCGGTTCGGCAGGCGGTAACACAACCTCATCGAATTCAGCCTCGACTGGTTCCACAACCGGTTCGAGTTCCTCCACCGGTTCCTCTGCGACGTCATCGACGGACAGCACGAGCGGCACGGTTTCCGCGTCCGATCCGGCCAGCCGGCTGTTGATGATCCCCGGCATGACTTACGAATTCGCCGACGCGATCCTCGACTTCATCGACGCCGACGACACGTCACGCACGAACGGCTGCGAATCCGAGTACTACAACGGACTCAGCCCGGCGTATTCCGCCAAGAACAGTCCGCTGGAGTCGCTCGATGAACTGCTGCTGGTGCGCGGCGTGACCTCAGAATATCTGTACGGCGAGGATTTCAACCGCAATGGGCTGCTCGACCCGAACGAGAACGACGGCGACGCGAGTTGGCCGCCCGACAATGCTGACGGTGCTCTGCAACTCGGCTGGTCGGCGTACCTCACCGTCTTTGGCCGCGAGAAGAACACACGCTGGGATGGCACCAACCGCATCAACATCAACGACAACAACCTCGCCGACTTGTACGACAAGCTCGAAGAAGAGTTCGATGCGACGGTCGCTCAGTTCGTGATCGCGTACCGCGTCACGAGCCTAGCTCAGACAACCGCCAATCAGGTGGCTGGTGGAGCAAATAGCGGCGGCTCCGGGAGCAATCCCTCCAGCGGCGTGCCAACCGGAGGCGGAGGCTCGCCGAGTGGCGGCGGGAATACTTCCACGGCAACTCTCAATCAGCAGTATTCGCAACTGCAACAAGCCGCGACCGCGATCGGCAGCGCGATCGGCGGCGGTAGCGGCACGGTCACTCGTGGTGGCATGGACTTGTCGAAAGGAGCGGGCAAACAGATCACTTCGTTGTACGAATTGATTGGGGCCACGGCTCAAGCCACCGTCAATGGTTCGGTGACGACTCTGCAAAGTCCGTGGACGGCGGATGGCGGCAACATGACCACTTACCTGCCGTCGCTGCTCGACACGCTGAGCACCAACAACGACGAGTTCACGGACGGGCGAATCAACGCCGCTCAAGCTCGTTACGAGACACTGCTGACGATTCCTGGAATGAACGAAGCCTTGGCCGAAACGATCCTCGGCAAACGCCAAGGTGCCGATGGAGCACCGCTGGTCGACACCACCGGTTCGCGCACGACGGCCGGATGGTTGGTCATCGAAGGCATTATCGACCTGCCGACCATGCAGCAGTTGGACCCGTACCTGACTGGCCGCGGCGGGATTTATCGCGTCAACTCGATCGGCTATTTCGATGAAGCCGGACCGTTCACGCGACTGGAAGCGGTCATCGACACCACGCAATCCAAGAAGCCGCCGGTCATCCTGTTTCTCAAAGACCTGACCGAACTCGGCCGAGGCTACCCGCAGTCGCTGCTGCTGGGGACGCCATAAGCAGTCCCCTCCCGTCACTCGTTCGGCTCTCGCTTGCCCCCCTTCGCGCAGATCGCAATTCTTCGCACGCCCCAGCGGCGAGTAAAACAATCCCAGCGAAGGATCGAGGCGATTCATGGCGGAGCAAAAAGCGAATTACACCAGCGACGACATCGAGATTCTCGAAGGCTTGGAAGCGGTGCGGCGGCGGCCGGCTATGTACATCGGCGGCGTCGATGCGCGCGGGCTGCATCATCTGATTTGGGAGATCGTCGATAACTCGGTCGATGAGCATCTCGCCGGGGAATGCGACCGCATTGACGTGACGCTGCACAAGGACGGCCTCTCGATTTCGGTGCAGGACAACGGACGCGGCATCCCGGTCGAAAAACATTCGAAGACGAAAACCTCCACGCTGGAAGTCGTGCTGACGGTCCTCCATGCCGGCGGAAAATTCTCGAACAAGAATTACGCGCGATCGGGCGGCTTGCACGGCGTCGGCTCATCAGTCGTCAACGCGCTGTCCAAAGAGATGATCGCGACGGTGCATCGCGACGGGCACGAGTACCAGCAGACGTATCGTCGCGGGAAGCCTCAAGGCCCGGTCGAGAAGATCCGGCCGTTTCGCGGACGCGGAACCACGATCTTCTTTCGCCCCGACGATCAGATTTTTCGCAGCACTCACTTCAACGCCGACATCATCAAGCAGCATCTGGAAGACATCTCGTTCGTGCATGGCGGACTGCGGATCGTTTTCCACGACGAGGCCAAGAAGGAGCAGCACGAGTTCTTCCACCCCGAAGGGATCACGGCCTATCTGCAAAAGGTCGTGAAGGACGACCAACGCAAACAGATTCACGAGCAGCTTTTCACGATCGACAAGGAACTCGGCAACCACAAATTGCAATTGGCGATGGCCTGGACCGAATCGACCGACGAGCGGGTGATGAGCTACGTCAACGGCATCCGCACACATGCCGGCGGCACGCACGAAGCCGGCTTTCGTTCCGGTATCGTCAAGGCGGTCAAGAACTACATCGAGATGCACGACATCAAGCTGAAAGGGATCACGCTGACCGCCGAAGACATCCGCGAGGGACTCGTCGCGATCGTCTCCATTTTCCTGTCCGAGCCGATGTTTCAAGGTCAGACGAAAGACAAACTCAATAACCCGGAGATGACCAGCGCCGTCGAGGGACTCGTCCGCCCCGGCGTCGAGACTTGGCTGAGCAACAACCCGTCGATCGCCGATGCAGTCGTCGGCCGCATCGTGCTCGCCGCGCGTGCTCGGCAAGCCAGCCGCGAGGCCGCGACCGAAGTCCGTCGCAAAACGCCCGGCGGTCGCAAGACGAATCTTCCCGGAAAGCTGCTCGACTGCCGCAGCAACAAGCCGGAGGACTCGGAGTTATTCATCGTCGAAGGTCTCTCCGCCGGCGGCACCGCCGCGATGGGGCGAGACAGCAAGACACAAGCGGTGCTGCCGCTCAAAGGCAAAGTGCTCAACACCGAGTCGCTGGCCACCAGCAAGATCCTCGGCAACCAGGAAATCCACGACCTCGTCGAAACGCTGGGAACCGGCATCGGCCCCGGATTCGACATGCACAAGCTGCGCTATCACCGCATCATCCTGCTGATGGACGCCGACAGTGACGGCTATCACATTAGCACGCTCCTGCTCGCGTTCTTCTTCCGCCATCTGCCGCAGCTCATTCGCGGCGAAAAGCTGTATCTCGCGCTGCCGCCGCTGTACCGCATCGCCGTCGGCCAGGAATCGCACTATGCCCGCGACGACGCACACCGCGAAGAGATTCTCGCCACGCTCCCGAAGAATCGAAACTTCGAGATCAGCCGCTTCAAAGGCTTGGGCGAGATGACCGCATCGCAATTGAAAGTCACCACGCTCGATCCCAAGACTCGCATCCTGCTGCGCGTAGACATCGAAAGCCAACTTGACGCCGACAAAACCTTCAATGAACTCCTCGGCAAAGACGCCAGCGAGCGCTACCGCATCATCATGGACGAGGCCAGCCAGGTGGATGACTTGGATATCTGATTTCGCACTCGATCCAGACTGAACTGACGATGACTCAAGAGCTTCCCAACGATCCACTGCATGGCATCACGCTCGCGATGATCCTTGAGCATCTCGTCGCGCACGTGGGTTGGGAGGAGATGGGGCAGATCATTCCAGTGCGGTGCTTTACTCACGACCCGAGCATCAAGTCGAGCCTCACCTTCCTCCGAAAAACACCGTGGGCAAGGGCGAAAGTTGAGTCGCTCTACCTCGACTGCTTGGACGAGTTCGGTCCGGCAACATCGACCTGATGCGACCGTTCGCGAGCCGCCGCCGAGCCGTACTTCGCGGCCATTTGCCAATGCAACTTGGCGACTCCGAGATGATTCTCCGCTTCCGCTTTGCGAGCGAGCCGTTCGAACTTCGCAGATCGAGCCGACGGCGACTCTTCTTCCGCGCGAGTCGGCTCGCGCTGGCTGACGACGGCCGCTGCGGAAATCGCGGAGGAGTAACGCGACACAGAGGACGACGGTCGATCCGGGACCGAGTTCAAGATGGCCTCGTCCATTTCGTGGAGGTCGATGATCGTCACGCCAACCGACAAAGAGTTTGACGACCGCGACATTCCGATCGACGAGCCGAATGGGACGAATCCGTATCGAGAGCGTCCCGATTGCGCCGACGAGACGCCTCCCAGATAGACTCGGCCGTGATTCGGAACGGCGACCGAAGTGCTCACCAAGGTCGTGCCCACCACCGGCTGTTGAATGGCCACCTGCTGGCCGAATACCGGAAGGCTAAACGCCGAGCACAACAGCAACGCTAAACCGCTGGTTCGCATGGTGGGTCTGATCCTCGATCGCGTGGAACGGACTCCGTGGAATTATGGTTTCGGCGCGGCGGGCGGGATCGCTCCGGCTGGCGGAACCGCACCCGGTGGAATCGTAGTTCCTGGTGGAATCGCTCCTGCGGGAAGACCGGGCGGCACGACTCCCGGGGCTCCTGCTGGCACGGCTGTTCCCGGTGCGGTCACGCCGCCAGGAAAGCCTGGCGGAAAGGCTCCGGGCTGTGCGCTGCCGGGAAATGTCGCGCCGGGCGACAGTCCTGGCGGAGATCCGCCCGGCGATCCGGTCTGTTCTTTCAGGCGGTCGATCATCGCGCTCGGCACCGACGCCGAGACGCTCATCGTGGGACCAGTCAGACTCACTTGTACGGAGTTGATAACCACGTCGATGTCCGGCAGCATCATCTTCAAGACGGTGGCTTGCTGTTTCAGTTGCTCAATTTGCTTTGTGGTCTCGGTGTGAATCTGCTGAGCGGCGGAATCGGTCTTGCACGTCAACGCGACTTTCAAATCGACGCTCCCCGGAAATTTGAGATCCAGTCGAACGCTCGCAATCTCTTGCACGAGTTTTTGCATTTCCTTGTTCGGCAGCATTTCCGGGCTGAACCCAGATGGGAGCGATGGCTGCGCAGCGTTCCCTTTGGAATTGGCGATCATCGTCAGGTGCTGATCCTTCGCGAGATACGCCAGCAGGTCGTTGTTCTCGGCTTGATCCTTGCGGTCGATGATCCGCTCGATCCACTTCGGGTCGGAGAGAATCGCATTTCGGTCATTGGCGAAGACCATCGCCCCGCCGTTGGGCTTCGGGTCTACGTAGTAACTGATGCCGCTGTGCGATTTGGCGGTGAAGCCTTGCGTGATTTGCTCGAGCGTCTTGCCTCCGTAGGGTTGCTTGAGCCGGACCACCATCACGGCATCCTCAACGCCGGGCTGATTGCCGCCCGGCATGCCCATTCCCATTCCGCCGGGCATTCCCGGCATGCCCATCATTGGATTTCCAGCCATCGGCGCTCCGGGTTGGGCAGCCGCCTTGGCGGCATTGGGGTCCAACTTCACCGCCAGATAGAGATGCTCAATTTCTTGAGCCGGGAATCCAAACGACTTTTCAAATTCTGCGAGTCCCTTTTGACCATCGGGTTTCTGAACGAAGGAAGCCAAGACCGGCGATGCGATCAGGTCCGCCGGGCGCGCCGTGAAATAGACATCCGCATCCGACGGCAGGAAGGCGATGAACTCGCCCGACGCACTGCTGATCCCTTTCGCTCCCGGCAGGTTCATTAAGAACCAGACCAAGCCACCCAGCACCAGGAGCGCCGCCACGCTGCCGCCGATGATCGCCAACAACGGCCCGGCGGACTTTTTCTTGGAGCGTCCCTTCTTGCCTTTGACCGCTCCCTTTTTTGAGGCCCCACCGCTCGATCGCTTCGTGCTGCGGACCGGTGCCTCTTCTTCTTGCTCTTCTGAGTTCTCGTCTTCCGGAGCCTCGTAATCGTCCTCGGACAGATCATCGAGCGCGTCGAGGAAATCATCCTCGTCCGCTTTTTTCTTCGGCGGAGCCTTCACCGGGAACGGCTTCTTGCACTTGGGACAGCCAACCTTCTTGCCCTCCGGCGGAGCGGCCTTCAGCTTCAGCTTTGTTTTACAGTGCGGACATTGAACGCTGATCGGATCAGCCATGATGGCTTCCTTGGAGATGTGAGACCGAGCGAGATGTCTCGGATGCTACGCCGCGCGCGAGCCACTCTCAAGCCGCGACTGACATCCCGCTGTACCGTCCACCCCATGGCTAAGCCCGGAATTCTCCACGAGCGCTCGCCTCCCTTGCTTGCTGGGTGTCGGCTTGAAACGATGTCCGTGCCAGTATTTCAGATTTGAGATTTCAGATTTGAGATTTCCATTTCACCACTCGAAAGGTTGAACCGTGAAGATTCGATTGGCTCTGTGCTTAGTGACTGTTGGATTTGGTTTTGTCGTCTCGGCCGTGCAGGCCGCTGATCCTTGGATCGTGTTTGAAGGTGGCGACGGGCCGGGCAAAGGAAAACACATTGTGCTCATCAGTGGTGATGACGAGTACCGCTCGGAAGAGGCGCTGCCGCAGTTGGCGAAGATTCTGTCGAAGCATCATGGCTTCAAATGCACGGTGCTGTTCCCGATTGATCCGGCGGATGGCTCGATCAAGCCGGATCATCAGACCAACATTCCGGGGACCGAAGCGTTAAAGACGGCCGATCTGGCGATTCTGGGACTGCGGTTCCGCAATCTGCCGGATGAGCAGATGCAGCCGTTCGTCGATTACATCGAAGCGGGCAAGCCGGTGATCGGCCTGCGGACTTCGACGCACTCGTTCAACATTCCGAAAGACCGCAAGTTCGCCAAGTACGGATGGACGTACGGCGGCAAAGAGTACGAACAAGGCTTCGGCCGGCAGGTGCTCGGCGAGACTTGGATCAGCCATCACGGACATCATGCGGTCGAGGGAACTCGTGGCCTCTTGGTGCCGGACCAAGCGTCGCACCCGATTCTGCGCGGACTCAAAGACGGCGACATCTTTGGCACGACGGACGTTTATGGCGTGCGCTTGCCGCTGCCGGGAGACAGCCTGCCGCTGGTGCTCGGCCAAGTCACCGCGACGCTGAAAGACGACAGCCCACCGGTCGAGGGGCAGAAGAACAACCCGATGATGCCGGTCGCCTGGACTAAGTCCTACAAGAGCGAGAGCGGCAAAACGGCGCGCGTCTTCACGACCACGATGGGAGCCTCCGAAGACTTGCTGTGGGAGGGGACTCGCCGATTGATCGTCAACGCCAGCTACTGGTGCCTATCGATGGAAGACAAGATTCCGGAGAGATCGAAGGTCGATCTGGTCGGCGACTTCAAGCCGCTGCGATTCAAGTTCGGCGGCTTCGCGAAGGGCGTGAAGCCGCAAGACCTGCTGAAGTGAGACGGACGCGACTCGCGCCTGATTCTCAGGCGAGCGGGGCGGCGTCAGCCCAATGGCACTCATTTTAGAAGGTAGCAGGCACATTCCATGTGCCGTCCGCCTGAGAATTGCGGACGGCACATGGAATGTGCCTGCTACTTTGCGGACAAAGTCCGTGCCATTGGGCTGACGCCTCCCCGCTCGCCAGAACCTGCGCACTACTTGGCATCATCGCCGGTTTTGCTTTCCGGTTTGTCTGCCTTCGCGGCGTCTTTGGCATCGTCGGCGGGTTTGTCCGATTCGGCGGATTTCTTCATCGGTGTCGACGACTTCAACTCGGGCATCGTGATCGGGCGGGGATCGGCCTCCATCATTTTCAGCCGGCGCGAGAGCATGGCGATGCGGCGTTCGCAGCGTTCCTCTTCGTCCAAGTTCTTGCCGTTCGAGAGCCGTTGGATGCGCGCGGAGAGGAATCGCAAGGTTTCCAGTACGGCTTCGGACTGAGCTTGCATGTCCGTTTTCAATTCCTGCTCCAGCGCCGTGACCAGCACTTTCAGCGACTCTTCGGAGAGCTTGTCGCTGGTGGCGAGTTCCTGGAAGCCTTTTTCGATGACGTCGTGATTGTCGTGCATCGCTTTGCGGAATTTGTCCTCGGTCAGTGTCGTGACCTGGTTGGCCAGCTTGTCGGTTTCCGTCAGGACATAGTCTTCGAGTTTGAGCCGCAAGTCGGGAACCGCTGCCTGCGCTTGCAAGCTGACTTGCTCGGCCCAGGCGGGAGCGGAGTTGTTGATCTGCGCGATCAACGCGTCGCGAGCGGCCGGCAGATTTTGATCGAGTAGACCGGTCGCGGAACCGACCAGCGTTTTCGGTTCGAGCAACCCGGCAATCATTTTGTAGCCGTAGTAGAAGTAGCCGCCGAGCACGACGAGAGCGATCAGGCCGATCGTTGCCGTCGTCCGCGTCGAACGATGGATCGCGGCTTCTTGTTGAGAAATTTTCTGAGTCAACTTGTTCATTCGCTCGGTCAAAGCCGTAGCGGCCGCCGGGCTGGGGGTATTGGGAGTACTCATCGGAAAGTGCCTTTCACGCGAGAAGAAGAATTCAGAAGGAAAGCCGCTCATGAGGCGGAGAGACCTAGTTGCCGGCGGCGGGCCGGCTGCGCGAGAACTTGATCGCCAGCAGGTCCATCATTTCGCCGACCAATTGAGATTCGAGCGGCGGCTCATCACCGACTGGCTTGTCCGCGGGCGGGAAGTCTTCCCAGACCCGATCCATCGTCTTCAATTCCTTCTGGAACTCGTCCACGTAGTACTTCTTCACCAGACGATCCAGCGCCAGGCAGGTATTGCCCATCATGCGGTCACGAATTTCCGGGTTCTGCACCGAGGGAAACTCCTGCTGAAACAGTTTGTCGTGACGGCGCAGCAATTCGTGATGATGTTTCTCGAGCTTGTCCGACATGCGTGACGCCAAGTTGTCCGTCAGTTTTGCGCGCTCGGTGTCGATGAGCTTCATGAAGACCGGCATGTCCTTCGTCGATTGCTCGGAGAACGCGGTCGTGACGACCGGCGTGACCTTGTCCACCAGCTTCTGAGCCTCGGCCCGAAAACTGGCTTGATTGCCGGCGATCGACTTTTGAAGTTCGGCCATCAATCGGTCTTGGTAGTCCGCGCTGCGCAACTGATTGCCGAGCGCGTAGAATTGCCAGATCGCGACGACCACGAACGCCAAAAAGGCGAGCATGACGAGCCGCCGTGTGGAGCGAGAATTCTCGAGAGCGGCGGTGAGGCCCTCGGTGCGGCGTTGCAACTCATCCAACCGAGCGGTGAGTTGTTCGAGCTCGGACGTTGCAGGCGTCCGATCGGGTGTGGTGGACATGGCGGTCTCCTGGGTGAATGGAAAGGAATTGACCTGCGCGTTGACCCGCGTCGTTCTCAGAAGGGAATTGGCCGAATGGCCGCATCTCCGGAAGCTCAGAACGGCCTCCGACGAAGGCAACACGATATGAGCCGGACTCGACTTTTCAACCGCTGCGCCGCGAATTCCCGCAAAGTTCATGAGACTTGTGATCGCGAAGATTGCGGCCAGATTCGGTTCCGACACCGCTCAGCCGCGCAATTGGTCGCCGAAGGCGCGGGCGACGGCATCGAGGTCCGGCATCAAGCAGGGATGCTTGTATTGCTCGATGCTGCCGCCCAGGCGGGTTTGTCGCTGTTCGGCAAAACGCCGCCAAGAACCGTCGATCAGCCGAGCCAAACGCAGCGGGGCGAGCCGGCCGGTCGAGCGTTTTTCCTGGTACTCGCAGTTCAACTCTTGCAGCTTGGAGTCGATCGTGCTGGCGAGTTGCTCGCCAAGCTGCGGGTGCGGCATGTCGCGCGCTTCGAGCAGAAGCTGGTAGTACGGCGGCTCGCCCCAAACCGGCGTGAGTGTGAAGAATCCCACGCGATGATGATGCGCGTCCAAGGCGTGCCGCACGGCTTCGACGACCTGTGATTCCGAGACTTTCTCGCCGGTCAGGTTCGAGATGTGCGCACCCTTGTGCAGAAACCGCAGGATCGGTGTCGTGCCGACGAAGCCGGTGCAGCGCACGACGTCGCAGATGTCGTAGCGGTACAGCCCGGACGAAGTTGTCAGCAGAATGAAATAGTTCCGGTCGGCCATCAGCTCATGAGCTTCGAGGAGGGTCGGGTTGGCCGAGCCATGTTCTGCTTCGGGAATGAACTCGAAGTAATGCGACGTGACATCGAGCACGCCGTCGGTGTGTTCCTCGTTGAAAGGGATCGTCATCCGGCCTTCGCTGGCGGAGAGGCCGTGATCGCGAATCGGAATGTTCTCTCCGAAGTGCTGCTTGACGGCCGAGAGATACGCGGCACAACTTCCGCCCATCCAGATCGCAAGCTGTTCGAGTTTCGGCCAAGCGTCGCTCAGCCGCAGCATCCCCGCCGCGTCGGCCAGCGCTGCGAGTTCTCTCGCGCGTTTCGGCCGGCGACGAGCCAGTCGTCGCTGAAGCTTCTGCCGCACTTCGTCGTTGACCGCGAATCGGTTCGACAGCGTTCCATCGGCGATGTCGCGGATCAGCGATTCTTTCTCGGCGTCCGCCAACGTCGCGAGTTGCACCAGCGTGCTGGGATTCGCGGTCGTGATCAGCCCGATGTTGTCGTCGGCCAAGCCCAGTCGCAGGATCGTGTAGTACTTGGCCAGCGGGTTTTCGATTTTCGAAACGACATAGGGGATCGTGTACATGAACCGCACGATCGGCCGTTGCGACGCGACGGCCAGACCGCTGATGTTGCCGCAGGGCGTTCCGGCCGGAGTGCGATAGCGGTTGAAATCGCTGGCGACTTGCAGAATGTTTTTGTGGTTCAACCCCGGCCGAGCGTCGTAAGCGTGAATGCCCCAAATCTGCCAGCCGCGGCGGTAGTCGTCCAAGAACTGCTGCGTGATCGGAATGAACTTCGAATCCGATGTCGTCCCGCTGCTGAGAGTGAACATCAACAGCTTGTTCTGCGGTCCGAGCAACGCCTGCGTGTCACCGACCTTGAGCCGCTCGATGTAGGGCCGGAAGCGCTCAAAGTCAGAGATCGGCAATCGTGTGCGAAACTCGTTGGGCGTGAGCGCGGACGTCAGCCCGTGCTCTTGGCTAAAACGACTCGCCTCATTGAGCGTCAGCAAACGCTGCAAAACGACGTGCTGAGTCTTCCGGCAATCCTCGGCGGCCCTCAGAAAGCGTTTCGACTGCTTGCGGACGCGGGCTCGAAACAGCGATCCTGCAAATGCCCGCAGCCGGTCTTTCGCGGTCAGTCGATGTCGGGGGTGTTTCGTCGGATCACGCATGAGGCAGAGCCTCGCCAAAACGAACGCCCGCACCGAAAGGTGCGGGCGTGATCATTCACATTCACGACACGGAGCCGAACTACTTCTTGCCCTTGGCGGCTGGCGCGGCCTTGGCGGCCGGAGCACCCTTGGCTCCCGCAGCCGGAGCGGCATCGCCTTCTTCGCCTTCCTTCTTTTCCTTCTTCTTTTTCTTGCCGACTGTTTGTTTTGCGATGCGGGTCTTGGGCAGGCCGAACGGGCTACGGGTGTCGGTCCACTTCTCATCGACCTTCATCTGAGCGATCCGCTCTTCACGCGATAAGACGCTTCGGCGGCGAGCCATATTGCTTTTCCGCCGCAAACTATTGTGCATCGCCACGTCAAAACTCCTTCGGTCTGTCCGACATTCTTGGGGGCAGGTTTGTCACTTGATTCAGCCAGCCATATAAACCCGCCAGCCGCAAGAGGGGCGGGAGTTTACGGGTCGCGCCAGACCATTGCAACCAGATCGCCGCAATGGGGTCGGGAGTCTTTTTCATGCCGCACAACACGAGTCAAACAACCGAAAAACTCTCAACTGCGGTATGAAAAAGACTCCCGACCCCGTCGCGATGACTGCTTCTCGGAGAGTCTCCGTGAAGCCTTCGCCCTCGCTGACGCGACGGGTTTTTGAACGGAGTCTCTCCCATGATGTGCGTCTTCTGCCGGCACGACGAAACCAAGGTCATCGACACGCGGATGAGCGAGTCGTTCGTGATCCGCCGCCGCCGCGAATGCCTCAAATGCAACCGCCGCTTCACGACCCACGAGCGGGTTGAAGAATCGTCGATGAAGGTCATCAAGAAGGACGGTTCGCGAGTCCCCTTCAGCCGCGAGAAACTCCGCCTCGGTCTGGAAAAGGCCTGCTTCAAGCGGCCGATCAGTGCGGAGCAAATCGACGAGATCGTGCGCGACGTCGAAACCGATGCGAACGACAACTTCGAGCGGGAAGTTCCGTCACGCTACATCGGCGAGAAAGTCTTCAACCGGCTACGGGCGCTGGATCATGTCGCCTTCGTGCGATTCGCGTCGGTCTATCGCGAGTTCCAAGACGTCCGCGACTTCATGCAGCAAGTCGACACGATTCTCCGCGAGCGGAAGAAGTGAGCTGGCGAGTTTGCAAATTCGTGGGGCAGGTTTTCAACCTGCCCGAACAGGCGTTGTAAAACTTGAGGTTCACTCGAAACAACGCTGTCGCTAGGGCCGGGCAGGTTGAAAACCTGCCCCACGTTCAGCCCTTCGTGACTGTCTCATCGAGATTGAGGATCACGTTGGCGACCGCTCTCCAAGCGGCGAGTTCGGCAGCGGGGAGTTGCTCGTTTCGTGGCGACTCACCGACGGTCAACAACTTCGTTGTCGCAGCGGGATCGGCGTTGAACCGGGCGAGTTGCTGCTCGAAGACGCGCCGCAGAACGGCCAGTTCGCGCGGCGTCGGCTTGCGAGCAATCGCGAGGCGAAACGCAAAGGTGATGCGCTGGTCGGTTGGCGACCGTCTTTTCGGCGTTGTCACTTGGCTCGCCCCAAGTCCTGGAGACAAATCCGCCAAGTAGCAACAGACCGATGGCCACCAGCGCACGATCGACAGAAATTTGCGTAGAACTGGAAAATCGCAGGATCCGCTCCTCAACGAACAAGACACCTCGCCAGCACAGCAAATCGAGCCGTGTGCCCGTTCGGCAGAATCGCACCGTATCGGAATAACGTGAAGTTCGTGGAGTGGAATTCTCGCCGTCAATCCTCAGTGGACCCGCAGAAATGATTAGGCCGTCCCCACTCTCGCCAGAGTGCAGGAAATCGGTGGCGAAGTCCTCATTCTGGTGAGCGCGGTCTCGTGAACAACACGTTCTCTGATAACACGACTCCAGACTTCATCCTGGCGGCAATGACCAGAGGCAAGTGCTTCGCCAACGAGTCGGTCGTGCCGTAGCGGCGAAACCTGCCGAGAGTGTCGTCGATTTCCCAGGCTTCTCGAAATTCCCTCGGAAATCGTGTGACATCGCACACGCGAACGCGGCCTTGTTTCTTGTCGTCCAGGCTGGACGCGTACCGCATCAAATGGATTTGAGTTAAGGGAGATTGATTGATGTTGAAAGGCAGAAGAAAGCAGAGTCAGGGGAAGCGGATTCCCGTCTCGGCTGAAGCTTTGGAGGTCCGCGCCGTTCTATCCCCAGTGACAAGTGGTGGGACCATTTCGCTGGTCGATCGCAATCTGACCGTGACCGGGACCGATGCGGCCGACAACGTCAACATCGGGAAAGAGTCCGGGACGTCCGGCGATCAACTGGTTGTGACCGTGAACGGCACGACTCAAAGGTTCGACGTTTCGGCCGTCGACCAGATCTTCATCAACACGCTGGCGGGGAACGACCGTGTGTCGACGCTGCCAGCGATGCCGGCAAGGCCAACGATCATGTCGGCGAGGCCAACGGTGAGGCCGGAGATGCCGGGGAGTCACATCACGACTCCCATGATCGTGGATGGTGGTGCGGGAGATGACACCATCATGACCGGCGGTGGCAATGACAGTGTGATCGGCGGCGACGGCAACGATGTGATCGCCGGAGGCAACGGAAACGATACGCTCGACGGTGGTGCGGGAAACGACCGGCTCAACGGCCTGAAGGGCGATGACAGCCTGCTCGGCGGCGATGGCAACGATCTCATGCTCGGCGACGCCGGGCGGGATCAACTCTTCGGCCAAGCCGGTAACGACACGCTTGAAGGGGGCGCTGACGCCGACACGCTCAATGGCGGCGATGGAACCAATCAACTGTCCGAGGATGGGACCACTGGTATGGACGCGATGCTGCCTCGTCCGCAGGGAGGTTCGCACCAGAGAGGATTTCCACAAGGCAATCCTCCAACGGGAAGTCCTCCGGCACGACGTCGCTAGTTTCTGAAGATCAACCACTCGCGGAAGAGAAGCCCGGCATTTCAAAAAAGCCGGGCTCTCCGCCATGCGTGTTGATTCCTGTGTCTAGTGAGCCGCAAGGCGCTAGCCGCGGGTTGTTCCCTCGACCCGCGGCTAGCGCCTTGCGGCTCACGCGAAATCCCAGTGGCGTTGGCCCGCCTCACTGGGACGCTGCTGCGAGGGGGATGATCGTTTCATCCTCCTCGCGCAGTTTTTGAAATCACATTGCTCCACGAAAGGCCGGAATCATGCGTCAATGGGTTTGGCGAATTCGCGAATTGTTTGGTCGCTCGAAGCTGCGCGGCGGCCGGAACTGTTGGCGACAACCGGCTGGATATCTCGTATTGGAACCGTTGGAGCGACGTTCGTTGCCCACTGGTACTGCCTCTGGGGTACTGAGCGGAGTGGCGTTCATGGACGCTGACCGAGACGGTGATCACGATGCGACGGAAATCGTCGTGCGCGGCATTTCCGTTCAACTCACGGGAACCACCGACCAAGGTACGGAAGTCACGGTCGATGCCACGACCGATTCCAGCGGAGCTTACGCCTTTCAAAATGTTCTGCCGGGAACTTATGAAGTCACTGCCGAACCGGGCGAGAATCTGCTCGGAGAAGCGATCGTGGTGTCCGGCATTACGGTCGCGGGCGGGCAGACCATCACTCAAGACTTTGGATTGAGAGGGCTCACACCGCAAGTGATCTCGTTGCGTCAATTCCTGACCTCGACGACTCCCGATGACTTTCCGTTTGCGGACGCCGGGACCGGCGAGGCCTTGGCGAACGCTCGCGAGAACAACCTGCCGACACTCCGTGACGAATCCATCGACATTGAAGTCGCCAAGAATAGTTCTCCGACCACGCTTGATCTGGCGGGCGTCTTCAACGACCCGGATCTGAGCACCAGCCAGGTCGTGTTTCACACGACACAAGGGGACATCAACGTCGAGCTGTTCGACGCCCAAACACCGCAAACCGTCTCCAATTTCTACAACTACATTCTCGACGACCGCTACGACGACACGATCTTTCATCGCCTTGTTTCCGGATTTATCGCGCAGGGAGGCGGCTTTGTTCGCGATGACGCAACGTCGCAACTGTCTTCCGTCGAGACCGACCCGGCGGTGGAGAACGAGCCTGTGTTCTCCAATGTGGCCGGGACCATCGCGATGGCCAAGTTGGGCAGCGATGAGAATAGCGCGACCAGCCAGTTCTTCTTCAATTTGGCGGACAACACCAGCAATCTCGATTCTCAGAACGGCGGGTTCACGGTCTTCGGACAGATCGTCAGCGACACGGACCAGATGGCGCTCAACGCGATCGCGTCCCTCACGACGCAAGATCAGAGCGCGACCGATGGAGCGTTCACCGACATTCCGCTCGTCGATTATTTGGGGACCGACTTTCCGAACGATGCCGCGGCCGAGAATTACGTCCTCGTCAACGACGTCGAAGTCGTGCGTCGCGACGAGTTCTTGACGTACTCGCTGCTCACGCTGATCAACAGCAACGAGGGTTTGGTCACCGCCGCGCTGGAGAACAATCGGCTGACGCTCTCGTACGCGGCGGGGCAGGTCGGAACCGCCGAACTCACGATCCGCGCCACGGATCGATTGGGAGCGATCCTGGATGTCACTTTCGTCGTGACGGTCTTCGATCAGGCTCCCGTGGCGACGGTGGAAGTCAGTCCGCTCGCGCCGGTCGCTGACGACACCCTCACGGCGACAGCGACGGTCTCCGATGCGGACAACGATCCAACGACGCTGACTTACGTTTGGAAAATCAACGCCGAAGTCGTGCGAACAAATGCCGGCGTGACCGAACTGACGGACAACTTGGACCTCAGCACACTCACCGATCTTGAAGCGGGAGACCAAGTCACCGTCGAAGTGACTCCCAATGACGGAACCATCGACGGTGAGACCGCGCTCGCGATGACGGCGATCAACAGCGCCCCGGTCGTCGATTCCTTGGTCGTGACTCCCAGCGATCCGACGACGGACGCGATCCTGACGGCCTCGGTCAGCGCGTCCGATGTGGACGGGGACGCGATTGCGCTGACCTATCTCTGGAAGGTCAACGGGGTCATCGTGCAATCGACCCTGGCGAGTTCCAGCCTGACCAGCACTCTGAACCTCAGCGAGCTTGGCAACGGCGATCGAGGGGATGAAGTGACGGTCGAGGTCACTCCGAGCGACGGTAAGACCAGCGGCACCGCTGTTTCCGTTTCGACGACGATCGTCGATCGCGCGCCGGCGGTGGATTCGTTGACGATCGCTCCGACCGCGCCGCTGGCTTCCGATACACTGACCGCGATTGCGATGGTCTCGGACGCCGACAACGATGCGATCACGCTGACCTACGTCTGGAAGATCAACGGCGACGAAGCTCAAACGACAACCGGCTCCTCCAGCCTGACCGACATGCTGGACCTGAGCACCTTCGACACTCTGCAACCCGGCGACGTCATCACCATCGAGGTCACGCCCGTTGCCGCGGACATCGCGGGCGCGACGACCACCGCCAGCACCGCCGTGAATCGCGTGCCGGTTGTCGAATCCGTGTTGTTGACTCCCAGCGATCCGGCCTCGAATCAACCGGTCACGGCCACTGTCTCAGCAACTGATGCGGACAGCGACAGCCTCGCGCTGACGTACATTTGGAAGGTCAATGGCAACGTCGTGCAGACGACGACGGACAGCAACAGTTTCACAGACACGCTGGACCTGAGCGTGACCGGACAAGGAGATGCCGGCGACGTCATCACCGTCGAAGTCGCCGCTAACGACGGCAAACAGACCAGCGCCACCGCGACGGCCACGACGACAGTCATCAACGGCGAGCCCGAAGTGACTTTGATCTCACTGACACCGACCGCGCCACTGCCGACCGAGTTCTTGATCGCGGCGGTGGCCGCGTTCGATCCAGACAACGACCCAGTGACACTGACCTACGTTTGGAAACGGAGCGGAGAAGTCGTGCGGACCACGACCGACACAGCCAGCGTGACCGACACACTGGACCTCAGCACGATCAGCGGTCTGACGTCGGGAGACGAGATCACGGTCGAGGTCACGCCCCACGCGGGCGGGAAGGAGGGCGCGACTGAGACCGCCAGCACCACGATCAATCGTGCGCCGACGGTCGATTCAGTCGCGCTGACTCCCAGCGAGCTAACCACGACTCAAACCGTGACAGCGACGGTGGTGGCTTCGGACCTCGACAACGACAGTCTCACTCTGACGTACGTCTGGAAGGTCAATGGCAACGTCGTGCAGACGACCGCCAATGTCAGCAGCCTGACCGACACTTTGAATCTGAGTGTCGCGGGCCAAGGTGACCTGGGCGACGCCATCACCGTCGAGGTGACCGCCAGCGACGGCAAGCAAACCAGCGCGACCGCAAATACCTCGACCATCATCGTGAATGCCGCTCCGGTGGTCGAATCTCTGTCATTGACCCCCAGTGTTCCGTTGCTGACCGACACGTTGACCGCGACCGTTGCCGTCTCTGACCCAGACAACGATCCGGTCACGCTGACGTACGTTTGGAAGGTCAACGGCAGTGTCGTGCAGACGACCACCGGAGCGGGGCTGACCGACACGCTGGCGTTGGGACTGTTGCCGGAACTCGCGCCGGGAGACGAGATCACCGTCGAGGTCACTCCTACCGACGGCAATGATGGCGTGACCGCGACCGCGAGTGTTTTCGTGAATCGCGCGCCGGTGATTGATTCCGTGTCGCTCACTCCGGCCGAACCGACGACGAATCAGACACTGACCGCGACGGTCGCCACATCGGACTCGGAAAATGACGGCGTGACGCTGACCTACGTTTGGAAGGTGAACGGTTCGGTGGTGCAGACAACGTCGAATAGCAGCAGCCTGACAGACACCTTGGATTTGAGCGTCTCCGGACATGGAAACGAGGGAGACCAGGTCACTGTCGAAGTGACACCGCACGATGGCCACGCGGCAGGCGAGACCGCGACGGGTTCAACCGTGGTGCTCAACAGCGCGCCGGTGATTGGCTCGCTGACATTGACTCCGGAGTCACCGCTGACCACCGACACGCTGACCGCCAGCGTGACGGTCTCGGATGATGATGCGGACTCGCTGATGCTGACCTACGTTTGGAAACGCAACGGCGCGATCGTGCAATCGACGACGGTTGCGAGCAGCTTGACGACCGACACGCTGGACTTGTCCGCGATCGGCGGCGTGACGGCCGGTGATCAAATCACCGTGGACGTGATCCTCAATGATGGCACGATCAATGGAGTGACGGCGACGACCAGCGTCACGGTCGTCTGAGTTCGATTCTTCCGCCGACTCATGGATGGGTCGGCGCGTTCCAGGTTGATGAAGGAGCATCGTCATGCGTTGGATGAGAATCGGTGTCTTGCTGGCCATCTTGTCGCTGGCGGGAACCAGTCACGGACAGGAACCGAACTCACCCTCGGCCATTCCGGGATTGGCGAAGGTCGATCAGGTCACCGATTTTCCGCTGCTCGATCGCGCGATCGACACGCTGGAGTTTTCCACCGAGAGCAATGGTTGGATCGTCGGCGAGTATTGGCTCGGTTGGGTGCGTGGGCAGCGTTTGCCAGCCTTGCTGACGACCAGCCCGGATGGCACTGACGCGGCGACCGCCGGCATTTTGGGGCAGGCGACCACCAGCGTGCTGTTCAATGGCCGAGTCAATTCCGATGTTCGTTCGGGCTTCCGGCTGGCGGGTGGCTATCTCTATGACCGTGAGCGCGGCTTGGGAGTTGAAGCCGGATTTTCGTATTTGGGCAGTCAGTCCACGACCCTGTTGGCGTCGTCCGATGACTTCGCGATTCTCGCCCGGCCTTACACCGATGCGACGACCGGTGATCCGCAAGCCGTGTTAGTCGCGTTCCCCGGCACCTCGACCGGCTCCGTCGAGTTCACCGCCGATTCGGGAAACTTCTTCGAGACACATGTGGGCCTCACGGAGCGAATCTGGAGCACTGATTCTGCGAACGCTGGCGTGATTCTCGGCTATCGCTTCAATCACTACGACGACGGGCTGCGCATGCAGCAGACCATCTTGGCGACAGATACGCGGATTGACTCGACGGACGACTTCACGGCGAAAAACAACTTTCACGGTTTGGACATGGGAATGAGGGCCGAGTTGACCTGGCGCACGTTGACGTGGAATCTGCTCGGCAAGGTGGCGGTGGGGCACCTGCAAAGCGCCGTGAAGATCAATGGCCGCCAAGTGGCCTCGGTCACGGGGTCCGCACCCGTCACTCAAACCGGCGGGGTCTATGCCTTGGCCAGCAACATCGGAACGTACCACGACGGCGAGTGGACCCTGCAACCGGAATTGGGTTCGACGTTGAGCTGGCAACTCCGGCCAAACCTGTCACTTCGCCTGGGCTATTCGGCGATGTTTCTGAACGACTTCGCTGTGGCTGCCAATCAGATCGACCGCACGATCAACCCCAATTTGTTTCCACCCGCCGATCTTTCGGCTGATCCGTTGCGACCATTGTTTCAGTTGAGTCGCTCCGACCTATGGATACACAGCATCAACCTGGGTGTTGATTACCGCTTCTAGCGGATGACGTTGGGACGTCGGTGAATCGTCAGCCGCGCGACAACGGAATTCGCTGCCCGGAGGCACTGGCTTCGCCAAGTTTGCCATCTCGTTTTGGAAACGCCGTCACTGCTCAAACTGAACTTCAACCAGGTCACGGCGATTCCCAGCGAGAGCAATCGTGTGACGGTGGCAGTGAGCGAGGCGGCATTGTCCGAACTCGGCTGCGGTTCGACGGTCTCTGACGAAGCGTTGATTCGCGTGTGGTTGAAGACTTGCTGGCCATTCGTAGGATCGTCGGCTCGTTCAAAGGCGACGAAGCGGCCGATGGCGGCGTCCAATTGGTCGTGACGTTGAAGGTTCGGATGTCGCTGCGGAGCGGTGCGCGAGCCGTGTGTTTCGTTCGCCGACATCGCGAACAATTCGATGAATCCTCCCTCGCGAGTTGCCGCGAAGATCGACGGTGCTCGACGCGAGTCGGCGGACGTTGCGCGACGCACGGCCTTGTTGCTGGACACCGCGGGCGCGGTCACGTTGCTCGGCGATGGTGCTTCACGATTCGCGGCGTCGTTCGAGCGGTTTTCACTGATGTCGATCAGGCCGCCGAAGTCGCCGTTGTTCGACACGACGGACGGCCGATTCGGTGACTGGGGCTGCGAAAGGTTTGCATCCCTTGGTTGAGTCGGCGACGAAGCCTGCTGCTCATCACCGGCTCGTGCTGGTCCGGTTGCCGAATTGAAAACGTGGGGCGGCGGGAACTCGTTGAATGTGCCGAATCGCATCGCGATCACAAAGTCCGGCGGCGGACGCCGCTCGAACGCGCCGCGCGGGCCGTCTGGACGAGGCCCGTCAAAAAAGGGCAATCGGCTGAAGTCCGGCAATCCGTTGCCGGCCAATCGTTCGATTGCGCCAGGCGGCGGTCCCTGGTGATCGTCGTTCAGCCTCGCGAACAGGAATGGGTTGACCATTGGCAAGCGGCGTGACGGAGCATTCGCGAAATCTGGGAACGGTGATTCAAAAGAGCGGTCCAGCGATTGAAGAAACGCCGGCGAACCGAAGTCGGACGTTCTGTCGCCAGCCAAATGCTCGGCCACGCCAAACGTTGGTCCCATTTGTGCGAAGGTCGGCATCGCGTCCAGCCAATGGCTATCCATTGGCAAGGCATGTTGCGGAGCGTCCGCCCAGTCAGTGAATGGCGGTGAGACCTCTGAATCGCGGACTTCCGACCAGAGTTCTTGGTCATCAACGGGAACGTGATCGAAGAATGCACCAAGGGGTTGGATGTCTTGCGGTGGGAAGTTCCATTCCACAACATCAAACGACACAAAACGCTGGCCAAGTTCCGGCGTCACCTCGAAGGCCGACGGCGCGTTCTCAAGCATCCCGAATGAGTCGAATCGACCGTCGGCTGTCAGCCTTTGCTCGCCGGCGGCTCCCGGAGCGAGTTGGTCCATGTCGCGAGCGTGCTCGAAGATTTGCGGAGCGATGCTGTCAACAGCGATGGCGGACACGGCCGACAACTGCATGCGGATTTCGACGGCCTCAATCGTGGCGGCCCACGCCGCGAGACGCCGTCGCCGTGACGAACGCCGAGCTTCCATCCAGCGCCGCCACAGGCTGCGGAACGCGGGTGGGTTGTTGATCGCGGATGTGTTGAACGGTTGAGTCATGAGATCACATCACTCACTGGGACCAGCCGAGCAAACGACGGAATTGGACATCGAGCATCAATTCACGGAACTCGTCGGCTTCCGCGGCCGCCTCGCGATTCAGTCCGTGTCGAACGCCGATGTTGAGAGTCTCGGCGACGAGTTGCAGGCAATCGTGGCGACTCATGGAAATGCTGTCTGAAGGGATTTGATCGCTTCTGATCCGCTTCGCGATGTCGGAGAACTCGACGGCGATGGACCACAAGCGATCGGGGTTTTCGGGCCAAAGTTCGCGGCGTCTTAACGCAAGTTGCAGAGCCTTGTCGAGACGATTCTGCTCGCGGCACACTCGCGCGAAGTTGACGCAGGTGCGGTCGAGAAACTCGCGGTAACGCGGAACCGAGGGTGCGTCCTTGAGCACTTGATTCTGAATTTTGTACGCCTGCTCGTAAGCCGCCAAAGCGTCGGGGACACGCTGCTGCCCCTCCAACGCCATGCTCAGATTGTTCCAGATACTGCCGAGGCTACTGGCATCGTTCAGACTTTCGGGATGTTCGGCGGCCAATTGCTGTTGCACGTCGGCCGCTTGGCGAAAGGCGGACTCGGCGTCCGTGGCTCGGCCGTCGCGAGCCAACGCGAGACCGAAGTTATTCTGACTGAGCGCCAAGTCGCGGCGATATGCCGTGGACTTCGGCGACGCGGCGAGCAAGCGCTGGATCGTCTCGATCGCTTCCGCGTAGGTCGCGGCGGCGGAAACGTGTTCCCCCAAACGCGACTGCAACGCGCCGAGGTTGTTGCAGGTGAGTGCCAGATCGCGCGCGAGGTCCGGCTGCTGCGGATGTCGGGTCACGAGCGAATGCAGGATCGACAACGCCTGAGCGTATGACTTGCGAGCCACCTCCGGCGCGCGATCCGCTTCCAGAGCCGCGATGTTGCCGTGAGTCGCCGCGAGATATCGCCCGGCGAGTTCGTCCTTCTCCGCGTCCGCCAAGCTGGACCGTTTGACGATCTCGCCATGCAGACCCACTGCGGACTGATACGCCTCGGCGGCTTCGTCGCGCCGACCCTGCTCGCTGAGCAGCAGTCCGAGATTGTTGTAGGAGAGTGCCAAGTCTCGCCGAAATCGCAGTTCACGAGTTCCTTCGTAGCCACGCTCGCCAGAGCGTGGGAAGTTCAGCGGCCGTTCGCCCACGCTCTGGCGAGCGTGGCTACTGGAAGCATCGTTGCGTTGAACCAACCGTCTTTGAAGTTCAATGGCCTGGCGGAATCGCTTTTCGGCCTCGGCCGTTCGCGAGGTGCGGCTCAGCAGCAGTCCGATGTTATTTTCGCAGAGTGCCTGATTCGCGAGATGCTCGACTTGAGCCGGTTCGTCTTTCGCGAGTTGCTCAAACGCGGCGCGAGCCTCTTCGTGAGCTGCGAGCGCTTCCTCGTTGGTGCCAACATGCTCGGTCAGCAGCGCGATCTTGTTGAGCGCGGTCGCCAGTTCGCTGCGCAGTCCCCCTTGGCCGCCCGACTGCTGGATGAAGTCGCGGTAGTAGTCGATCGTGCCCATCAGCAACGACCGCCGAATGTCCTCCGCCCCCGGAACAATCGCGAGTTGATCGGCCAGTTTTGCCCCGAAGCGGTCCACGACTTCTCGCGCCTGGCGAAAGTTGCGAGTCGCCTCCGCCAGCGCCGCGTCCTTCTTCACTTTCTCGCGATAGATCAGACCGGCGGCCACGATGCTCGCCACGCTGAGGATCAACAGCATCCCCGCCATTGTCGCGACGGCTCGACGATGACGCTTGACCCACTTGCCGAGCCGTTCGGAAAACGTCGGAGCACGCGCCACGGTCGGCTCACCGGCGAGCACTCGCTCCAAGTCGTCCGCCAAATCTTGAGCGGTGGCATATCGCTCGTCGCGCGACGGCGCGATCGCCTTCAAGATCACGTTCTCGAAATCGACAGACATGTCCGGCACCAGCCTGAGTGGCCGGACGGGGCCTTCGTGTGCGATTTGAGCCAGCAATTCCGGGCCGTTCGGTTGATCGAAGGCCGGGCGGAGCGTCGCGAGTTCGTACAACGTGATGCCGAGCAAATACACGTCGGTGCGATGATCCACGAGCGCAGACTCACCGCGTGATTGCTCCGGACTCATGTAGCGCGCGGTTCCGACGATGTCGCCGGTGTGCGTCAGCAGTGAATTTGTCTGCCAACGGGCCAAACCGAAATCGGCGACCCACGGCTTACCAGTACGATCCAACAATAGATTCGACGGCTTGATGTCGCGATGCACGATGCCGTACTCATGAGCCGCATGGAGCGCTCGCGCGATTTGTGCTCCGAGGCTCGCGACCCGTGCGAAATACCGCGGCCTGTCCGCCGGGAAATGTTTCAGCACATCGGCAGCAGCCAAGTCCGTTTCCGCGAGCCGAGCTTCTCCGCTCAGCAATTCGATCACGCGATCCAAGGCCAAGCCGTCGATCAATCGCATGGCGAAGTAATGCACTCCGCGATCCTCGCCAACCGCGAAGATCGGGACGATGTGTGGATGCTCTAGCTGAGCCAGCGCCTGAGCTTCGTTGCGGAACCGTGCGATCTGCTTGGCGTCGAGCATCGCCGCGAACGGCAGCACCTTGAGCGCGACTGTCCGGCCCAGCGACGCCTGCCAGGCTTCATGCACGACCGCCATGCCGCCGCGACCGATCTCACGAACCAGTCGAAAGTCTCCCAACTGCTGACCGTCGCCCGGATTCTCAGGATCGACCGGAGTTCCAAAACCGCCGGCTGCCGTCTGGAGAAATTGCAGGCTGTCGAGATATTTTTCGAGATGCTCAGCCAAGTCGGGATGTTGAGCGACCAACTCGACTCGTCCGGAATGTTCGCCAGCTTCCAGTCGCAGCAGATATTGGTCGAGCACCTGCGCGAGCCGCTGATGCTGATCCGGCGTCAGCCCCGGAATGACCGAGATATCGCGGCGGTCGCTGCCAACTCGGTTGATGGGAGAACGCGACGTCGTTCCGCTCATAATGCGTCGGCTCCGTCGGAAGAGGTCTGTCGAGCCGAGAGTCCGTCAGCGACAAGGCCGCTTTCTTCCAGCAAGCTGCGGAACCGATCAATCGCCCGCATCCACAGCATACGCACCGAACCGGTGGACCGTCCCATTTCCTGAGCGACTTCCTCAAACGGCATTCCCTGCAAGTTTCGCAACACAATCACTTCCCGGTAATGAGCCGGCAGTTTGGTCAATTGATCGGCGACCAAGACTCCCGTCTCACGCCGCGCCGCCGCCGCGCTCGGCGACGAAACATTGGCCACAACGAATCGATCAAAGCCAGCGACCGTGCTACTGAGCGAATTGGAAAGCTGTTGCATGGAAATCTCGACTCGCACGTCCCGCTTGGCCGTATGAATGTGAACCGCGACGAAGCGCATCAGGTTGTTGACGAAAATCTGCCGCAGCCAAACGACGAATTCACGTTCGGTCGTTCCGTGAAATTGCCCGAAGTCACGCACGGCCTCCAGCATCGTCTCTTGCACGACATCCGAAGGACTGACTCGTGCTTGCAGCCGCCGCCCGATTTGCGCTCGGGCCAGAATCGTGAGATAGCTGCGATAGCACTGCAACAACTCGCCAAGCTGATTCGTCGCCCCAAGCCGCGCCGCATTCAACAAACGCAGCGGTGAGTCACCCGCCGCCGGCGACTCGTTCGCCCGCGCCGGCTTCGGACTCCGTCGTGAATCACCCTGAGTCTGCTTGCTCGCCAATAGACCGATCCCCATCTGCGTTCTCTTCCTGATGACGCACCGTCGCCACACTCGCCAGAGTGTGGGACGTTTGCAGAACACCCGCGTTCTGGCGAACGCGGCTACTCTGCCGACGCACTTTAGCGAGCAACTCGCCGCAGGCTGCCTCGCTCTGCCGAAGCCACGGTTGCCTCCACCTTCGGGCCAAGTTCACCACGCCGGATCGGCACGTCGTCCGGCGCGTCGATCCCGATCTTCACCGTGCCGCCGCGGATTTCGAGAGCCGTCAGGTCCACATCCTCCTGGCCAATGCGAATGGTCTGCAATTTCTTTCGAGAAAGTACCAGCATCCGTTCGCTCCTCTCGAATCGTCTCTCTTTTCGATTGTCGGTATTCTCACCGGGAAAACAGTCAGCGGTCTCCGAGACCCGAAGCCCGCCTCTCCAAGGCGTGCCATCGAGCTTGAGAAACCCGTCGGCACTAATCCCGGTTCTGCCCAGTAGGGCCGTTTCTGTTAAGTAATTGCACGCGAAATCACCGCCGAAACTGGAAAATCAAGAAAGTGTTCGCCGAGCAAATGCTCAATGCCTCACGAGGGCAGGGCACCAAGCAGGGACGCGACGTCCTCGCAGCTACCACTCATGCCCGCGCACGCGACCGGACAAATACACGTCGCCGTCCAACACCTCGACACGCACGTCGTCCAGCAGCCGAGCCTGCGTCAGCGGGTCGCAGCCGATGCCGCTCAATGGGGCAGGGGCCGCTTGCCCGCCGATCAGCTTGGAGCCGATGAAGATCTGCACTTCGTCGATCAAATCCAAGTCGGCGAACGCTCCTAAAACGTTTGCCCCTCCTTCGACCAACACGTTGGTCATTCCTCGGCGACCGAGTTCCAGGAGCGCGGCGAGTGGCTCGACCGGACGAATCTTCTTGAGGTCTTTCGCTGTCGCCACTGGTGCGAGGGAACTGTTCTCATCAGCCAGCACGCACACTTCCGCCCCTGCCGCTTGCAAGCGAGCGACGTTCGCCGTGGGAGCATCCGGTCCGGTGAGGATCAGCAGCGGAACTTCGCCCGATGTCCGCACCAACTGCGAATCGGTTCGTAGCGACGCGGTCGAATCAATCACGACTCGCGTTGCCACGCGCGGACCTGGCGGCCGAGCGGTCAGCAAGGGATCGTCATGCCGCGCGGTCTCGGCTCCCACCAGAATTGCATCCATGCGGCCGCGCACTCGATGCACGACCGCTCGCGAGACTTCATTGCTGATCCACTGAGAATCGCCTGAGCGGGTCGCGATCTTGCCGTCCCAGCTCATCGCCCATTTGGCGATCACCCACGGCAGACCGGTTACTGCTCGCTTCGCAAACGGCGCGGTCAGTCGGTTGGCCTCGTCTTCGAGCAACCCAACCTCGACCTCCATGCCAGCCGCTCGGAGTTCGGCGATCCCTTTTCCATTCGCGTGCGGCGACGGATCGGAGCGCCCGATGACGACCTTGCGGATGCCGGCCGCCAGAATCGCCTGCGTACACGGCGGCGTCTTGCCGAAGTGACAACACGGTTCGAGCGACACAAACAGCGTCGCATCCTGCAGCCGCTTCCTTTTCTGTTTCTTGCGACGAGCTTCCGCATCGTGAATCGCTTCAATCTCCGCGTGCCGCCCGCCGAACTGCGGATGAAAACCCTCGCCGAGCAATCGCAATTGATCATCAACCAACACCGCGCCGACCATCGGGTTCGGCTCGACAAATCCCTGCCCGCGAGCCGCCAGCTCAAAGGCACGACGCATTACGGAGGATTGGTCAGGGAATCGCATTTCCGTAGCACACGCGGCTCGCGTGTGTCCAATGCACGCGAGCCGCGTGCTCTACGAACCAGGAATCCACAGCTTGCTCTCGCCCGCTGGCTTCTCGGCCGCCGAATCGGGAGTCCAAACGCCGCCGCTGGTGATGGCACCCGTGCTTTCCGCGCTCATCCACGGAGCCGAGACGTTGTAGTGGCTGACGATGCCGGTCACGTAGGCGCGCAACTCCGGCACCTTGACCGCGTAATGCTCCCACATCCGACGGAGCAGATTGTTGCAGTCCGAGCCGTGCGGATCGTCCAGCCGATACCGCAACTCGCGCATGTCGCAGTCGAGTTCATGCTCGAATCGTTCGCTAACCGGAACGGCTCGCGAGCGTTCTTTGTCGAGCCAGCGGATCGCCTCTTCCGGTTCCGATAGCAGCGCGCTCAGGTCCGACAGGAAGCGATACACCCGCGCGATTTCTAGGTGCTCGTGAGTCGCTGGCCGCTCGACGATTTTCATCAGCAGCGGACGCAGGCTCCCCTTGTGCTGAATCAACGTCGAACGCTTGAACGCTGCCACGAGTTGCTGATCGCTGAGCTCGTCGAACGGCAACCGAGCGAACTGCAACACCGATAGCACGCCGACATTCGTATGCTCGCTGACTTCCAACAGAGACAGCGCCGGCAATTGATACTTCGCTCGTTCCGTATTGATGTCCAACGGCAACCCAAAGCGATCGGCGTACATTTCGAGTTGTTGCAACCACGCCGCCAGCGGGACACGCAACGATTCGTCGCCAACGGCTTGATTGACGGTCTTGCCACCGAGCGCGGCCAGCGGCATCTCCGGCCATTCGGAGTTCAAGAACTTCGACCATGTCTCGCGATTGATCTTGCGAATGATTCCCAACGGAGTCGATGCCTCGAAGTGCCGCTTGTATTGCAACGGCAAGAACTCTTTCTCGAACACGGTGCTCGTCGCGACGTATTCGGTCGTGCCGGGAACCGCCAGTTTTTCGAGTCCCTCACCAGCCGCCGCTTCCAACTTCCCTACGGCGTCCGTGAAGCTGTCCCCTTCAATGCCGACGATCGCCAGCGCGGCCAGCGGCTGATTCGGATCGGCTCCAGCGAAGACCACGATCTCCGCGACGACTCGCGGCACGCTGTCGAGCGTGTACGTGGCCGAGTCGTTCCCCAGCACCGGAGTCTTGTCGAGCACTCGATACGTCGCAGTCGGCTTGCGCGGATCGCGCTCGGCGTCCACCGGCTCCGGCATCCGCATGAAGTTCGGCGTTGAGTCGAGCAGCGTCAACAGCTTCGAGACCATCTTCACTTTGTAGGTGCGCTGGACGACACGATGAGAACTGTCTTTGTCTCCGCGCCGACCCAGCGTTTGAGCCAACGTCTCGCACTCGACCGCCGCCTCGAAGTCATCGGAGTGCTTTGCCGAGCGATGCAGCGCTTCAGCGGCATCCTTTTCATTACCATCCCAAGCTCGGCAAAGGCCGGAGTTCCACCACAGGCTTGCGACGGCGACGCGCTTCTTCGTTGCGTCATCGCCGGACAGCGCGGCCAGTTCAGATTCGGCGGCCTCGGCCAGCTTCGCGAAGATTCCCCCCGCCGCTTCGTTGCAACCGAGAAACGCCAGCTTCGCTCCCTTGCGAACTTCCTTCTCAAACGCCCCGTCACCGGCGACCGGCACCAGATCGTGGCTGCCCCGCAGGATGTAGGGGATCTTGGTGTCGCCATCGAACTCGATCAGTTCCATGAAGACGTTTTCGCGGTTCTCTTCATTCGACAACCGCATCGCGAGACCGAGGTACTGCCGATGCCCCAGCGGACTGCCGATCGAACCCATGAACTCGGCAATGGACCGCGCCAGGAAATAGATGATGTGCGGGTACTCGGTCGAGCAGCGCTGAAACGCGCGCTGGATCGCCATCTTGCCGTTCTTCCAGCCACTTCCCAGAAACGAGGCCAGACCGAACAACGCGATCGAATACAAATTGTCCGGTTGCACTTGCAGCACTTTGGTCAGCGGCCCAATCGCCTCCGGCCCGCGCTTGTCCATCATCAGCGTGAAGGCTTGCAAGTTCTTGACCCACGCGCTCTGCGGATGCTTCAGCTCCAAGCTGCCGAGCAACTGCAACGCCATGCCGTACTGCTTGGCCGATTGATGCCGCACGACCTGCTCGATTGAGCCTTCGAGGCCGTGACAACAGAACTTCAATTTCTTGCCGCTGCCACACGGGCAGACTGCGTAAACGTCCAAAGCCATGAGCGAATTCCGTTCGTCAAAAAATCGTGATTACAGCAGAGCGGGGCTGACTCCCATTGGCGCTGACTTTACCCGCAAAGTAGCAGGCACATTCCATGTGCCGTCCGCAATTCTCAGGCTGACGGCACATGGAATGTGCCTGCTACTTTCTAAAGTCAGTGCCATTGGGCTGACGCCGCCCCGCTCGCCAGTGAGTGCTTCGTAAGGGGCGGGATGTTAGTGGCTGTTTCCGTCGATTCACAGACAACGATGCCGCGTTGCGGGGCTTGTCAAATGCCTGCTAACGTCCCCGCGAGCGACGGGGTCGGGAGTCTTTTTCAGGTCGGCGTCATCAAGTCCTTTAGTACGCCGCGCGGCGACATCGCCGACCTGAAAAAGACTCCCGACCCCTGGGGAGACAACATGGCCACGATTCTCGTCACCGGCGGTGCCGGATTCCTCGGAAGTCACCTGTGCGACCGGCTGATCGCTCGCGGAGACGATGTCCTCTGCGTCGATAACTTTTTCACCGGCCGCAAGGCGAACATCCAGCACCTGATCGGCAACCCGCGCTTTGAGTTGTTCCGGCACGACATCGTGCATGATCTCTTTGTTGAGTGCGATCAAATCTACAACCTCGCCTGTCCGGCCTCGCCGGTCGCGTATCAGTTCAATCCGATCAAGACGATCAAGACCTCCACCATCGGCATGATCAACATGCTCGGCCTGGCGAAACGCTGCCGAGCCAGAATCCTGCAAGCCAGCACGTCGGAAGTTTACGGCGACCCCGAAGTCCATCCGCAGACCGAGGACTATTGGGGCTACGTCAACCCGCTCGGCCCGCGAAGCTGTTACGACGAAGGCAAACGCATCGCCGAGTCGCTCTGCATGAACTACCACGAATCCAACGGCGTCGAGGTGCGAATCATTCGCATCTTCAACACCTACGGCCCGCGCATGGACCCCAACGACGGCCGAGTCATCTCCAACTTCATCTGCCAGGCTCTGCGCGGCGAGCCAATCACGATCTACGGCGACGGCCAACAGACCCGCTCGTTCTGTTACCGCGACGACTTGATCGAAGGCATGATCCGCCTGATGGACAACAACGAGCACATCGGCCCGGTCAACATCGGCAACCCCGACGAGAAGACGATGCTCGAACTGGCCCAAGCGGTCATCGCCGAGACCGGCTCCAAGAGCGAACTGAAATTCGAGCCACTCCCCAAAGACGACCCCAAACAACGCTGCCCCGACATCACCCGCGCCCGCACCTGGCTCGGCTGGGAACCGCGAGTGCCGCTGAACGTCGGGCTGGCGAAGACGGTGGAATATTACCGCCAGTTGCTGGCCAGTTCGTAGTCTCGTCTTCAGACGGCGTGACGCAGGCGAAGGAAACTCGAATGCTTCGCATCGACGACGTTGGTTGGTATTCCGCAAAGACCGTTTACAGGCACCAGCTTGTCCAAGATGGTGTCACGAAAACTGTGTTCGAGGAGCGAGTGGTCCTTTTCCATGCGGCGAATTTCGAGGACGCGATTGCGAAAGCAGAGACTGAGGCAAATGACCATTGCTCCGCCGTCGAGAATGTCGTCTATCTCGGCTTTGTGAGCGTCTATTATTTGCCCGAGGACACAGTGGGCGAGGGCACCGAAATCTATTCGCTGATGCGGGACAGCGACCTATCGGACACGGAATATCTGACTCGCTTCCACGATGAGGGGCACGAACGTTGGCTGGATTGATTGCGATGTAATCATGGAGGAAGTTTCATGGCAGGTAAAAAATATCTCGTCACCGGCGCGGCCGGGTTCATTGGGTTTCACACCAGCAAAAAACTGCTGGCTCGCGGGGAGACGGTGGTCGGGTATGACAACCTCGTGCCGTACTATCCGGTCGAGTACAAGCACGCTCGGCTGAAGCAGCTTGTCGGGCGGCCGGGGTTCTCGTTTCAGCAGGCGGACCTCACCGAGCGTGACCGCTTGATGCAGCTTTGCCGCGACGAAAAATTCGATGTGGTCATCAACCTGGCGGCTCAGGCGGGGGTCAGGTACTCGCTGGAGAATCCGCACGCTTACGTCGAGGCCAATGTCGTCGGCTTCGTCAATATCCTGGAGGCGTGCCGGCACAGCGGCGTGAAGCATCTGGTGTATGCCTCGTCGAGCAGCGTTTACGGAGCGAACACGAACAACCCGTTCTCGGTGCATCACAACGTCGATCACCCCATCAGCCTGTACGCGGCCACGAAGAAGGCCAACGAACTGATGGCTCACACCTACAGCCACCTGTTCGCTCTGCCGACGACCGGCCTGCGGTTCTTCACCGTCTACGGCCCGTGGGGGCGGCCGGACATGGCGCTGTTCCTGTTCACGAAGGCGATCCTCTCCGGCAAGCCGATCGACGTCTTCAACAACGGCCAGATGCGCCGTGACTTCACCTTCGTGGACGACATCGTCGAAGGAGTCATCCGAGTCGCCGACAACATCCCCACCGGCAACCCCAATTGGAGCGGCGATCATCCCGATCCGGCGACCAGCAAGGCTCCCTACAAAATCTACAACATCGGCAACAACCAACCGGTCGAGCTGCTGTACCTGATCGAGACGCTCGAAAAGTGTCTCGGCAAGAAGGCCGAGAAGAATTTCCTTCCAATGCAACCGGGTGACGTGCCGGCGACGTATGCCGACGTCGATGATTTGATCCGCGACGTCGGCTTCAAACCAGCGACCCCAATTGAGACGGGGGTTGCACGGTTCGTGGAGTGGTATCGCAGCTATCACGCGGTTTGAGAGTTCGTTTTGGGAGGGTGAAAAATTATTGGGTGAAAAATGAGGAGGCAGGAGGCAGGAGGTGACTGAATTCAAGGATTTCTTTTGAATGACTGTTTTTGTCAGCACTGAAAAATGATCGCCAAGAATGACGAGGAAAATTGGCTTCATCGTTTGCCGCCCCTCCCCATTTGTCACCCAATAATTTTTTACCCTCTTCCGTTTCCCCATTTCAAATACTGAGGCCCACCATGCCGATCCATGTTGACGCCAAGATGAGGCGGCTCAGCCAAAAGGAATTCGGCAACTTGGCATACGAGGTACTTGGTGAGGCGTTTCGGATTCAGGAAGAGTTGGGACGTTTTTTCCACGAAGGAATTTACAAAGAGGCGCTTGCGGCGCGGTTTCCGAATGTGCGTTTGGAAGTGCCGGTTGTTGTCACGCATCGAGACTTCAGGAAAACGTATTCATTGGATGTGCTCGTCGGCGACGGCGGGTTGTTTGAGTTCAAAGCCGCGGAGGCGCTCGTCCCAAGACATCGTGGCCAACTGACGATTTATCTTGTTCTTAGCGATCTTGCTCACGGTCAGTTGATCAACATGCGGCCCGCCGAGGTCGAGCACGAGTTCGTCAATGCACCAGCGACACGAGCCGAGCGTCTCAAGTTCGAGATCGACGATTCAAGTTGGCATGAGATCGTGCCCCGCGCCGCGCTCTGGCGAAACATCCTTGCTGAAATCCTCGGCGATTGGGGTACGGGGTTAGAACTGCCGCTCTACGAAGCGGCCATGATTCATTTCCTCGGCGGCTCCCAAGCCGCGATTCAAGACGTTGACGTCGTGATGGGCAACCGCAAACTCGGACACCAACCGTTCCGTGTCGCCGCACCGAATGTGGCCTTTAAGCTCACTGCGATGGAGACGGCGCTCAATGCCTTCGAAGCCCAATCTCGACAGATTCTGAAACAGACATCATTGTCCGCGATCCTCTGGGCCAACATCGTCCACCAAAGAGTGACCCTAACCACACTCACTCGTTGATCGTTATTCCTCAATCTCCCCCTCTTTCATTTTTCACCCAACAATCTTTCACCTTCTGCTCCCATCTTGCCGGAGTCTCAACATGTCGATCCGCAAAGGCATCATCCTCGCCGGAGGCTCCGGCACACGCCTCTACCCAGCAACACAAGTCATCAGCAAGCAGTTGCTGCCCGTGTTCGATAAGCCGATGGTCTATTACCCGTTGGCGACGCAGATGTTGGCCGGACTGCGGCACATCCTGGTCATCAGCACGCCGCATGACTTGCCGCTGTATCGCAAGCTGTTGAAGGACGGCAGCCAGTGGGGCATGACGTTCGAGTACGCTGAGCAACCCAATCCCGGTGGTCTGTCGCAGGCGTTCTTGATTGGCGAAGAGTTCCTTGCCGGCGATCCGGCCTGCTTGATTCTCGGCGACAACATTTTCTACGGGCATCAGCTTTCGCAGCAGTTGCAGCGAGCGGCCTCGACCGACTCTGGCGCGACCGTCTTCGCGTATCACGTTCGCGACCCGGAACGGTACGGCGTCGTCGAATTGGACTCGACCGGCAAAGCGATCACGATCGAAGAGAAACCGAAGCAGCCGAAGTCGAACTACGCTGTCACCGGCTTGTACTTCTACGACCGTCACGTCTGCGAGTACGCCAAGCAACTGAAACCCTCGCCGCGCGGCGAACTGGAGATCACCGACCTCAACCGTGTGTATCTCGAACGGGGCGAACTGCATGTCGAGACGTTCGGCCGCGGCTCGGCGTGGCTCGACACGGGGACTCACGAATCGCTGATCGAGGCCAGCACGTTCGTCAGCGTGCTGGAGACTCGGCAAGGCTTGAAGATCGCCTGCCTCGAAGAGATCGCCTGGCGCATGAAATGGATCGACGACGCTCAGGTCCGCAAGCTGGCCGAACCTATGAAGAACAACAGCTACGGTCAGTACTTGTTGGATCTGGTCGCACGGGGTGAGTGACGAACGGTACGGGGTCGGGAGTCTTTTTCAGGCCGCCGAGTGTCTCGCGACGTCGAACGCTAAACTGCGGCGGCCTGAAAACGACTCCCGACCCCTTCGCTCAAGGAGCCTACTATGCGCCGAGCCTGTCCGTTGATCGCGTTGGTCGCACTGATGTCGGTCGTTGTCATCATCGGTTCGACGAACCGAAGTCTGCGTTCCGATGATCCCTCGGTGAAGAACGCCGCGCCGCCAACCGTCGCGAAACCCGAACCGAAGCGACTTGAAGTCCCGCTCAACGGCCATGTCTTCTCGCTGCCCGAAGGCTTCACGATTGAGCTTGTCGCCGGGCCGCTGCTGGTCGATCGGCCGATCACCGCCAGCTTCGATGAAGACGGGCGGCTGTACGTTTCCGATTCGTCGGGCACGAACGATCCGTCGGCGAAGCAGCTCATCGACAAGCCCCATCGAGTCGTGCGGCTCGAAGACACCGACGACGATGGCAAGTTCGATAAGAGCAGCGTCTTCGCCGACAAGCTGATGTTTCCGGAGGGGACGTTGTGGCATGACGGCTCGCTGTATGTGGCCGCTCCGCCAAGCATCTGGAAGCTGACCGATACCGACGGCGATGGCGTGGCTGATCAACGCGAAGAGTGGTTCAAAGGGAACACGCTCACCGGCTGTGCGAACGATCTGCACGGCCCGTATCTCGGCCCCGACGGGTATCTGTATTGGTGCAAGGGAGCGTTCGCCGAGCAGACCTACGAACGCCCCGTCCGGCGAACGGGGGGCGTCAGCCCCCTGGTCGGATCGGATCAACCCAAAACCAACCAGGGGGCTGACGCCGCCCCGTTCGCCACGGAAAAGTGGACCACGAAAGCCTCGCACATTTTCCGCGCGAGACCGGACGCTCCGCGAGACCCTGCCACCGGCAGCATCAAGACGTCGGCGATCGAGTGCGTGATGACCGGCGGCATGGACAACCCGGTGGATGTCGTCTTCACGCCGACCGGCGAGCGAATCTTCACGACGACGTTCCTGGTGCATCCGGGCGGAGGCAACCGAGACGGCCTGCTGCACGCCGTGTACGGCGGAGTCTATGGCAAGGACTGGAGCGTGATTGATTCCCCCAGCCACCCGCGGACCGGCGACGTGATGCCGGTGCTGTGCCATCTCGGAGCCGCCGCCCCCTGCGGCCTCGAACGCTTGCAGTCCGCCGCCTGGGGCCGCGAGTACCAAGACAATCTCTTCGCCTGCTGCTTCAACATGCGGAAGGTGACTCGCCACGTCCTGCAACCTCACGGAGCGACGTTCCAAACCGAGGCGGAAGATTTCGTGGTCTCGAACAACCTCGACTTCCACCCG
>CAMDEA010000042.1 GCA_945893045.1 Planctomyces sp. SH-PL62
CACCTGCTCCCGAACCGCTGGCATCAACAACTCGGATTTCACTTGTGGGACATCATCCATGATCGACTCCAGAAAGAGGTTCCGAACATTTTCAACCTCATTCTGACAACTCTGTATTCATCGCGCCAGGCAAAATTGGCACACCCCCGACGACGAGGCCGAATCTCATCTGTCACGGATTCGCCAGAACAACCTGGAAGGTGCGGCTCGACCGCGATAATCTCGCGACCCGTTCCGCCTGGGTCATGAAGCAGGCGAGCGGGGCGGCGTCAGCACAATGGCACTCACTTTAGACGGTAGCAGGCACATTCCATGTGCCGTCAGCCTGAGAAACGCTGACGGCACATGGAATGTGCCTGCTACATTGACGCCGCTCGGCTCGCCTGAATCTCTCTTCTAGGAGTCCACGATGCCATCTCCGCGAGTTCTGCGTCTCTTTCGTGTCGCGTTCATCGGCTTGGTTTGTTTGCTCTTGGCGGAACGCCTGCCCGCTCAGACGGTCGCCCGTTGCGGGAAAGGCTGGTTGGAACTGGTTGATGGTTATCCGGTGCTGCACCTGAAAGGGACGCCGCGTGAGATGGGCTACCAACACGGGGCGTTGCTCCGTGACAAAGTCCGCTCGAACATGCACAACATCCTCGACGTGCAAGGGGAGAAGACACTCGTCGAAGTCGGCCCATTGAAGGTCAAGCCGCGGCAGGGGATCGACTTAATCGTCGGCATCCAAGAGCCGTATGTCCCCAAGAAGTATTTTGAGGAATTGAAAGGACTCGCCGAGGGTTCCGGCCTGACGGTCGCCGATGCACGGGCCGGCAATTTTCTCCCTGAGTTGTTCCATTGCAGCGGTTTCGCGATCGCAAACTCGGCCACGAAAGACGGAACGCTGTATCACGGCCGAGTGCTCGACTACGCCATCGACTGGAACCTGCAAGAGCACTCGGTGCTGATCGTCGCCGAACCGGACGGAGGCATCCCGTTCGTCAACGTCACCTATGCCGGCTTCATCGGCTCGGTGACGGGTATGAACGCCGAACACGTCAGCGTCGGTGAGATGGGTGGCGGCGGACTCGGCTTCTGGGCCGGCATGCCGATGGCATTCCTCGTCCGCGAGGTGCTCGAAAAAGGCAAAGACCTCGAAACCGCCATCAGCGTCTTCCGAGACAATCGCCGCACCTGCCAATACTTCTATGTCGTCGCCGACGGCAAGACGAACGAAGCCGTCGGCATGGAGGCATCCTTCGGAGTCTTCTCGCTCATCAAGCAAGGCGAGTCACACCCACTGCTGCCCACCGCCGTGAAGGACTGTGTCCTGCTCTCCGCTGGCGACCGCTACAAGAAGCTCGTCGAACGCGCCCAAACCGGCCACGGCCAATTCACCGCCGAGTCCGCGATGGAATTGATGTCGCGCCCTGTCGCCATGAAGTCCAACCTGCACAACGTCTTGTTCGAGCCGAAATCCACAAAGCTCTGGGTCGCCAACGCCACGAAGGACAAGAAGCCCGCCGCCGAACAAAAATACTTCTCCTTCCAACTCAGCGAACTGCTGAAACGCCAGCCAGAGCCAACCAGTCCGGAAATCCCGCTGGCAGCGAAGTGAAACGGGGGGCATCGACAACGCGAAGTTGCCGGCCTGTATTGATGTCAAATAGGCCGTCATGCCATGTCTCAACCAATCGTTGTCGAAGCGATCTACGAAGACGGCAAACTGATTGTGGACCGTCAGCTTCCGCTCCGCGACCACACGCGAGTCAAAGTCACGATTGAACCGCAAGAAAGCTGGGTCGATCGAACCTACGGCATGATGGAATGGACCGGCGATCCGGAGATTTTGAGGAACGCCGCGCTGGATCCCAATTTCGATTCGTTGGAGTCCGCATGACGATTGAAGTCGTCCGGTAGCTCGCCCGTGGCACTGTTCGTTGGGATGACAAATATGACGAATCCCGATGAGCGCGTTGCAAATGAAACTTGTTCGACTTGTTCCGGGTGTGGGCAGCACACGGAATCGGTTTGGTCGCTCGGTCATCATCAGTTTTGTGACGACTGCGTTCGATCTGTTGGTTTCGATCCGACCGAGCGGCGGAATTGTGATCTTCAAGAGAAAGTTGACTGGCCGTTCGGATCAGGCTTCGTGCGTGCTTTGGCATCCGCGTTGACGATGTCGCTCATGATCGGATTCGGCCTGACCGTGGCATTTCTCGCGATCAATATGTTCTTTGCACTGACGCAACGACAGCCGTTTCAGCAACATCTTCTGAAAACGATCCAAGTCGTGCCGCTCTTTTTTGGCTTCGGGGTCGCGTTCATTTCCGTAGTCAGCATTCCGTTGATGTTGATCTTCAATTGGACGATGCGGCCAAACCGAATTGAAGTTGAGGGAGACGAATTGATCGTCCGGTCGTCTCTCCGCCGTCGTCGTTTTCCGGTTCGCGAGATCGTCTGGTGCATAACGACTCACGGAAGCGACATGAGCGGGTTTTATTGGCCGGGACATCCGCTCATTCAGGTGACTTACACAGCCGGGCCTCAACAAGCCGATTCGATGGTTTGCGGATTCACGGACGAGTCGTTCCTGATGTGGTGTGAGTTCTTTTCGCTCATGCACGCGAAACGCCACGAACCGATGGGCTTGCGAGTCTTCTCGCGGCACATGTTCGTTGACACTCTTTGTGGCAGCATCCTAGGAGTTTGCGTTGGAAAATTGTTCGACCTGTTCCTGCTCAACCCCATGTGGATCGCGGCCTGGGGCTTTCTTGGATTCTTGGATGGCGTCCTTGTCGGTATTCTGAACGCAGGTTTGGAAACCGGCTTTCAAACGAAAAAGAATTGGCTCCGACAATTTGGAAAAGGTTGGCAAGGAGTGGCCTTCGGTGCTGTGACAGGTGCGGCACTCGGCCTCAAGTCTGGAATCATCGCCGGTTGGCCGGGAGTTGCGGTTTGCTCATGTTTCAATGCCGTGTTCTGCGGTTTTCTAATGGTCTATTTTTGGAAGTGTCTGGCCGAATCGGCGAAGTCGGACGAATTTGTTGAATCAGCCGAACATTGAAGTGGCAGACATTCATTCTGACTTTCAAGTCGCAAAGGAACCAAGATGTCCTCTCAAACTCGTCGCTCGTTCTTGCAAGGTTCGTCCGTGGCGGTCGCATCGGGAGTATTGCTCTCGCATCTGGATCAAGTCGCGAAGGCTCAAGTCAGTGAGCGGGTGCGGGTCGGGATCATGGGAGCTGGCGGGCGAGCGGCGTCGCTGATTGCTTCGTTCGCAGCGAACAAGTCGGTGGAAGTCGTGGCGATTGCGGATCTCGATGCCAACAAGTTGCCGAAAGGCTTGGAGAGCGCGGAGAAGCTGCAGGGGAAGACGCCGCGCGGGGAGAGTGACTTTCGGAAGTTGATTGATGACAAGTCGATCGACGCAATCGTCATCGGAGTGCCCGATCATTGGCATGCGATTCCCACGATCCTGGCGTGTCAGAATGGCAAGGACGTGTATGTCGAGAAGCCGGACAGCCACAACATTGTCGAGGGGATGCGGATGGTCGCGGCGATGCGGAAGCACAAACGGGTCGTGCAAATGGGATCGCAACATCGCTCGACCACGCGGATGCAGTCGGCGATTGAGTTCGTGAAGACGGGGAAGCTCGGCCGCTGCGTCGTGGCCAAGGCGTGGGAGAGTTCCAAGCAGGGGCCGATTGGTTTTCCTCCGGATGGAACTCCGCCGGCCGGAGTCGATTACGAGATGTGGATGGGGCCGGCTCCGAAGCGGCCGTTCAACATCAATCGGTTTCATGGTCGCTGGCGCTGGTTGTACGACTACGGGACCGGTGATCTCGGCAACGATGGCGTGCATCGCTTGGACATGGCGGTCGCGGTACTCGCGGCGGCGTGCGAGGCGCAGAAGGATGAACCGCTCGGCCTGCCGACGTCGGTCTTCGCGAACGGCGGCAAGTGGTACTTCAACGACGCTCAAGAGTTCCCAGACACGATGCAGGTCAACTACGAATTCGGTTCCGGCAATGTCAAAGACGGCAAGCATCCGAAGCTGCTGACTTACGAGATGCGCGTCTGGGCTCCGTACAACTACCTCGGCGAATCGGAAGGCTCGGCGTTGTTCGGCGATCAGGGTTACATCGTGCTCGGCAACACGCGCTGGGCGGCTTACGACAAGGGAGGCCAAGTGCTCGCGAAAGGCGAAGGAGACAGCCACGAAGGCCCGCACGTCCAGAATTTTATTGAGTGCATCAAGTCGCGAGCGAAGCCGTATTGCGATCTGGAAACGATCGGCCACCCAGCGTCGGTGCTGTGTCACTCCGGCAACATCTCCGCGCGAGTTGGCCGCAAGCTGACACTTGATGCCGCGACCGAGACATTCTTCGGCGATGCCGAAGCGAATGCGCTGCGCGGCCGCACCGAATGGCGCAAGCCGTGGGTGCTGCCCGAAGTCTGATTTGCCACGCGAATCAAACGGCGATTGCGGCTATGAAAGTGCGGCGTCATGATGCTTTCGCAAACCAACTTTGCTTGGCTGCATGGAATGCCGGATGCCTTCTGACTTCGATCTGCCAACTGCCAGTTTTCAAGCGACGCCAAGTCGCGATTCGGCGGCTATTGAACTGCCGTCTCGGATCGGTCGCTATCAGATCATTCGGGAGTTGGGACACGGCGGCTTCGGGATTGTTTACCTGGCCCTCGACGAACAACTGCTGAGGCAAGTCGCGGTCAAGGTTCCTTATGAGCGGCTGGCGAAGGAGGAATGGTCGCGCGACGACTGGTTGTCGGAAGCTCGAGTCGTCGCCAGCCTGGATCATCCTCACATCGTTCCGGTTTACGACGTGGGATCGAATCCCGAATGCCCGGCGTACATTGTTTCCAAGCTGATCGACGGCAGCTCGTTGTCCGACGCGGTGGGCAAACACAGGTTGCCGATCGGCGAGTCGGTGCGGATCGTCATTGCGATGTCCGAGGCGCTGCACTACGCGCACACGCGCGGGCTGGTGCATCGCGACGTGAAGCCGGGCAACATCATGCTCGACAAAGAGGGGCACGCTTATCTCAACGACTTCGGCCTGGCGTTGCGCGAAGAGCAATATGGAACCCAAGACGACCGCATGCTGGGAACGCTGCAATACATGAGTCCGGAGCAGGCTCGCGGCGAAGGTCATCTGGTGGATGGCCGAGCGGACATCTTCAGTCTGGGCGTCGTGTTGTACGAACTGCTGACCGGGACGCGACCATTTAATGGGCGGACTTATTCAGACATCCTGCGCGCCGTAACCAGTCACGATCCGCGTCCGTTGCGGCAGCGCAACGAACACATTCCCCGCGAGCTGGATCGCATTTGCGTTCACGCGATGGCAAAGCGTGCCTCAGAGCGATACTCGACCGCCCAAGATTTTGCTGACGATTTGAAAGCCTTCTTAGCCGGTGCGGAGTCGCGTCTGCCAGTCGAACGGACGCCGGCCACTCCGAAAGAAGAGCCGCCGTCCAGCAAACTGCGTCACGATTCACGATCAGCGTTGTCGGCGAACACGTTGCTGACCGTTGTCCCGAAAGGGCTGCGAGCCTTCGATGAGTCGGACAGCGACTTCTTTCTGGGACTGCTGCCAGGGCCGCACGATCGAGACCGGTTGCCTCAGAACCTGCGGTTTTGGAAAACTCGCATTGAAGAGCAATCGTCGGCGAACCCGCTGCGGATCGGTGTAGTCTACGGCCCGTCTGGCTGCGGTAAGTCCTCCTTGGTCCGAGCGGGATTGCTGCCGAGGTTGTCATCGACGGTACATTCGCTGATTGTGACGGCGGCCACTCAAACGACAGAGGCTCGGTTATTGGATGAGCTGCGTCCGTTGTTGAATCGGCCGGCGACCGGTCTGGTGGACGCGGTACATCAGCTTCGTCGCAGCCGGTCGATCGACCGCAAAGTGTTGATCGTGATCGACCAGTTCGAGCAGTGGCTCCATGCAAATCCCAACTCGGCGGACTCGGAGTTGGTGCAGGCTCTGCGACAATGTGATGGCGAGCATGTGGCTTGCTTACTGATCGTCCGCGATGACTTTTGGATGTCGGTGCATCGCTTCTTTCGTGAGTTGGACGTTCGTCTGGCCGAGCGTGAGAATTGCGCGGCGGTCGATCTGTTCGACACGCGACATGCGCGGCGCGTGCTGCATGCGTTCGGTCATGCCTACGAGGCATTGCCGGAGCGGACGGACGATTTGTCTCCGGAGCAGCGCGAGTTTCTGGACCGCGTGATCGCCGAACTCGCCGAAGATGACCGGGTCATCTGCGTCCGACTGGCGTTGTTCGCGCAAATGGTTCGGAGCCGGCCGTGGGTTCCGGAAACGCTGACTGCGATCGGCGGCGCACGCGGCGTCGGTATTCGATTCTTGGAAGACACGTTCGGTGCCACATCGGCTCCGTTGTCGTACCGCGTTCATCAAGTGGCGATTCGCGAGATCTTGCGTGCGTTGTTGCCGGCTCCCGGAACAGACATCAAAGCCTGCACGCAAACGGCCGACGAACTGGCAGCCGCCGCGCGGTGCGAAGTCAGCTCGGAAGAGTTCCGGCAGTTGCTCAGCATTCTGGAAGAGGAGACTCGGCTGCTCACGCCAGTTGATGCAGCACAAGGTGCGACAACTCCGGGTAGCCGCAGCCAAGCCCGAGCGTATCAATTGACCCACGATTACTTGGTCCCATCGATTCGCGAATGGCTGACTCGCAAGCAGCGTGAAACTTGGCGAGGCCGCTGCGAGTTGCGATTGGCGGAACGAGCTGGATTGTGGAGTTCACGCCCGGAACGAAAACAGTTGCCGTCGCTGTGGGAGACATTGCAGATTTCGTTCGGCACGGCATCGTCGAGTTGGACGCCATCGCAGGCAAACATGATGCGGCAGGCTCAACGCTGGCACGGGCGGCGTCTGTTGACGATCGGTCTGCTGTTGTTGTGCATGACGATCGGAGCCGTCGCTTGGCAACGTGAGTATCGACTCACACAACGGCAGCGAATGGCCGATGCCCTCGGCGATCAACTGCTGGTGGCCGAGATCGACCGCGTGATCCCGGTGCTGCACGACATGGCAGCGACTCGTGATCTGTGGACATCACGGATGCGTGCGCTGACCGAGCAATCAGACGCGGCGGCGAGCGATCGCTTGCGGGCGGATTTGGCGCTCGTCACGCACGAGCCCCAGCGATTGGCGGATCTTTTGAAACTGTGCCGCGAGGTCGATCCGGCGACCCTGCATGTGGCTCGCGAATGGTTGGCAAAGTCGGCTCGGCCCACGGCGACCGCGTTGTGGGAGCTGGCCAACTCGCCGGATCAATCGGGAGCGGCTCGACTGCGGCTGGCCGCGCTGCTGGCGGAGTTTGATCCGCAGGCCAATGAATGGTGGCCGCCGTTGGCCGTGTCGGTCGCAGCCACGCTGGTCCATGATGCCAATCTCGACACGATCGCCTGGGCCGAGTTGTTGATGCCCGTTCGCGAGCAGGTGGCTCCGGCGCTGGCGGTTGAGTTTCTGAACAACTCGGTGACTTCAACGCCGCGAATGAATGCGGCTCAATTGCTGTCGCGACTCGGTTCCACTGATGTGCTGTGCCGGTTGTTGCCTGAAGCGGATGTGGCTCAGTTTTCGTGGCTGCTGCGTCCGCTCCTGAAAGATCGAGAATCGGCGGTGACGTTTCTGAGGCCGCTGCTGGAAGAAAAGTCGCCGGCTACGAGCATTGAAGATCGCTTGAAACTGGTAGCTCGGCAGCGAACGGCGGCGGTCGCAATCATTTTGCTCGGCCACGAAGAACTCATCTGGCCGCTGCTTTCGGGTTCGGCTGATCCGTCACTGCGCACGGAGCTGATGTTGACGATGCGGTCGTTTGGCGTTTCGTTGGAGACGCTGCTGAAAGGGGAAGAGACCGTGCCTGATCCGGTGATTCGGCAGGCGATCTGGCAAAGCCTCGTCGGCATTGGGATCGAGCTGTCGGTCGCCGAGAAGGACGAGGTCTCACGCCGCATTCAATCGCGCTGGCCGCAGGTGACGCATCAAGCGGAACGAGCGGGGATTGTCTGGTTGGCTCGGAAGTGTGGGTTGTCCGAGTTATTGAATGACGCGACATCGCAGACTCCGCCGGCCGGCAGCGATTGGTCAGTGAACTCGCAGGGGCAGGAGTTCTTGGCAATTCGAGGGCCGGTCGAGTTCTTGATGGGTTCGCCGAATAACGACCCGCGCCGCGACGGCAATGAACGACAACACCGCCGCCTCATCGACCGCAGCATTGCGGTCAGTGTTTATGAAGTGACGGCCGCGCAATTCCGGCGCTTTCAACCGAAGTACAGTCCCGATCCAAACGTCTGCGTGACTCCCGATTGTCCGGCCAGTTTTGTGACTTGGTTTGATGCCGCCAAGTACTGCCGCTGGCTCAGCGAGCAGGAGAACATCCCGGAAGACCAGATGTGTTATCCGCCGGTCAATCAGATTCGCCCGGACATGAAATTGCCGGCGAATCATTTGTCGCGCACCGGCTATCGTCTGCCGACGGAAGCGGAATGGGAGTATTTCGCGCGCAGTGGCGCGACAACGCGGTACTTCTTCGGCGAAGACGAACAACGGCTGTCGGAATTCGGTTGGTGGCTGGCCAACAGCGCCGAACGAACTTGGCCAATTGGACTGCGGCGGCCGAATGCGTTCGGCCTGTTCGATGTCGAAGGAAACATCCACGAATGGTGCCTGGACTCGAAGCAGGATTATCCGATTCTCGACCTGTCGACGGCAATTCGGGACGACTTGCGGGCGAATCAGGATCCCGCACGCGTGCTTCGCGGAGCCGCCTACCGCTCGGCGGGACGTGCCTTTCGTGTCGCGTTTCGATATTTTTTCGACCCAGACAGCCGGATCAGCATCGTCGGCTTTCGAGTCGTTCGCACACTTCCGTAGGAATCACTCGGTGGATGGTCACTCTTCGTGAAAGGACTTCGCATGACTGGCTTGCTCGTGTTGATGGTGTTGATTCAAGCGACATTGGTGTGGGTGGGATTTGGAATTCTGCAGGAGGTGCGTCGGTTGCGAGAACTCTCTGAGAAACGATCGAGTTCGAAGCACTTCTTGTCAGGACAGGTTGATTCATCGTTTATCGCCATCACGACAAATTACTCCATCTGGTGCTGGCGAGGTGGTTGTTGGGAATTGGAATTGGGCTCGGTTCCCGTCGGTTGTGAACCGGGCTCGCTGCCGAAGTTTCAAGGTTCGTTTATCGGTCAGCGAGTGAAGTCCGAATGCACGCGGCGATGACTCACGTTCGTGAAGCGACGACGTGTCCGCATTGGCAATCGAACGGCGATCAACTCGTGTCGTGTCGTTTGCTGCTGACCTGGCTGGGCGATTCGCCGGCCGAACTCGGCCAAGTTTCGGACGACGTCTGTGTCGCTTGCTGTCGCGAACCGCAGCCGGAACGGGATCGCATGAATTCCGTTGTCGCCTCGTTGTGGCTGGACCGGCGGTCGGGATTTCCGTGTGGTCAGACGACCGATCGTGATCGGTTTGTGCAGCTCGACCACATGGCCGCCGACGCGCTGCCGGTTGTGTCGCCGGACTTTCCGCCGTTGCAGTCGTTGATCGACGCGAAGGTCGATGCGGAAACATTGGCACAACATGTCGAACGGCGTGAAGCGTTTCTGTTGCTTCGATTCGGCGACGGCGAATGGTGTTCGGTGATCGGTTCGGGTGGGCACAACTGCGACGGTCACGATTTCTTGCCCGAAACGATGGGCCGCGAGTTGCGCTCTGTCTTGGACGACGCGGCCGGGCAATCTCGAACCGGCGAACGCATCTACGTCGGCACGACGCGGGAACTGGAAGACTCGTCCCGCGCCGTCTTGTCACGAATTCCCGGAGCGGAACAAATTCATTGGGTCACGGACGCCGTGTTCCGACGGGGAATGCCCAACCTGCAAACGCTGCGGTTTGTGCGCGCCTGCCGCGATTTTGACGGGGTCAAGGTGTTGGTGGGAAACCAATTCTTGCGTCCGGTCGCGCGGGCATTGAAGGCCCATCACATCGTGATCCCGTTGAAGAATTGTTACGGCTGCCTCGATGAAGTCGAACGTCTCTGCCGAGCGCAACGAGCGGACCTCGTGCTGTGTTGTGCGTCGATGGCTTCCGAATGTCTGCTGTGGCGGCTGTTTCAAGATCGTCCAGAAGCGATCTACGCCGATTGCGGTTCGATCTTCGACGTGATGTTGAAACAACCGATTCGCCGCGAATATCACGAGTGGTCGAACCTGATCGCGGAACATTACTGGCCGCTGTTTCATCCCCATGTCGGGCCGGAGGACTAGCCGGGATTATTCATGGCCTACTCATCGGGGAGAGCAGCGTGCTGCGATGTAACCCGAAGCGTAAGCGAGGGAGTGTGAGATGACTCCCTCGCTTACGCTTCGGGTTACATCTCGGCCATGAATAATCTCGGCTAGCACTCCATCGAGTCGTGGGGCAGGTTTTCAACCTGCCCGGACAAGCGACAAATCCGATTTCGAGTAACGTGCGATTTGCGAGAGCGTTTGAACTTCATGGGCAGGTTGAAAACCTGCCCCACGATCTGCAACGTGCCCCAAACGGGAATACAACCATTGCCCGAACGAACTCCGGACACCTGTCGCTTTCGCGTGCTTGAACCGCATGGCCGGGCACGTTGTGGGTTGGTTGGTGTGTGTGCCGAATCAGCGACGTTGGATCTTGGAACGGTTGAGCGAGAGACATGCGCCGCGTGTTGCCGGATGTCCGAGCCGTCGGAACGAAATCCGAATCAGGTGGTGGCGTCACTGGCTCACGCAATGGTTGCGCGTCGCGTCGCGACGAATGACGCCCCTGTTGAGTATGTCCTCGCGGCGGAGCGGTTAGCGTGGATCGAACAGTTTTTGGAGACGAGCGATTCGCTAGAAGAATTACCAAACAGCGAAGGCGACGTGCTCGGAACGGCACGACGCGGTTGTCGGTGGATCCAGAATCGTTGGCGGCGGACATGGCGCATGCGGCCGCGCATCGGGTTAGTCGGTCCGAACAATCAGAAAGGCTTGGGGCATCTCAACCGCGACCTGATGAAATGGCTGCCGATCGCGGACTGGCTGACTCCGGAATCGCTCGCGGCGACGGCCGAGTCGTTGTCGATTCGTGAGCGTCGCCGGATTCAGGGATTTCTGAGTCGCCTGGATGTGCTGCTGTTTGCCGAGACGCCGTTCTTTGATTGGCTGCCGCGAGAGGCTCGGACGCTGGGCGTGCGTGTGGTGTGTGTGCCGAATTGGGAATGGCTGCATCCGGGACTGCGTTGGCTGCACGATGTGGATCTGATGATCTGCCCGACTTGGCGAGCACACGCCACGTTGACCGAGTGGCGGGAACGCTTCGGCTTCCGTTGGGAACTGCGATGTTGTCCGTGGCCGATTGATGTCGCGGCGATTCCGTTTCGGCAACGCGAAGTCTGTCGGCGATTCGTGTTTGTAAACGGCACGGATCGAAATCATCCGCAGCGGCGCGACGGTTCAGTGACGGCGGTTCGGCGGAAGGGGATCGAGTGGCTCATCGACGCGGCGCGGCGGTTGCCTCACGTTCCGTTCCTGGTTTGGACTCAGACGGACGAATCGCTGGATGTGCCCGGCAACGTGGAGATCAAAGGCTCGGTGCCGATGAATGCGGACTTGTATCGGGACGGCGACGTGTGCGTGCAGTTAAGCCGCTGGGAAGGGATCGGCTTGCCGTTGCTGGAATGTCAGGCGGCGGGAATGCCGTTGATCACGGTCGATGAGGCTCCGATGAACGAACACCATCCGTTCTTGGCCGTTCCGGTTGCGGATCGCGAACTGTTGGAATTGTGGCCGCGCCGGTGGATTGCCGCGCCGCGTGTGAATCCCGACGATGTGGTCGCGACGTTGGCAAAGTGCTTCGGCCAGGACATCTCGCAAGCCAGCCGCGCGTCACGCGATTTTGTCGAGCGGGAGCATTCCTGGCATCAAGTTCGATCGCAGTTGCTGGAGTGGATCATCGGCGATGCCGTGCCAGTGGGAAGGAAATCGTGAACATGCCGCCGCCAAGTTCGCTGGGCAAATTGGTTTTGCCGACGGTCGAAACGTGTCCGCACCGGCGGCCGCTGGCGGACGACGCGGCTCGGTTTGAATGCGACTTGCTGCGAGCCGTCACTCAAGTGACAGACAACTCCCTGTGCGAAGTTCAGCCGGATGCGTGCCGCGCCTGTTGTGAGTCGTTTCCGCCGGCGCAGGATCGCTGGAATCCGATCATCGCGTCGTTGCTGTTTGAGGTGACGGATCGCGTGCTGGCTCGCGGCGGCGTTCGCGGTTGCACGGCGGAAGCCGCTCGGACACTGCAAACGAAAGTCAGTTCCGCGCTGGATGTGGATGCCGGAGTTGGGCAAGCCATCTTGCCGGCGCGAGCCAACGGTCGCTGTCACTTTCTCGGCCAGCCGTTGACGGCCAGTGTGGAATCGACGTTGCACGGGGAGTGGCAATGTCATCATCCCAGTCATCGCATCACGACGCCGGAGCAGTGCCGCTCGTGCCGCGATTGGAGTTTGATTCCGACCGTCTCACGATTCCTGTCGCCGAGTGAATTGGTTCCGTTGCCGCGAGAACGCTGCGGTCCGCCCGTGAAGAACTGGGCCGTCGGTATCCTGTCCGCTCCGCGACGCGAGGCAACGCTGGAATGGTGCCTGGACAGCGTGATTCGCGCGGGTTGGGATCGACCGCAATTGTTTGTCGATGGTTTGGTTCGCATCCCGCCTCGATTCGCGCACCTGCCGATCACTTGGCGCGAGCAGGCCGTCGGTGCCTGGCCGAACTATTGGCTCGCGCTGGCCGAGCTGGTGCAAAGTCAGCCGGAGGCGGATGCGTATTTGCTTCTGCAAGATGATGCCGTGCTGCATGACCGCGACAACTTGCGTCAGTATTTGGAGTCGGCGTTGTGGCCGGGTGGGAATCCGAGCGTGGTTTCGCTGTATTGCTCGCAAGCCTACACCGTGCTGGAACCAGGCTGGCGAGCACTGTCGCAGCGTTGGATTTGGGGAGCACTCGCGTTCGTGTTTCCGCGCGAACTGGCTCGCGAGTTCTTGACTGATCCGGGAGTGCTGGCACATCGCTGGTCCGGATTGCACGACGGTCGCCGCCAGGTCGATGTGCTGATCGGCGAATGGGCCGACTCGTGCGGCCACGCGGTGCATTACCCGTGTCCGAGCCTGGTGCAACACGTCGGCAACACCAGCAGCATCTGGTCCCAGGCCGACAATCAGGGCTTCCGCCGAGCCGATTGGTTTGCCGGCGATTTAGAATCGCCGTTCACGCGCGACGTCAGCCTGTCCGATTTTCCAGAGCATCTGTTTGCAAGTCAGGCCAAGCTGCAAGCGGAGTATGCACGTCGGATCGAGACGGGCCGCGCGCGAATGTCTCAGCAGCGCGTCGTGATCTGCGGACTGTGCCGCAACGTGCGACACTTCTTGCCGAAGTTCGCCGCGCGGGCCGAGCGGCTCGGGGCGATGTTTCGTGATTACCGAGTCGTGCTCTTCGAGAACGATTCAACCGATGCCACGTTGGAGTTCTTGCAGGATTGGCAAGCACTCAACCACCGCGTGCATGTGCTGTCCGAACGCCTGGGAACGATGCGATTCCCACAGATCCGCAGCGGCGAACGGTCGGTGCGCATGTCCGAGTACCGCAACCGATATCGCCGGTATGCGACGGAACAGTTTGGGGACTTCGACCACTTGGTGGTGGTCGACTCCGACCTGGCGGGGGGCTGGAGCTACGACGGCCTGGCCAATACGTTCGGCCACGACGACTGGGATTTCGTCGGCTCGAATGGCTTGATTCGAGTCCATTCGGAAAGCAAATCCGACTGGCTGCACTTCGATGCCTGGGCCTTCCGAGCCGTCGGGCATCCGCAACCGCATTCCAACTTGGAAGTGAACTCGATCGTCTTCGATCGTGGTGAGCCACTGTTGCCGATCTTGTCCTGCTTCGGCGGCCTGGGAGTCTACCGGATGGCCGCGATGCACAGCGCTCAATACGGCGCGCCGGATATCGAACACGCCGAGTTACATACGCAAATGCGACAACAAGGTTTTGAGCGGTTATTCCTGAATCCGAGTCAGATCGCGCTGTATTCCCCCGCATGAACCAAAAAGGGTCGTGTGTTCAAAATTCAAAATTGGCGGACAACACGCCATAAAGGCACGGACAACTTCACCCGCCAATTTTGAATTTTGAACACACGACCCCTTTCAACAAGCTTAGGAGTGTCACGTTGGATCGCCCCGACTTAGCCAGATTGCGAGCCGAGTTCCCCTGGCCCGTCACGAAGCCTGCGGTGAAGTCCGATTGGGGGCTGCGGTGGTTTTCCGATGACGAGACGCGAGGGCATCTCCGGTTCTTCAAGATGTTGATCCCGACGCAACCGCGAACGATTGTCGAGCTGGGGAGTTTCTTAGGCCGCAGCGCCGCCGGTTGGCTCAAAATCTTTCCGGAGGCACACGTCATCGCGATCGACTCCTGGTTGGAGAGTTTTGTCCTGAAGACCACTCCGCCACTGCCCGGCCTGTTACCCCTGCCGACCTTTCAAGTCAATTTGTGGGATCAGCAAAGCCGAGTGACCGCCATCCGCAAGACGTCGGTGGAGGGATTGCAGACGCTCCATGATTTCCAAGTGACTCCCGATGTGATTTATGTCGATGCCGATCATTCGGTGGAAGCGGTGATCGCGGATGTCTCGCAGTGTCTCGATCTATTTCCGAAGGCACGCCTCATCGGGGATGACTGGAATCGTCCGTCGGTTCAGGCGGGCATGGCGCGCGTTTCGGCCGAGCGAGGATTTCGCTTCGCAGCCTGCCGCAATGTGTGGTGGATTCCTTGGGAGAATGACGAGCCAAGCCACATCCCATCGGCGTCGCCGGAAGACTCACCTGAGAAAGTCGTGACGCTCACGCTGTATCGTCGCGCCGATTACACCCAGCGAGTTCTCAACGCGCTGGCGGCCTGCGACGGCATCGGCGACTACCATGTGATCATGCACCTGGAACCGGGGCATCCCGACGTGCTGCGAGTCGCTCAGGCGGCGACGTTCGCCAGAAAGACAATCGTCGAGAACGAGGATCGCTTGGGTTGCGCGGTCAACACGCTGTGTGCGTTGGATCACGGATTTCAACATGCCGACTTCGTCATTCACCTGGAAGACGACACGGTTCCGGCTCGCGACTGCTTGCGGTATTTCGAATGGGCTGGTCGGACCTATCGCGACGATCCGCAGGTCTTCTCAATCTCCGCTTACTCGCGTGGCCAGCCACCGGCTGAGCAATGGGACGAAGTCGAACGGACTCCGTGGTTCACTCCGTGGGGCTGGGCCACATGGCGCGATCGCTGGCGCGAAGTCGCGCCCCAATGGCGAGCGCGTGGCTGGGGAACTCTTATGAACGAACTCCGTGGCCAGCGCATCGAAATCCGACCGCTCTTGGCTCGCTGTCAGAACATCGGAGCCGAAAGGGGCGAGCACTGCCCCAACCCCGAATTTCACCGCCAGGAACATTTCAACGAATTCGGTGCCTGGTCGGTCGAGACCGGGCGAATCGAGTCGTTCCGAGAAACGTAACGTCACGGCCCTCACTTGATGGAATTCAAATACGCCAGCACGTCGGCCATCGCGGCGAGGTCGAGTTGCTTCTCCAAGCCTTCCGGCATGAACGACAGGCCGGTGCTTTTGAGTTCGTCGATGTTGACTCGCAGGATCGTTTCGCTGGTGTTGTCGGGTTTGCGAAGAGTCAAGCTGTTGGCTGTCTCGGCGGCGATCATGCCGGTCAGCGTGCGTCCGCTGTCGAGGAGCACCACATAGTTCAGGAACTGCGGCTTCACCTCGCGGTTCGGGTCCAGAATGTTGAGCAGCACAGCGGCGGTGCCTCGATCGCGAATCGCGTTGAGTTCGGCACCGATCGACTCGCCGAAGCCTTCGAGCTTGTGACACGCCGCGCACGTCTTGCGGAAGTGTGTCCGGCCGCGATCGACGTCCCCCTTCAATTCGAGCGACTTCTGATACGCATCGACGACCTCTTGCCGTCGCGCCAGTGTTGCGCCGGCGAAGAGTTTGGTCGCACGCGTCCGAATCTCGGCATCGTTGTGCTTCTGAAGCAGCGTGACGCGAGCCGGATCGAGGTCGGAGCGGGCGATCGTTTGTTTCTCGACAGCATCCAGAAACGCGACGATCCACTTCGGCCGGGTCAGCAGCGTTTCGACGGACGTCGCTCGCAACTGCGGCGTCTGCGAAGGCCAAGCGGTGATGACCAACGGCGGAACGTCGGGGCTGTCGAACCGAGCGAGCGTTTCCAGGACAGCCGCTTGCACTGGCTGCGGTTGACGCGATTGCAGCAATTCGGCGAAGAGCGTTTTCAATTCAGCGAGGTTCGCGGTGGCGAGAGTCCGCACGGCAGCCGCTCGATCGGCCGGAGCTTTCTTCTCATCGCGAGCGACAACCTGAGCATCTCGAATCATCGCATTGAGAATCGCGGTCGCCTTGCCCCCCGTCGCGCCGGCCAACAACTCGCGGACGGCTGGTTGTTTGCTGACCAAGCTCTTCACAAGTTCTTCGGCGAGAGTCTTCTCATCGGCCGAGAGGCTGTCGAGTTGCCGCACAAACAGGGCAAGATCGTCCTTCGCATTCGCGGATCCAATTTGAGACGTGATGGAACTCAGCAGCGTTCGGACGTGAGCGGTCTTGCGGGCCTCGTGGTCGGAGAGCAGCGCGGCCAAGAACGCACCGCGGCGATTGCCGACCGAGCTAAGGATTGCCAATTGCATCCACGAATCGGCACCGTCACGCGCGGCGAGTGTTTTCAGAGACTGCGTGGCCGCGTCGCCGTTGAAGGCTCCGAGTGTGAAGGCGGCCTGGTAGCGCACTCGCAAATCGGGATCGTTTGCGAGCGGCAGCACCGACTCGCGGACTTCGGCTTGATCGGTAAATCGTTCGGCCAGACGCAGGGCATGCTCGCGGCCTTTGGGATCGTCCGACTTCAACGCGGCCATCACCGACGACGGCTCCAATGCCGACAGCGCGTGCAACGAGTACATCGCCATCACTCGCGCGAGAGTTGACTTCGAGGTCAGCGTCATTTGTCGGAGTGGTTCGACCGCGGCCCGGTCCAGCCGTTGATAGATCAACCGCGACGCGGTGTCTCGATGCCAGCCGTTGGGATGCTCAAAGAGTTTGACCAACTCGGCGGTCGGCAGGTCGCCGAGTCGCGGAGCGGGTTTGAATCGGAATCCGTCCCGCGCGATGCGATAGATGCGGCCCTTGTCGGCTCCGGCGCTGGCGTCCATGTGTTTCAGAATCTGCGGAGCGAGGAACGCCGCTCCTTCGATCAACTCGCGGTACATGTCGATCACATACAGCGTCCCGTCGGGAGCGTTCGCAAACTGCACTGGCCGGAACCAGTTGTCGGTCGAAGCGAGAAACTCGGCGTCGGTGTCGGCTCGATGCGCGGTCAGGCCAACGCCGTTGGGTTCGAGTCGTGCCCGATAGACAAGATTGTTCGCGACCTCACCGACGAAAAGTTGTCCGCGATACTCGGCCGGCCAGGCGTCGCCGCGATAGACGGTGATGCCGGTCGCTCCGGTGAAGAAGCCGGACGGCGTGCCACCTTCGTCCGAGCCGGGAATGATTCCCTTCTTTCGCAGCCGAGTCCGCAACACGCGCCACGGCTCAACATCGCTGATGCGCATCAGCTTCGTGAACTTGCCTTCGGGAGCGATGTTGATCGCGGCGGCGGGAGCTTGCAGATACGGATTCCGCGCGAGGTATTGGCCGTCGTACATGACGAGATGCACCGGCTCGCTGTTGCCGCAGACAAACGCTCGCTGGCTCCAATCGTCGAGGCTCATTCCGTGCTGGCCGCCGCCGCTGGTGGCGGTGATCGTCATGGCTCGCGGGTCGAGAAGCAGGTGCTGGCCGCGGACGTTGATCGCCTGATTTGTGGCGAGCCGGCGGGCGTCAGCCCCCGGACTGCTTGCCGCAGCTGCGTCCGAAGTCGTCCGGGAGCTAACGCCCGCCGGCTCGCCAGTCGCCACAACTTCCCCGCCATCTAGTCCCGTCGGAATGTGAAACCGATTGTCGATTCGCCAGCGAATCGAATTGAGCATTCCTTCGCCGGCCTTATCCATGCCGAAGCCGGTGAAGAGCTTCTTACGGACGTCGGCCTTGCCGTCTCCGTCGGTGTCTTTGCAGAAGAGGATGTCCGGCGCGACGCCGACCAGGATGCCGCCGTCCCAACAGGCGACGGCCGTCGGATAGTTGAGGTCATCGACGTAGACCGTCGCCTTGTCGTAACGGCCGTCGCCGTTCGTGTCCTCCAGCAGTTTGATCGCCCCTTTGCCGTGCGGCTTCGCGCTGCCGTACTGGTTGTATTCGGGAAGCTCGACGACAAACGCTCGGCCGAATTCGTCGAAGTCCAGCGCCATCGGCGAACGAATCAGCGGCTCGGCGGCGACGACCTCGGCATGAAATCCGGCTTTGAGCTTCATCGCCTTGACCGAATCCTCCGGTGACTTCGGTGCGATGCGAGGCAGCTCGGCCGAGTAGTCCTTGTCCGCCGCATCCTGCAATTTGTCTTCGGTCAACGCGGTCCCCAGCAGCACGGACCAGCACAGCAGGAAGCACCCGCAACGAACACTTCGACTCTGCATGAAGTTCACCCTTCGCGATCCAAGTGATAAACCGTTCGGCGAGGCGGCAGCCGTTTGTTGGAGACCGGAACCAGCGCGTATTGCACACCAGTGGCCGGGCAGATGTGCTTCAAGAACGAGTATTGCACGTTGAGCAACAACAGCAGGTAGAGAATAAACCCCTTCTGCCAGAACCCATAGGCTCCAAAGAAAGCCCCAGTCAGAATCACCGCCGTCAGCAGGACGTGCGGCCAGAGCCAGTTCGGTTTTTCCAATCTCAGCCACATCGTGAAGTAGAGACCGACGAGACTCAGCAGCCCCAACGCGCAGAATATGTGGAAGCCGCCGTTCGACGGCGTCAGAGCCACGGCCAACAACAACACGAACCCCAAGCTCAAGGTTCCGACTCCCACATACGCTCGCAGGCTCAAGAGTTTTCGGATCTGAATCGCTCCGACCCCAACCAGCAGCAGAAACAGAATCGCTCCGACATATCGCTGGTTGCCGTCTCGAAACATGCTCAGCGGTAGATCGAGAGTCCGGGGATCACGATGGGCATGGCACAACAGCAAGACAAACAGCACAGACCAGGTTCGGAGACCGCCCCAACTCGCGATCTCCGACAAATCGAACCACTGCCACCAAGGGATCATCGTCACGCGCGAGTACTGCACGTTGATCAGCAACACCGCGTAAAGAATGAACGCTTTCTGCCAGAAACCGTACTCGCCGAACCAGGCACCGAGCACGACGATCACCAGCACGGCGAGATGTAGAAAAAGCCAACTCGGCTTCTCGATGCTCAACCACACCGTGTAATAGCCACCCACGAGTCCCAGCAACCCGAAGGCACAGACATCGTGCAGCCGATCGACCGAGGGCGTGATCGCCACCACCAACAGCAGCGCGAAAGCAAAGCTCAAGACCGAGACGCCGACGTAGCTCCGAGCAATGAGCAATTGTCGCACTAAAAGTCCGCCGATCAGACCCAGCAACAAAAACAGAACCTCACCGTAGTATCGCTCGTGGCCGTCACGAAACATGCTGAGCGGCTGGTCGAGCAAAACACCATCCCGATGCACGGAGAGCAACATCAGCGCAAAAGCCGCCGTCAGGATTCGCATGGGGTCACTCGATCTTCAAGCCGGGATCAACCGCCAATCGGACGACGCATGTTGCCAGAATCGGTCGATCGACAACAGCGAAACGCTCGCTCTCGACGACGCATCGAGTTAGTTTGCGGTCACGCATTTGCGGTTTTCCTCTGTGCCCCGACGAACGATCGACCATTCCCATGCCCGACTGGCTCAACAACATCTGTTGGCTGACCGACAGCTACAAGGTCTCGCACTTCAAGCAGTACCCACCGGGGACTCGGCGAGTTTATTCGTACTTCGAGTCACGCTCCGGCAGCACGTACCCGGAGGTCTGCTTCTTTGGTCTGCGTTACTTCCTCGACCGCTACCTGGCCGGCGAGGTTGTCACATCAGCCAAGATCGACGCGGCGGAGACGCTGTTTCGCCAGCACTTTGGCGGCGATGTCTTCAATCGAGCGGGTTGGCAACACATCCTCGTCAAGCACGGCGGCCGTTTGCCGATCGTCATCAAAGCAGTACCGGAAGGAACGATCGTTCCCGAAAGCAACGTGCTGATGACCGTCGAGAACACCGACGACGAAGCGTATTGGTTGACGAACTGGCTGGAGACGCTGCTCGTGCAAGTCTGGTATCCGAGCACGGTGGCAACACAAAGCCGAGCGATGAAACAAGTGTTGCTGCGGTTCCTGCGCGAGACCGGCGATCCAAGTTTGATCGGTTTCAAGCTGCACGACTTCGGATTTCGCGGTGTGACGTGTCCGGAGCAAGCGGCGCTCGGCGGAGCGGCGCATCTCGTCAACTTTCAGGGGACGGATACGATCCCCGGCTTGCTGCTCGCGAGACAGTTTTACGGCTGTGAGATGGCCGGTTTCAGCATCCCGGCCGCCGAGCACAGCACGATCACCAGTTGGGGCGAGGAACACGAACTCGACGCAATGCGAAACATGCTGACGCAGTATCCGACCGGACTCGTGGCGTGCGTCAGCGACAGCTTCGACATCTTCCGCGCGTGCAGTGACTACTGGGGCGGTACGTTGAAGGACGCTGTGCTGGCTCGCGATGGCGTGCTCGTGGTGCGGCCCGATTCCGGCGATCCGCCCGACATCGTGGTCGAAGTCCTGCGGCGACTGGGTGAGTCTTTTGGGACAACGACGAATTCGTTCGGCTTTCGGGTGCTGCCTCCGAAGGTGCGAGTCATTCAGGGAGACGGCATCGACTTCGCGATGCTCGGCAAGATTTTGATGGCCATGAAAGACGCTGGTTGGTCGGCGGACAACATCGCGTTCGGTTCGGGCGGCGGGCTGCTTCAAAAACTCAATCGCGACACACAGCGGTTTGCGTTCAAGTGTTCGTCGGTGGTCGTCGGCGATCAGGAGCGAGATGTCTTCAAACGCCCCGTGACCGATGGCGGCAAGAAATCCAAGGCCGGTCGATTGAAGTTGATCCGCAACGCAGCCGGACAATTCCAAACGGTTCGCGAAAGTGAAGAGCGTGATCGGCCGAACGAGTTGCAGGCAGTCTTTGAGAACGGTCGCGTCGTCGCCAGTGATTCGTTCGTCGACATTCGCGAACGTGCCGCCGTTGGTTTGTAGAAGCGGGATGGATTCACGATGCCAGAAGAACTCGTGATGGTTGTGACGTTCTTGGCAGCGGGCTTCGCCGGGTGGACTGCGGTCAATCTGTATTGGGCTCTTATTGTGTCGTTCTGCTATTGGGAAGACCTGCGAAAGTTGCCGTCGCACAATGAAATGCCACCGAAGAGCCTTCGGCTGCTTGATACAAACACTCTGCATCCGCCTGGAGGGAGTGGCAGTGGACCGGCTCTCTGGATTCTCGAACAAGGGATTGTGTTGGATTGGCGAAAGTCATGGTTTGTCTGGGTGGCCGGAAAGTTGCTTGGCACGCTTCGAATCGCGAGGGGCTGTTGCCAAGTAGATCGCAGCGTTGCGGATCGTGTCACCATTTGGGTTGCGACCAAGAACAATCCACACCGCGTTGGATTTGTCGTGTTGCGATTTGACGAATATTGTCCGCACCTCGCACGGCTCGACACCTGGGCCGATGAGCAAGAAATGCCCCCTTCGATTCCCCAAAGTTGACTCGCATGACCGCGACTGAACCTCTCCTGCACGTCGTGCTCTATCAGCCTGATATTCCGCAGAACACGGGGAACATCGGACGAACGTGCGTGGCCGTCGGTGCCAAGCTGTGGCTGATTCGTCCGCTGGGTTTTCGGCTGGATGAAAAGCATCTGCGGCGAGCGGGCATGGATTACTGGCAGCATCTCGATTGGGAAGCGGTCGATTCGTGGGACGAAGTTCGCGAGCGATTGCCTGATCGGCGAGTCTGGTGTCTGACAAAGTTCGCGACTCGGATGGTGTGGGACGCGGACTTTCAACGCGGCGACATTTTGCTGTTCGGCAGCGAGACACGAGGATTGCCGGAGGCGATCCGCAACGAACATCTCGCCAACAATCTCAAGCTGCCGATGAACGAAGTGGTCCGCAGCTTGAACCTCGCGAGCACCGCGAACACGGTCGTCTATGAAGCGGTCCGGCAGTTCGGCGGTCTTGCGTAGCCGTCATCGCTCCGCGTGACGCCGTTATTCACACGCTCTTCGTCATCGCTTCATTGTGCGTGGATAGGCTCCCGTCATCGAAGCTCGGCATGCGAAGAAACGAGCGATGCGGTGGGCGAGTCGCGCCTCTTCACGAAGTCTTCACCGTTGGTTCATCAGTGCCTCAAGCGTGACTCGTACCGTCCCGTCCGAAATCTCCAGCCGGCTCTCGACAGTTGCGCCGGCGAATGTGGGCCGCTCGCGATGATCGAGCGAGCGGCGCAGGTCAGAAGTCAGCAGCGAAGGAATCGCGAAGTGATGAAGGGAATCGTTGAGGTTCAGGGGGTTGAGCGGATTGTTTGACCGAACCCGGTCGTCCGCTCGGCCGAGTTGTTTTTCTTCAAGGAGAGTCCCATGAAGGTCTCGAAGCGAATGTCGTTAGTGGCGGCTCGGCGTGCTGGTTTCACGCTGATCGAACTGCTGGTGGTGATCTCGATCATCGCCATTTTGATCGCGTTGCTGCTGCCGGCCGTGCAGGCGGCTCGCGAAGCGGCGCGCACCACGCAGTGCCGCAACAATCTGAAGCAAATTGGAATCGGTCTGTTCGTGTTCGCGGACAAAGATCCGAACAAGCGCATCTGCTCCGGAGCCGTGGATTGGAAGCGCGATGGCTGCCCGGATACCTACGGCGTTGCCGCCGATCTGATGTCCGTGAATGCCGGGTCGTTGAGCAAATTGATGTGTCCCTCGAACGAAGTGCGGGGCACGGAGAAGCTGAATGACCTGATGGGGCTGACGAATAGCTCAAACTTCTCGGTGATGCCTGCCGACCGCCTGGGCAAGGGGTCGCTGTGCTATGCCGCCACGACCGGCAACGACTTGACGACGGGCTTGGTCAACCTGACAGCCGGTTCGACCAACCGTGCGGCTCGACTGGCCTTGGCGATTGAGAAGGATGGCATCAACTCGAACTATGCCGCGAGTTGGTTTCTGGTACGCGGTGGTGTGAAAGTTCGCAACAGCGCATCGGGCAACAATGTGGAAATCGACGACACGAACGGTTTGAAGGATTTCTTGAATACGCGTGGCCCCTTGTCGGTCCGGCAAATTGACAGCGGGAATGTTCCGTCGTCGAACATCCCGTTGATGGGTGATACGACCCAAGGCGACGTGAACGAAGCGGTGCTTTCCACGACGATCAGCGGCGAGTTGATCGCCGGGCATCGGTTGGGCGAATCGTTTAACGACGGCCCCGCGTACTGGAAGACCAGCACCAGCCGACTCGCCTTGTTGAAGAACAATTACCCGCTGGTGACAGACGTGGTCCCGGCGGCGTATCCGAAAATTGGCGACACGGTCACGATGGCGACCATCGCGAACTGGGCCAGCGCGAGTGCGGCGACCCCGAATCTCTATCTGCAAGACATGCGTGACTGGAAGGCCACGCACGGCAAGAACTGCAACCTGCTGATGGCGGACGGCAGCGTGAAGGCCATCACCGATCTCAACGGCGACAAGCTGTTCAATCCCGGCTTCCCCGTTGATACCACCGTGGGTTCGACGATTCTGGCGGACGAAGTCGGCTACACCGACGGAGTCTGCGAGGTCAACGCCTTCGAGGTCTTCACCGGCGTGTTTCTGGACGTCGGCTTCAAAGGCAAGTTTGAGGAGTAATCGAATTGCCAACAGAGTGGTTCCCCTGTGTTGAGCCGAGGGTGGAACGGCTGACGCGATCAGCGTCAGCCGACCGCCCTCGGCTGTTTTTCAAAAATCTGGTTTTCTGAGGACCGCGTATGTCATCCACGACCGCAGTCTGTCCTCGGTGTCATGCGGAAGTGCAGCCCTTGATGGCTCGCTGTCGTGACTGCGGGCAAACACTGACTCGGCCGACGGCCGCGATGCCGACGACCACCGCCACCGCACGAATGCCTGATCCTGTGCGTGTCGCGCCCCCGTCACCACAGATCGAATCCGACACGGCCACGGCTGTCGTGGATCGCGGCACACCCAGTCCTGCCAACAGCGAAAAGATTCGCATCACCTGCGTCTGTGGCGCGACGATTCGAGTCAGCGTGGGACTGCGCGGAAAGCGAATCAAGTGTCCGAAATGCTCGACCTCATTGCCGGTGCCAATCACGGTTGAGTCCGGGAAAGAGCGTCCGCAACAATCCGTGCCGCCGATCGAACGCCCGTCAGCCGTCCGACCGCCGATTCGTGCTGAAGTCTCTGACGCGGTCCCCGCGAGTTCACAAACCGGTGAGTGGGAACTCACCGACGAGATCGAATCGGCCGCGAAAAAGCCCGTGCCACAAGACAGCGCGGCATCCGCCAGTGGCAAACTCTCGTCGGCTCGGCTGCGAAAACTTCGCAAGCAATTGGAAGAAGCCAATGTGCTCAGCGACTCGGACACGATCGCGCGGCGACAGTCACTCTTGGAATTGGGCCAGTCGCAGGATCGTCAAGTTCTGGAGATTCTCGTCGAACATGCCCAAGACAATTCGTCGGTCGTTCGTGACGGAGCGGTTACCGCACTGGGCGAACTGGGCGACCCGGAAGGGGTGCCGACGGTGTTGCGAGCGTTGCTCGACCGAAATGCGGACGTTGTCCGTGCGGCGTTCGCGGCCTTGAAGAAGATCGGCGACAGGCGCGTGGTTCGGCCGCTGCTGCGGTACGGCATCGAACGACCGAATTGGAAACCGTTGGCCAACGACACACTGGTCCGGCTTGGCTCGCGCGTCGTGCCGGAGTTGTTGCTCCTGTTGCAGTCCACCGATCCGGGGCTCACCTTGGACGCGATCGTGGTGCTGGGACGAATTGGCGACAAGCAGACGGTGCCGCAACTCATCGCGTGTCTTGATCATTTCTCGAATCTGCTGAAAGCGCATCTGATCGAAGCGCTGGCCCTGATGGGTGATCCCCGCGCGGTGCCGCATCTGATGCGAGCACTGGATGACTCGCATGTGGCGATTCGGGCCAACGCGGCGGCCGGTTTAGCACGCATGGCGGACCCGCGCTCACTGGGGCCGCTGCTCCGAGCGCTGCAAGACGAAGACGCCGACGTGCGTGGCTACGCCGCGACGGCGCTGGGCGAACTGGGGGAAGCGAAAGCGATCCCCGAATTGACGAGAGTGCTCACCGCGTGGGAGAGCCTGGTCACTCTCGATGCTCATTTTCTGGAAGCGGTTGTCGAAGCGCTCGGCAAACTGGGGGATGTTTCGGCGGTGCCGGATTTGATTCCGTTGTTGCAGTCTCAGCACGACGGTGTGTTGCTCAAGACGGTGTTGGCTCTGAAAAAACTGCGTGATCCGTCGGCCGCTCAGGCGTTGGTGGCGCTGTTGCATGTCCCGAAGCCGACGGTGCGTCGCCGCGTGGTCGAAACGCTGGGCCAGACCGGCGACCGATCGCTCGTCACGACGATCGGTGGCGTGCTGCGCGATGATCCCGCTCCGGAAGTGCGCGCCGCCGCCGCACGCGCGTTGGGGGAACTGAAATCCAAAGAGGCGGTCCCCTTTTTAGAGGAAGCCTTGCAACACGAGTTCATGATTCGCTGCCAGGCGGTGATCGCCTTGGGAGCGATTCACGAGAAGAGCATGCTGCCGGCGCTGATGGCGATGCTCAAGGACTCCGCGCCAGAGGTGCGGTATCACGCGGTCAACGCGATCGCCAAATTCAAAGATAAAAAGACGCTCAGAGCGATCGCGGTCTTGCTGGAGGATTCCGACCCGATGGTCCGCAACGGCGCGGCGAAGGTCGTCGAGGAGTTCGGCCAGGTCGGCGAAAACAAAGCGGTGCAAGAGATCATCCGCCGAGTCCGTTCGCGAGACATGCTGGCGAGGCTGATTCCACAATGGATTTTTCTGTTCGTGCCCCGCACCAGTGCCGCTCGCCGCACAATTGTTGCGGTCATCGCCGCCAGCTTGCTGGTGGGTTTCATCATCAAGTCCGGTATCGGCGGGCCGAACAAGGTTTTGGTGCGTGGCAACGTGCAGGCGCTGGCACTGAGCGCGGACGGCGGCACACTGGTTGCCGAACGAACGCTGGGAGCACTTGAGGTCTGGGACGTCAACAAACAAAGCGTGAGCCTGCAAGTCCAGGTCAGTGGTCTGCGGTCTCCGCTGTTCCGCGCGAAGGACGGCGTGGTGCTGCTTGCGGAGGGGACGCTGGTGCCGTGGTCGCTCCGCGAGGCCCCGGTCGTCACTGCGGGCTGGAAGGAACACAAGCAGCCCATTCTGCAATCGGCCACGACTCCGGACGGTAAGTTTGCGGTCACGATGGGCAAAGATCTGATCGCTGTGGTGTGGGATTTGGAAGCCGGCAGCAAACGGAGCGAAGTCGAACTCGATGAACGCTTCTCCGCCGCGCTGACGATCAGCCCCAATGGACAATGGCTAGCGACCGCAAATCGCAAAGGAGAGGCGGTCGTGTGGGAGATCGAATCCGGCAAGCGATTGAAAGAGTTCCCCGGACCTCAGACTCCCCGATCCATCACCTCGCTGTCGATCAGCCCCGACAACAACTGGCTCGTGGGGATTGAGGAAGGCAGCGGACTGCGTGTCTGGGATTTGAACGCATCCGTCTACAGCGAACCCAAGGCGTTTCCGGCCAAGCCGCCGCTGCGCGCGGTCAAGCTCCAGGTTCTCAGCGATTCACAGCGTGTCTTGACCGCTGATGTCGGCGGCGAAGTTCGCATCTGGCAACTCGACAGCGGTGAGTCGCGCGTCGTCTGCTCCGGAGACATCGAGCAGCTCGACGGCTTCGCCCTTAGCGCCGACGAGAAGCGATTTGCGATCGGCGGAAACTCCAACAGCGTGGTGCTGATCTATGAACTCGATTCGGGTGACTTGCTCAAACGATTGGATGTGAAGCGGTAACTCCGCGAAGAAAGTCGACGAGTCACTCCGTGACTCGAACATTCCGGTCTTCGCCGTTGTCGATGAGCGCCGGCTCTTCAATTCTCACCTTGCCGGATTTGGCGGCGTGGTTCACGGCATCGCCGTCATCGGACGAGTCATCGTCGCTCACATCGAATTCGTTGATCGGCACCGGCATTTCGAGAGGCGGGGAATCGGCCGATGCAACATAGGCGACTTCAAAATGATGTGTCGCAATTCCCAACACGGCTCCAGGGAGCAGCCAGCCTTTCTGAATGGTCTCGCCATTGATGCTGACTCCGTTGTTGTTGAGGTCTCGGACCAGCCAATAGCCATCCTGAATTCTCAAGACACAATGAGTCTTGGCCACCGCCAGATACGGCAGGACGACATCGCCATCGGGATCGCGGCCCAGATAAAGCTCGTCATACAGCAGCGGGATCGAATGTCCGCCGGCAGTGGGCTTGAGCATTCCGAGTGGGTTCAGCGGCAGATTGGCCGGGGGCGGCTGATCCGCCCGCACTTGAGTCCGCCGCTCTTTGGTCGCTGGGACCGACTTCATGGCCCGGTCGAGTTTGGACAACAACTCCGGCGAGACGGATCGGTCGTCTTGCGTGCTCGCCTGAGCCGCCGAGTATTCCAGATCAAACTCGATCGACCCGATGTTGATGACGCTCAGAGCCGGCACCCAGGCGCTCTCAACCTTCTCGCCATTCACGCCAATACCGCCCCGGCTGCCGAGGTCTTCAATGAACCAATGGCCCTCGCGGTACTCCATCAGGCAATGATTGGCCGACACGGACAGATGCTTGATCACCACATCGCAGGTGCGATCCTGGCCGATCGTGATCGACGGTTTCTCCAACAGAATCGACGATCCACCATCCACAGGCCGTAGTTCGCCAAACACAATTCACTCCTTCTGTTCGCCCCGCTGCTGAGCCGGAACGCACTTGCGTCCGGTTTGCCGTTGGTCCTGTAACCGCACTTGTAGCCGCACTCGCCAGAGTGCGGGTGGACGCCGAGTAAACCCGCGTTCTGGCGAACGCGGCTACGCTCCTTCCATCGTCTTAGGACGGTACTGCTCGCGTAACAGATCTCGCTTCGACTGTGACGCGCGATTGGCGAAGAACATCGTCATGAGCAGCAGAAAGAGCACTAACAGCCCCGCCAGACCGAGGGCCCATTTTCGGTTGAGCTTCCAGCCAAAAACCTCTTGGCCCAACACCAGATCAGATTCGCCCTGTGATGCTGCGGAGTCGTTGCCGCGAGTGGCGTATCGTCGTACTCGCCGACATCCAAAATGCTGACGACGTGCGGATGATTCAGCTTCACGAGGAACTTGGATTCTTGCCGGAACCGCCGCAGTGAATCGGGATTCTCCAGCTTGTGCCTGCGAGGAATCTTGACGACGACGTCCGTTTCCAACCGCCGATCAAACGCGCGATAGACATATCCCATGCTGCCACCACCCAGCAGTTCGCGCAGGTCATAGCGGCCGTCACCAATAATCTGGCCGACCAATCCTTTGGTGTTGACGGTTGCCGTCGCGGTCGCGGTCATGTTGCCTCCGATGTCCGAGTTTCGACTTCAAGAGGCGGGATGCTGACGCCGCTTGATGAATAATTCGCGAACCTCCCGTTGAGTTCTGACGAACAGAACCTCCTGGCACTGTTTGGCCGAGGAACGCAAATGGCCGCCATCAACTCGAAGGGATTGGGGATTGTGGACACGTCGAACGGCCGTCTGCTGCGGTCCGTTGAGTTAAAAAACGGACTCCCAGATCGCCATCCCGTCGCGTGGTCCGCCGACGGAACCTGGCTGACTCAAGGCGATGAAGCGGGACAAGTCACGCTCTGGAATCTGCGGCTCGACAAAGAGGCGGCAATCTTTCCCGCTCAACTCGGTCCCGTGAAAGCATTGGCTCTGTCTGCGGACGGTCGCGTGCTGGCCACGCTCGGCGAAGAAAACAAGCTGCACCTCTGGAATCTGAAAAACTGGCAGCCGAAGAACCGCGTCGCTCCGAAACCCAAGACCGCGAAGCCGGTGACGACGGATTGATCAGACGCATCTGACGAGCGGGGCGTCGTCACCCCGCGCTACGAGTTGGCGACAGCCGAGGCGATGCTCAGCGATGGAAAGCGAGAGCCGTCAAAGAATGTTTCCAGAAATGTCGCGTGACGCAGATTCGGATCGTTGGAATTCAACCGATGCAGTTTGCCTCGGCGAGTTTTCGCCAGCAGCGTGCCGTCAGGAAACACGGACGCGACGATCCAGAACTTATCCACGCAGTACGAGTACCCGTCACCGTTCGTCGCGGGAGCGATCAACCGCGCATTCTGGCCGGGATTCACGCTGTTTTTTGTCTTGCGATAGACGATGCGGTCATCGACCTGATATCTGCGTGACTTCACTGTGCTCTCTCCTGAGACCAACTCGATTCCGAACAGCACTGCCGACGGAGAATGTTAGCCAACTGCTGCCTCCGACCAATCCCGCCAATTGTGAAATTTCAGCGAGCCGATGGCGAAGTCGCGGGAGTCCCTGATAGAAGTCGCCCTCGCATCAGCGTCGCCACACTTGCAGGAAGCTCTCGGCGTGACGGAGTCAAACTGATGCGTCTCCACGCCGTTTTCAGGAGGGCTTCCCATGCTTCGCAACCCTGAGATGATCCTGTCGCGTCAATTAGTGCTGCGGCAATTCTCCGGCGGAATCGTGCAACGTCAGGTGAGACACGATGAGTTCTGTGCGTTGCTGTTGAGCCGCCGGCCGTTGGAACGCTGCAACGACGATTCGACTCACTGTCGCAGCCTCTTTGATCCGCACACGGGTGAGCTCTTCGACATCCGCGAGTCGGACTTGTTCGCGCGAGCGTGATTCCTCAGGCAGAGAATTCACGATATCAATAGGTCGCGTTTGATGCCCGCGATGGTTGGACTGCCGGTGGCCAGCATCGCGCTGACGAGTTCTTCGCGTAGAAGCTCCAACACCTTCGAGACTCCCGCTTCGCCATCCGCGGCCAAGGCCCAAACGTAAGGGCGGCCGATCAGCGCCGCTTTGGCTCCAAGAGCAATCGCCTTGAGCACGTCCGTGCCGCGCCGGATGCCGCTGTCCACGAGGATCTCGGCGCGGCCATTGACTGCTTCCACAATCGCCGGCAACTGGTCAATGCTCGCCGGAACGCCGTCGAGTCGCCGGCCGCCGTGATTCGACACGATGATGCCGTCGAGTCCGATCGCCACCGCCCTCTTCGCGTCGTCCGCGCGGAGCACTCCTTTGATCAACAACGGCAGCTTTGTGATCGAACGGAGCCAATCAAACTCCTTCCACGACATCGTCAGATCCCACGCTTGATCGTTGAACGCCATCATCTGCGTGTAGGTCATCCGATCCGAGATGTCGAAGCCGATGTCGCGCAGATGTTTTCGGAGCGTGTTCTCCGGCAGCGCGAAACGATTGCGTTTATCGGCATCTTTTCGTTCGCCGAGATCGACCGTCAGCACGATGGCTTTGAAGCCGGATCTCTCGGCTCGCTCGACCAACCGCTTCGCGACCGCGCGGTCCTTCGGCATGTAAAGCTGAAACCACTTCGGGCCGGAACTCGCCGCCGCGATCTCCTCGACGCTGTGGCCGACGCTGCTGCTGACTCCCATGATTGTCTTGGCCGCTGCCGCCGCGCGAGCCGACGCGAGTGCGCCTTGCGGGTGATACAAACTTTGTCCCGCGACGGGAGCCAGCAGAATCGGCAACGCAATCGGCTGCTTGAGCACCGTCGTCGAGGTATCAACATCCGCCACGCCGGTCAGCAACGGAGGCAACAACCGTAGCCGTTGAAACGCCGCCACGTTGTCGCGCAGCGTGATCTCGTCGGTCGAGCCGGTCGTGATGTAGTCGTAAGTCGCGGGCGGCAGCGCGGCCTTGGCCAATTCTTGAAAGTCCGCGACGTTCACCGGCTCGGTCTTCCGCCCTGCGCTGTTCGAGTCACGAACAGGGCCCGGCTGCGCAGCGGCCGGCCCCTGGGCGAGTTCATCGTCTCCTCGTGCGCGACCTTGCCACAGACCGAGCGAACCGGCCCCCAGTGCCAGAAGTTGAGAGAAGAAACGTCGATTCATGGCAGCACCTTCGTTCAATATCGAACGTAGCCGCGTTCGCCAGGACGCGGGTTTTCTCAGCGTTCACCCGTACTCTGGCGAGTGCGGCTACTCGAAAAACTCGCGCACTCGAACGGAGAATCCGGGCAGCACGTTCGGCAGCTTGAGGAGATCGTCGCCGGAGAGTCGATGCGGGGCAGCGTCGGGCGTGTAAACCATCACGAATTCGTCTTTCGGCTCGACGACGCAGACGACGAGCACACCGGCGTCGAGGTATTCGGCAACTTTCGCTTGCAGGTTCGACCAGCGGTCATCGGGAGAACGAACCTCAAAGGCCAACTCCGGCGCAACGGAGAGGTAATCGCGTTTCGGGCGTGACCGCTTGGGCAAACGCTTGTAGCTGCAATAGGCGACGTCCGGGCCACGCACGCTGTCAGGATCGCGTTCCGTGATGACTCCGCTGTCGTTCGAGAAGACCCAACCCAGTTGGTGCTTCTTCACAAAGGTCGTGATGAGCCAACTGATGTTGTTGCAAACGAGACCATGCAGCGGCTTCGGGATATTCATGCGGACAATCTTTCCACGCACGAGTTCGGACGGGTAGCCAAGATCTGGCAGCGCGCCGTATTTCTCAGCGGTTAGCAATCGTGATCGGGTGGCGACGGCGGGCATTGGAATCTCCAGAGGCAAACGCTTCTTCGATCAGCAAACAAGTCATCAAGGTTCTATCGCTACGACTTGGCCGCGATCAACTGGTCGAGTTGTTGTTTGAGTTGCGGCAGGATTTCGTCATACGGATACGCTCCCAGCGATTCTGTCCGGCGTTTGAGATTCACGTGCGTCGGGCCGCACCAGAGGCCGAGGTCGGCGTCGTCGGTTTCGCCGGGGCCGTTCACTCGGCAGCCCATGACGGCGATGGTGATGGCGTGCTCTTTCGCGTAGGCGGTCATCTCTTTGACTTGCTGAGCCAGTTCGACGAACGCTTCGTTTTCCACGCGCGAGCAACTGGGGCAACTGATGATGTTGAGTTGTTTGAGGCCGAAGTCCACGAACGTGCGGACTCGGCCGGCGGCGATGTCGGCCAGGATTTGGCGGCCGACGGTGATCTCTTCCCCCTTGCGAGGATTCGGCACAGTCAGCGAGACGCGGATCGTGTCGCCGATCCCTTGGCTGATGAGCTGCTCGAAGGCGATGCGCGTTTTGATGATGCCGTCGGGAGGCATCCCGGCTTCGGTGACGCCCAGGTGCAGCGGCACGTCGGGGCGACGCTCGGCGAAGCGGCGGTTGACTTCGATGACTTTGCTCGGATCGCTGTCCTTCAGTGAGACGGCGTACCGCGTGAAGCCTCGCGAATCGAGAAAGTCGCAGTGCTCCCACGCGCTTTCGAGCATCGGCGTGATCGAGTCGGCGGGATCGAATTTCTCTTTCTTGTCAGGATCGACGCTGCCGCAGTTCACTCCGACGCGGATCGCGCAGTCGTTGTCGCGAGCGACGTCGGCGAGGTAGCGGACTTTGTCCTGCCACGGCTTCTCGCGTTCGTGGTGATAAAGATGTCCGGGGTTGTAGCGGACCTTATCGACGTGCGGGGCGACGAGTTCGGCGAGCCGATAGTTCTCCTGCAAATCGACGGAGAGATTGGCCGTCGTCTGCTTGCGAATCTCGGCGAGGGCGGCGGCGTCCTGCTTGCTGTCCACGGCGATGCGGATGACATCGGCTCCGGCGGCGGCGATCTCGTTGACCTGCTGGACGGTCGCGTCGATGTTGGTGGTGTGCGTCGCCGTCATGCTCTGTACGGCGATGGGATGCTCTTTGCCGATCGTGATCGAGCCGATGCGCACGGCTCGCGTGGGGTTGCGGGGCAGGTCCAAGGGAGACTCCTTTATGTGATGACCTCATGAAGACCGGCGGATGATAGCGGGGATTCCTGAGGCGTGGAGTCGGGGTCGGGTGTGCGATTTTCAAGATTTGCCGGCATCGGTTTGGGAGATTGAAAAGACGATGTCGGCAAATTCTGAAAATTGAAGACCTGACCCTGGCGTGTGTCGGTCAACGCTCATCAAGCACAATCATTGAGCCGATCCATCCAGCGCTGGACCTGCAAGGCGTCGAAGTAGGTTGCTCCGACCGGGACTGGTTCGACTCCGCGAACGACTCGGCAGAAGCAGCGCAGCTCTTCGGCCATCATGCCGGAAGGACCGCCCGCATCGGCTCGGATCTCCAGCGGCATTGGCCATAACGCTCGCTCGTCCCAAACTTCAATCGGTCGCGGGTTCGGCGAGATGCGAGCGGACCAGCCTCGACCAAAGACTTCCATGCGATCGAAGCCGCGCGGCGGCATTCCAGTTGGAGTCAAATACGATGCGGCGAAGGAAGCCAACGTCCCATCGGGCCACTGCAATTGAGCCAACGCCAAATCGACCGCTCCGGATTCCGTGCGATGAAACTGCGAACTGAATCGTTCAGGCTCAGCGCGATTCATCAGCACTTGGACGGCATAGAGGTCGTGAACCATCGCCGCCTGCAACGGGTTCTCGCCCGGAAAGTCTTTCACGATCGCAGCCGGCCGATGCCGCACGCAGTCGATGAAGCTCAGCCCGCCCCGCCGCGCGGCTTCTTCGCGAAGCTGCTTGAATTCGCTGTTGAAGAGCACGATGTGGCCGAGCATTAGATTTGACGAGTCGGCGTTGACCAGCGGCGTGAGACTCTCGGCTTCGGCTAGCGATTCCGAGATCGGTTTTTCCAAGAGCACTCGTTTGCCGGCTTGCAGTAGCTTGGTTGTGACAGGCACATGCTCGCTCGTCGAACAGGCCACGACCCATGCCTCGGCACCGGATTCTGCAATCGCCTGATCGAGATCGAGCCAACCGCGCACGTTCGGCAACTCGCGCCGCAAGTTGTCGAGGCTCGCTTGCCGCCGCGCGACGACTCCGACAAGTTCGGCTTCCGCCAATCCGGCGAGAGTGAGTGAATGCAGCCGGCCAAAACGGCCAAGGCCGATGACGCCGACTTTCGCGGGGTGAATCGAACGCGGTGCAGGCATCGAATGCTCCCGGCATCGAAGGATCGTTGCGTCATAGTCCAGCGAAAAAGTAGACCAGTCACTCGGTGACTGGAATCTTCGAGTCACCGAGTGACTCGTCTACGTTAATGCGAGCACCCCAGGCCGATGTCGGCGAAGAAGTCGTGGCCTTTGTCGTCCACCAGGATGAACGCTGGGAAGTCTTCGACTTCGATTTTCCAGATGGCTTCCATGCCGAGCTCCGCGAACTCGACGACATCGACTTTGCGAATGTTTTCTTTCGCGAGAATCGCCGCCGGGCCGCCAATGCTGCCGAGGTAGAAGCCGCCATGTTTGTGGCAGGACTCCGTGACCTGCTTGCCGCGGTTGCCCTTCGCGATCATCACCATGCTGCCGCCGTTGGATTGGAAGAGTTCGACATACGAGTCCATGCGTCCGGCGGTTGTTGGGCCGAACGAACCGCTCGGCAGACCTTCAGGCTTCTTGGCGGGGCCGGCGTAGTAAACCGGGTGAGCTTTGAAGTAATCGGGGAGCGGCTGGCCGGCATCGAGCCGTTCTTTCAGCTTCGCATGCGCGATGTCGCGTGCGACAACGATTGGGCCGCTCAGCAGCAGTCGTGTCGTGACCGGATAGCGCGACAGTTCGGCGAGGATGTCTTTCATCGGGCGATTGAGATCAACTTTGATCGCGCCGGTATCTTTGCGATGCCGCAGTTCTTCCGGAATGTATTGCAGCGGATTGAATTCGAGCTGCTCGATATAGACGCCATCCCGCGTGATCTTGCCCTTAGCCTGTCGATCCGCGCTGCACGACACACCGATGCCGATCGGCAACGAGGCTCCGTGGCGCGGCAGCCGGATGATGCGGACATCGACCGCGAAATACTTCCCGCCGAACTGGGCCCCGATGCCGCACTGGCGAGCTTGCTCCAGCATCTGCGCTTCGAGTTCGATGTCGCGGAACGCTCGGCCATGAGCGTTGCCGGTCGTCGGCAGGTTGTCGAGATACTTCGTCGAGGCGAGTTTGACCGTCTTCATCGTCGCCTCCACGGACGTGCCGCCGATCACGAACACCAGGTGATACGGCGGGCAAGCAGCCGTGCCGAGCGTCACCATCTTAGCCGTCAGGTACTCGACCAGCGACTTGGGATTGAGGACCGCTCGCGTCTCTTGAAATAGAAACGATTTATTCGCCGAGCCGCCCCCCTTGGCGATGAACAGGAACTTGTATTCGTCGCCGTCAACCGCCGAGAGATCGATCTGCGCCGGCAGATTCGTGTTCGTGTTCTTCTCGTCCCACATGTTGAGCGCGGCGTTCTGCGAATACCGCAGGTTGTTCTCCGTATAGGCGTTGTAGACGCCGTGAGCGAGAGCCTCTTCATCGCCGCTGGACCAGACGGCGTGTCCCTTCTTGCCCATGACGATTGCCGTGCCGGTGTCCTGGCAGAACGGCAAGACTCCGGCGCTGGACACGTCCGCGTTCTTGAGCATCGTCAGCGCGACCATCCGGTCGTTGTCCGAAGCCTCTGGGTCGTCGAGGATCGCGGCGACCTGCTTGAGATGCTTCGGCCGCAGGAAGAAATTGATGTCGTGAAACGCCTGCGAGCAGAGCAATGTCAGTGCCTGCGGATCGACGCACAACATGTCTTGGCCGTTGAACGACTGGACGCGGACGTGCTCGGCCGTCAGCAAGCGGTACTCGGTGTCATCGGGGCCGAGTTCAAAGAGTTCCTGAAAATGAAACGGAGCGGTGGGCATGAGGGGGTTCCATGAGTTTCGGGATTGAGTGTTCGCTGGCAAAGTAGACGAGTCACTCCGTGACTCGTCTACTTTGCGGCTCGCCGCGCTACAGCTTCTTTGAGAGCCGCTTTGCGAGTCGAGCCAGCGCGGGGCTGATGTCGTTCGGCTCCAGATGGATGTTGAGCAAACTAAAATTGTCTTCGTTGTTGAGTGCGGCCTTGAGGGCTTGATCGAGTTCCCCTTCGGTGCGGACCTCAAAGCCCCAGCCCCCGCCGAGCAGATCGGGGAGGCGGTGATAGTCCCAATTGGGGATGTCGTTGAACGGGCCTTCTTGCAGGAATCGCTCGGTCGTGTAGCCCTTGTTGTTCAGAACCAGCACGATCGGATTGAAGCCGAGCTTTACCGCCGTCGAGAGTTCGAGGCAGGTCATCTGAAAGGCTCCGTCGCCGACGATCACGATCGGGCGACGGTCACGGTTGGCGACTTGTGCGCCGATCGCGGCCGGAATCGCGAAACCCATCGAGGTGTAATACGCCGGGCTGATGAAATCGGTGTGCTGATGGATCGTCAGGTCCGCCGACGCGAACAGCGAATCTCCCACGTCGGCGACGACCACCATCGTCTCATCGAGCATTTCGTTGATGCGCCGGAAGAGTTGTCGCACGGTGACTTTTGCCTCTGGCCGCAGCACGAAGGGGCCGTCTTCCTCGTCACGGTGGCGCGGGAGACTGCACTTCGAAGGATGCAGGTCCGCTTTGCCGAGTCCGCGAATGAAGTCGTGCAACAGCACATCGTGAAAATGATGATGACGAATGCGGAGCTTCTCGCTGGTCGCGTACACGCATTTCGTCGGATCGAGGTTCGCCGTGAAGATGCCGAGGTTGATGTCGGTCATGAAGGCTCCGAGCAAGATCACGCAATCGCTGTTCTCGACGAACAGCCGCACGTCTTCGCGGCCCATCGCCCCTTCGTAGACGCCGAGGTACAGCGGATGCTTCTCGCTGACGACCGACTTGCCCAGCAGCGTCGCGCAGATCGGAATGCCGTGCTTCTCGGCCAGCTTGATGACCTGGTCTTGCAGGCCGAAGCGATGAATCTCGACGCCGGCGATGATCACCGGTTGCTTGGCCGAGTTGATCGCGTCAGACGCTTCTTCGAGCGCTTCGCGCAACGCTTCGCGCTCGCTGCGCGGTTTGTCGATGCTCGGCTTGTGCGGAAAGAGAGCCGGAGTTCGCACGCGGTCGCGCGGTAGTTCGAGGAACACCGGACGCTTGAAGCGGACGGCCGCCTCGAAGCAGCGGTCGATCTCGCGGAAGGCAGTCAGCGGATCGTCCAGTAACGCGGTCGCGACGGTCAGTTTCTCAAAGACTTCGCGCTGCGTGTTGAAGTCGCGGACGCGGTGGTGCAGCAACGGATCGGAACGACGCTCTTCGACACCTGGCGCACCGCTGATGACGATGATGGGGGACTTCTCGGCGTAGGCTCCGGCAATCGAATTGCACAGGCTCAGGCCGCCGACGCAATACGTCACGCAGACCGCGCCGAGTCCATGCACGCGGGCGTAGCCGTCCGCCGCGTAGCCGGCGCAGTCTTCGCGGGTCGTGCCGACCACTCGAATCGGGCTTTCCGTGAGCATTCCATAGAACTGCAACACGAAATCGCCGGGGATGCCGAACACGTCCGAGACGCCGTAATCCTGCAATCGTTGGATCAAATACCCGCCGATGGTTTGTTGACCTTTGCGGTCGGCCGGCTTGGTTCGAGCGACCGGCTTGTGTGCGTTGCGTCCGGATCGGCGTAACGACTTCGAGGCGTTTGAACGCCCGCCAGCACGAGCGGGTTTCGTCGGTTTGCGTCCAGGCATGCGAGGCTCCTTCCTGAGAGGTCGCGGCATTGTGGAGACGAGCGACGATTCCGGAAAGTCGGGAACCTTGTGACCGGCGAGCGGAGCGGCGTCAGCCCAATGGCACTGACTTGAAAAGGTAGCAGGCACATTCCATGTGCCGTCAGCCTGAGAAACGCCGACGGCACATGGAATGTGCCTGCTACATTGACGCCATCGTTGCACGTCGCCTTTGGCTCCTTAGACTGCGGCCATGCAACGATTCTCATTGATGATCGCTCGGTTCGCGCTTTCGGCCTGGATTGGCGCGGCAGCGTTGTTTGTCTGCACGTCGATTTCCGAGCAGATTGCGCCGGCGTTTGATTCGGGCATCAAGAACACGCTCGCGGCGATTCGGTTTCCGTGGTACTACGGGTTCGGGTTCGGACTGGTCGGCATTGGTTTCGTGGGCAGCGTGATCGGCGTCCGGCGAGCCGAACAGCGGCACCGCTGGGCCGTGGTGGTCACGTCGCTGGTGCTGGCGTTGATCCTGATGGCCTTCGATTACGTTGCGGTTTACACGCCGTTGTACGAGATGGTCACGTCACCAACCGCGGTGCGCGATGCTCGTTTTGTGGAACTCCATCGCTGGTCGGAACGGATTAACTCGATCGACATCGTGCTCTGCTTGATCGCGGCGCTGGCTGTGTGCTGGCCGACGAAACCCACCTCTGGCCAATGACGTTTCTTATGTCCTCGTTGCCCCTCAAGTCGTTGGCTCACATGTGCCGGTCGCTCAGCACGTTGCTGGAGTCCGGTGTCGCCGTACGGCAGTCCTTCACGCTGGCCGCGAAAAAGACCGGTGACGGTCGGAGCCGAGACGCACTGGCCGAGATCGGTCAGCAAGTTGCGGCGGGGAACGAGATTTCGGCGGCGATGCGGATGCAGACCGGCGTGTTTCCCGAATTGATGACCGACATGATCGAGATGTCGGAAGGGACCGGCTCTCTGCCCGAAGTGCTGACGCATCTGGCCGAGCACTATGAAAACAATTTGACGTTGCGGCGGCAATTTGTCGGCTCAATCGCCTGGCCGATCTTTCAACTGATCGCGGCGGTGCTGATCATCACGCTGCTGATCCTGGTCTTCGGAATGATCCCCGATGACCCCAACGGGCCGAACATCAAGCAATTGGTCTTCGGCTTATCGGGCGTGAGAGGTGCCGTCATCTGGCTGACCTGCACGTTTGGCGGAGCGGGGATGGTCTGGGCCGGGTATCAAATCGCCGTGCGATTGTTTTCGGTTCAAAAGATTCTTGATCCGCTGTATCTGCGCGTGCCGGTGTTGGGGACTTGTCTGCGATCGTTCGCGATCGCCCGTTTTTCGTGGGCGTATTATCTGACTCAGCAATCCGGGATGGCGATGGTTCGCAGTTTGACGGCCAGCTTGAAGGCGACGAACAACGGCGCGTTTCAGAATGCCACGCCGCTGATCTGTGCTGGCATCCGAGAAGGTGAGAATCTCTCTGTGGTGCTCGAAGAGAGCGGACTGTTTCCAGAAGACTACATGCACATGGTCTCGGTGGCGGAGACCTCGGGCACCGTGCCGGAGATGCTGCACCGGCTCAGCCCGCAGTTCGAGGATCAAGCGCGCCGCAGCCTGAGAGTGCTGACGGCCATGTTCTCCGGGTTGGTCTGGGGAACGGTCGCGGTCTTTATTGTGTTCTTCATCTTCCGCTTCTTTATGTGGTACGTGGGCATGCTCAACGATGCCGTGAAAGCGGCGGGCGGATGAATGTGAGCGGCAAGGAGCTAGCCGAGATTATTCACGGCCGCGATGTAACCCGAGCGTAAGCGAGGGAGTCATCTCACTCTCCCTCGCTTACGCTTCGGGTTACATCGCAGCAAGCTGCTCTCCACAATGAGTAGGCCATGAATAATCTCGGCTAGCCGCCGGTGATTTCCAACAGACCGGCGGCTAGCGCCTCACCGCTCACGGGTTTTGATCAGCAATCGTGGCTGCTTGCCAATACTTCCAAAAGAATTTGCAGTCATCGCGCTGGCGAGCTACAAGACTCTCATTACTGAGCGGTGCTGTGCGTGAGTTCTCAACGTGACTGGTGGGAGCGATTGCCATGCTGAAGATTGGCCGGGTTCGTTCGCGAAATTGCCAAGGCATTACTCGGCGTGAACTGCTGGAGGTCGGCGGACTCGGTTTGCTGGGGCTGACTCTGGCGGATCAGTTGCAGGCGGATGACCTCCTCAAAGCTAAACCACCGACTGCGAAGCATCCGGCCCAAACCTCCTGCATTTTCATTTTTTTGGAAGGTGGTCCTAGTCAATTCGAGACGTTTGATCCAAAACCGAACGCGATCGACGACGTGCGTGGCCCCTACGGCAACATTGCCACCAGTGTGCCGGGAATTCAGATTTGCGAACTGCTGCCGCTGCTCGCGGAGCGCATGGACCGCTACGCGCTGATTCGTTCGCTGACGGGATTCACTGGCGGACATACGGCCCGGCCAGCTCTGACGGGAGCGGTCGAGAGTCTGACCACTTACGGAGCGGTCGTAACGAAGTTGCAAGACCATGCCGGAGCGATGCCGCCTTACATTCATTTGGGCGGCAAATGTTTCAACACGCCCGGCATCGGCGGCGGAGCGTTAGGCTCGGCCTACGATCCGGTGGAAATCCTCGATCCGCTCGGCAAGCAGGTGCAACTGCCGAATTTCTCGCTGTCGGCGGATGTCTCGGCCGGCCGGTTCAGTCAGCGGCAAGAATTGCTCGGCGCGATCGACCAGTTGCGAGCCAACGCACACGCCAGTCCCGGCATCGTACGGCTGGGGACGTACTATCAACGAGCGGTCAACATGCTGACCTCGAACAAAGTGCGCGATGCGTTCGATCTGTCGCTGGAACCGGAGACGCGACGCACTCGATACGGCGCGAACTTCTTCGGCCAGTCGCTGTTGATGGCACGACGGCTCGTCGAGGCCGGCACACGCTTTGTCCAAGTGAAGTGGTACGACTGGGACGGAGCTTGGGATATTCACGGCTACAACTCGACCGGTATCGAGCGGATGGAAGAAGAACTCTGCCCGCGCTTCGATCAGGGTCTGTCCGCGTTGCTGGACGACTTGCAGCAGCGCGGAATGTTGGACTCGACGCTGGTCATCGCCGTGGGCGAGATGGGGCGGACTCCGAAGATCAACAAGTGGGGCGGCCGCGATCATTGGGGAGCGTGCTTGTTCGCATGGCTGGCTGGCGGCGGAATTCCCGGCGGCACGGTGGTCGGCCAGAGCGATGCGAAGGCCGCGTATCCGGCCAACGATCCAGTCCAGCCCGCGGAATTGGCGGCGACTCTCTATCGGCGGATGGGCATCAACATCAACACTGACCCGCGCGTGCGCCCCTTCATCGGCAACGCCTCGCCGGTCGCGGCGCTGGTGTGATTCGTAGAACGGACGCCTACGTCCGTTCGATTGTTCGGACGTAGGCGTCCGAACTACTACCGAGGAAACGATGAGCCGATCGCGAATCTTTTTAGTCATCCTCGCCCTCACCGGCGATTTCGCGTCCGCCCAAGAGACCTCTGCTCCGAAACTGTTGCTGGCCTTCTCATCCGTGCGCGAGCGGCGCGCTCCGCCATATCCCAAGGTTTATTTCTACGAACACGACGGCGTGAGCACCGGCCAACTGCTCGGCTCGATTGATTCGATCACGAACGGCACCAACTTCACTCGCGCCGACATGCACCCATCGCTGAGCCGCGATGGCCGGTTCTGCGCGTTCTCAGCCCAGTACGGAGTCACGGATGGCGGGCGCATCGAGGTTTGGGATCGCACCGAAAAGAAGCTGCTGCCGTTTCCGGCGATCAATGATTTTCCCAACGTCCATCAGATGACGCCGTCCGTTTCCGGTGACGGATCGCTCGTGACATTCAGTGCGTATGGTCGGCCGGGAGGGAGTCCGCGCTGGGGACTGTTTCTGTACGACTTGACCGGCAAAAAGTTTCTCGACTTCCCGAAGCCGAACAATCCGACCGTTGATGAGCGTCTGCCGGCCCTCAGCGGCGATGGACGGTTTGTGGCGTTCGTCTCGAACGCACGTGGCGGCGTGGGCTTAACCGACATTTATCTCTGCGACTTGAAGGAGAAAACGGTTGAGGCATTATTGGAGATGAACTCCAAGCACATGGACCTGCAACCGTCGCTGAGCGGTGATGGCCGGTTGGTCGCATTCAGTTCGGATCGACCAGGCGGCACGGGCGGGCGAGACATTTATTTGTTCGACCGAATCGAGAAGAAGTTTCTGCCGCTGCCCGGATTGAATTCGACTGTCCCAGAACAATCGCCCTCATTGAGCGCCGACGGGCGTTTTCTAGCCTTCGTGTCTGAGCGGCTCGACGGTGCGGGCGAGCGTGACGTCTATCTCTACGACCGTGAGAAACAGAGTCTCGTTCCGACGCCCGGATTAAACTCGAAAGAAGATGACTACGATGCCTGCGTGATCGCGTTGCCAACGCCGAAGTAGTGATTCGCAACAGCGACGATCTCAGAAAGGATGGCCCGGACACGCCGTGAACACCTCCACGGTTCCCACAAAAGCATCACACGACGCGCCGGGCTTCCCTTGGGCAACTGCCATCGGTCATGCGTGACCGGTTTCGGAACGGACGCTCGGGCGCACTCCGGCCAGTGTGATCGACAATGGGCAAGCGTGCTCGTCCGACCGCAATACCGGCTGCGTCAATGAATGCTAAAGCGGAAGCAGAGAATCGCGACGGCCGCGACGACCGCGGCACCGAGCCACCGGCTGTAGGGCAGCACCAGCCGGTCCACATCAATCCGCTTGTCGAGTTGAGCGAGCAGTTTTTCCGAGTCGAGCCAACGGCCTCCAAGCTCGGCAAGGGAACGAAATGTTTTGGGACTCACCAGAGCCACCAGCCCGATGAGCCCCGCCCCTACCAATAGAAACCAGCTACACGGCCCCCAGAGATTTTGAATCAGAGTTGGTGCGGAGTGCATTATCGATCCTCTTTCGTGGTTGTGAACATGCCCGCATATGAACCGGCGGTCTCTTCAACCGTAGGTTGAGAGCGGACCGTGTCAAATCGCATGCGATCCGCTCCCACGTCTGCTCGACGGAGTGTGTCCTGACAGGCGAATCCGTAGTCTCGAAAAACAATTCCACGATGCCTCAAGCGAGCACTCCGAAAGAAGTTCGCCCGCGATGCACCGCACGAGATACCGACGCCCAGCGGTCAGCCGCAATCTTGGCGGTGAAAGTTTGCCAGATCGCTGATGTTTCCGAATCGAAACGCCATTGAAGGCGCGATCATTCCGGGACCGTGGTCAATTCCTTGCGGAAGTCGGCGGCGGGAAGGTCTTGGCCGGTGGCCGATTTGAATTGCGTGGCGAGTTGCTCGGCGTAGACATCGACGGGATCGACCGTCTTGGCTCCCCGCTCGCGAGCTTCCTTCATCGCCGGACTGACGCCCGGCATCGTGGTCACGTCGATTGCCATCATGCTGGCTCGCAAATAACCGGGATTGAATTCCTCTTTCTTGCCGCCGAGCTGCATGTCGGGATCGGCGAAGACGACGACGTCGGACAGCGTGTTGTAGAGATTCGCATACGGCACGAACCGCACCCCCATCTGGACCGCGAGTGCTTGAGCCTCTTTGTCATTGGAGCTCGTAACGCTGACGAGTCCTTTCCGTTTGGCGATGCCGAAGATCATCGACTTGGCCAGTCCACCGCTGCCAATGACCATGATGTTGCGACGGTCCAGCGGTCGCGCGTCGCTGCTTCCCTTGCCCAGCGCCGCTTCGAGGGCTTTGACCGCACTCCGCCACAGGCTGTTGTAGGCCGTCCAGACTTCGTTTTGTTTGAGCATCAAGTCTCCGTGCTGCGACATCTGCGTGACCTCTTCCATCTTCTCGGCCAGCGGCAGCATTTGTTCGGCGGCGTTGCCCGAGGCCACCAACACGTTGATCTTCAGGGCGTCGAGCATCTGCTTGAACTTGTCGAACTTCTCGGTGGCGACCGGCAGGCAGCGCATGTTGAGGCTGATCTTGTCGAACAGCTTGTTCATGGCCCGCACGGTCGCGGCCTCAGCGAGACCCAGGCCACAAACCGCCAGAAGCCGCGTCTGTGCGTTGATCGTTCGCCAGCCGTAGGTCTCATCCAGCTCAAACACAGTGGCTTGGTTCTCAAACGCTTCCATCCCTTTTTCCAGCGCGGCGTAAATCCAGGGCGAGCCGTATTTCCGTCCCAGCAGCGAGAAGGTCAGCCCCGCGCGGCCCAGCCCCAAACCGACCACCGGGATGTCACGTTTCTTCGAGACTGCGGAGAGCAACGGCCACGCGGCTTCGAGCGTCGGCGTCGGCCAGGTGAATTTCACGACGTCCGCATTGACCTTCTTCGCCTGCTCGAAGATGGCTTCGATGTTGGTCGTCAGTGGCCGATCCAAACTGGTGTAGCTGATGACGCGCTTGGTCTTGCCGAAGCGCGGAATCGACTTGGCGGTTTCCAAATCCAACTCGATGTACGCTGGCCCGGAAACGATCGCCTGTCGCAGCAGCGTGATCCGTTCTTGCTCGGTCCCTTCCCACGCTCCCCCTTGTTCTTTGTTGCGGCAGGAGAGCAGGATCGGCTTGGGGATGTCTTCCATCATCTCGGCCACGTTGGGCTCTTTGAGAAGTTTGTCGAGGCCCAACTCCACGAGGTCGCAGCGCGCCGCCGCGTTCAACAAATCGACCTTGGCCAACGTGCGGGATTCCGGAGAAACCGAGATACAAATCATGGTGCGAGAGTCTCAGTGGTTAAGGGAAGAAAATCTCTGAGTTCAGAACCGGCGATATTATTTTTTGCCCCACATCTTTTTGCCAACTCTGACCGGGTCCGGACGAAGCTGGCGGAAAACGGAGGGCAACAGATTTAGACAGACAACAACTTCATCGAAACGCGGCTATTGCTCCGTCCCCATGAATTTAATGACGCAGTTCGGAAGCAGTTTTTTCAATCGGGTGACCCCGTTGATCGAGCAGGTGGTCCCGTTGATGTCTGCGAGTCGCAGTTCTTTGCACTTGGAAAGATTCCCGAGCGTGACGTCACTGACCATCGAGATATTCCGCAGATGGACCTCTTCCAATCCCCTCAGGGTGCCGAGCACCACGAGCCCGCCGTCGTTGATTTGATTGAATCCGAGATTCAACTTTTTGAGATGGATGTTTCCTTTAATGCCTTGGAGCGTGACGTTGTTGACCTCTGCCTGACTCACGTCCAGCTCTTCCAGCGTCTCGACGTTTTTGAGGTACTGCAGGCCCAGCAGTCCGAACTGAGAATGCTGAGCGTCGAGAACTCGCAAGCCGGACTCTCCCTTTTTTCGCTTCACCAACTGCATCCCTTGGCCGCGCACGCCGGTGTTGCCGATCTTCAGCACCTCCAGCCCCTTGATCTTGTTGAGAGACTTGAAGCCCATGTCCGAGATCTGCGTGTAGCTCAAGTTGAGCGACTTCAAGTTTGGCAAATCCTCCAGAGCCACGAGATCGTTGTCACCGACGCTGGTCCGCTCCAACGCGAGCTCTTCCAAATTCTCCAGCTTGGAGAGCGTCTCCAGCAGCGCAGGAGTCACGTTGCAGTTGGTGAGATTCACGCTCCGCAACTCCGGCATTTCGAGCGTCGCGGCAAATCCCACCGCGGTGACTTTCGTGCTGGTGAGATTCAGCGTTTCGAGGTTCTTCAGCTTGGCCAGATGCTTGATTCCCTCATCGGTCACCGACGACGAATTGAGGTCCATGTTTTTGAATTCATCGGTTCCGGATGAGAGATTGCAGACGCGCATGACGTCGATGTCTTTGCGCTCGGTCGTCGGTGTGTTGAGGAACTTGCCGATGATGGCGCGTGGGTCTTCCAACTCGGCGGACGGCTGCGGTTGAGCGGGGGCCTGCGGCTTAATCGTCTGTGCGACCGGAGGTGTTGAGGGATTCGTAGCCGGCTGAACGATTGGCGCGCCCGGTTGCGCCGTCGGAACTTCCTCGCAACCAATGAAGCCGGCGGTGACGAAGAGAAGCAGACTCCGACAGGAACGGGGCGAAGTGAAGTGACGCATGAAGGGACTCCCGCGAAACAGAAGTAACGAAGTGGAGAAAGAACAAAAAACGATCCCAACATATCTGACAAGACTCGCCGCGTGACACGAGACCGGCCACTTTGATGAGCGAGAGAATAGAAACCGTCCAGGAATTGAAAAACAGTGACGGCCCTACGCTGCCGTAAAGCGGGGCGGAGCATATCATCCGCCGCCGAGCCGCGTCAGCCGCCGCTCGCCTTACGCCCCGAAAATGCGGAGAGTTACCAGCGATGCACGACGCGATCCACGCCGCCTTGAACGCCGTCTTCGAGCAACACGATGTTCCCGTGACGATCTGCGAATCCGCAGTCGGCGCGATCATGGACGGTCAGTGCGATGAGGTGTCGATCGCCGCATTCCTGACCGCTCTGCGCGTCAAAGGGGAAGCGGTGGACGAGATCGTCGGAGCGGCCCGCGCCATGATCGAGCGAGCCGAACGAGTGCCAACCCAGCGAACCGGCTTGCTCGATACCTGTGGTACTGGCGGCGATGAATTGCGGACGTTCAACATCAGCACGGCAACAGCGTTTGTCGCGGCAGCCTGCGGTGTGCCGGTCGCCAAGCACGGCAACCGCGGTGTGTCGAGCAGTTCTGGCTCGGCCGATGTGCTCGAAGCGTTGGGGGTGCGCACCTCGCTGACACCGGCTCAAGTCGGCCGCTGTCTCGATGAAGTCGGCATTGGCTTTTGCTTCGCCCCGGTCTTTCACGGAGCAATGAAGCATGCGGCTCCGGTCCGCAAAGCGTTGCGTTTTCGGACGCTCTTTAATCTGCTCGGCCCGCTGACGAACCCGGCCAACGCCGAGTTTCAATTACTGGGAGCCTCCCGCATCGCCACCGCCGAGAAACTCGCGCAAGCCGCCGCGCGGCTCGGCCGACGTCGTGTGCTGGTCGTCTGCGGCAACGATCAACTCGACGAAGTCAGCCTCTGGGGACCAACGACGATCTTCGAGGTCGGCGACAACACGGTGCGGCGTCACACTTGGACCGCCGCGACCTTCGGCCTCTCCGAATGCTCCGTCAACGAACTGCAAGTCGGCTCGCCCGCGGAGAGTGCCGCTCGCATCAAAGCGGTCTTTACCGGCGAACGCTCCGCCGCACGCGACATCATCGTCGCGAACGCTGCCGCAGCGCTGATCGCCGCGAACGCCGAAACTAACCCGCTCATCGCCGCCGGCCGAGCTGCCGCGGCACTCGATTCCGGCGACACCGACAAGCTGCTCGCGCGCTTTGCGGAGTTGACTCAGTCGGTGCCAACTTAGAGGACTCCCCCAGAAGAGGTCGGGAGTCTTTTTCATGCCGCACAATGCTATTTCAATCGTCCAGATCAAGACATTGCGGCATGAAAAAGACTCCCGACCCCCTCGCGATAAGTCGTCTCGCCGCTGCCTTGAGTCTCTTCGCCCCGCACCTATAATCCGCGCCTCTTTCCGGGCCGCCGGAAATCATCTCGTCAGAAATTTCATTCAGACGAAAGCGTTGCCAACGTCATGTTCAATTGGTTTCGGAATGTTTGGTTAGCCGTCAGCACGGTCCTCAAAGGGATGTGGGTCACGAGCTTGACCATGTTCAAGACCTACGGCCGCCCCGCCTTTGCCGAAGTCTACGAGTACCCGGAATCGGCGGTTCCGGTCAAAGCCCGCTATCGCGGCTTCCATCGCTTTGATCTGACAACCTGCATCGGCTGCGAGAAATGCGCCGTGGCCTGCCCGGTCGACTGCATCTACATCGAGAAGGTGAAAAGTCCGGTTGGCAAGGGCTTCCGAATTGATGGCTTCGCCATCGACTACACCAAGTGCATGTTCTGTGCTCTGTGCGTCGAGCCGTGTCCCGTGGACTGCATCTTCATGGGGTCCAACTTCGACCTGAGTTGCTACAGCCGCGATGGCTGCATCGTCGATTACGCCAAGCTGCCGTTGCAAACCGCCTGGGGGCAAACGACGCTCAATCCGGCGGCCGTCTCGGAATCGAAAGTCTTGTATGAACCGGTTTGGGTCAAAGGCGAACCCAGCCCCTTCGGGTTTGAAGCCAGCGAGCACTAAATCATGAAAGCCACCGCTGCTCCAACGACGAACGATGCCACAAAGCGTTACTTCACGCTCGCCGAGGCCAATCAACGGCTGCCTCTGGTCCGCGCGATTGTCAGTGACATCGTCGAGTTGTTTCGGGACGTGACTGACCGGCGGCAACGGCTGATCGACCTGATTGAACGGAACCAACTCGGTTCCAAGCGAGTCGCTTCGCCGTACACCGAAGAACTCGAGCAAATGCAGGCGGACATCCAAACCGATGTGGAACGGCTCAACGTCTTCGCACAGGAGTTGGCGGACCTCGGCATCGAGTTGAAAGACCCGAACATTGGCCTGATCGACTTCCTTACTCTGGTCGATGACCGCGAAGCCTACTTGTGCTGGAAGCTCGGCGAGCCAGAAGTCGGCTTCTGGCACGAACTGACCGCCGGCGTCCAAGGCCGCCAGTCGGTGGACGACCTGCGACCGCAACCCCGCTCTCAAATCTCAAATCTCAAATCTCAAATTTGAAATCTCAAATCCCATGACCGACCTAGTCAGCCACATTGTCCTGTTCATCCTCGCTGGGATCGGCATGGCGTTCGTCCCGCTGTTGATCGGCTGGTTCGTCCGCCCCAACCTGCCCACCGCCGAAAAAGATTCGATCTACGAATGCGGCGAACCGACCATCGGTTCCAGTTACATCCAATTCGATCTGCGATACTACACCGTCGCGTTGCTGTTCATCATCTTCGACGTCGAAGTGGCATTCTTCTATCCGTGGGCCTCGGTCTACGGCGGTGCCATGCAGTTGGCCGACACGCGGATCAAGCCCACCGACCCTGCTCGCGTGCAACTCTCCGAGAAACTGTTGAACATCACCCCCGGAACGCTCGACGCCTCACAAGCAATCTCGGCCGAGACCGCGTTGCAACTCGGCTACGCTGGCTTGATCGACATCGCCGTCTTCTTTGTCGTGCTGCTCGTCGGCTTCGCCTATGTCTGGAAACGCGGTGACCTGGATTGGGTCCGAGCCTACCAGAACCCCGGTCCCGTCGAAGATGCTGCCGCGTAAATCTGCCTTCACCCCACTGGGCTTGCCCCAGTGGCTCGCGGGCTTTTGCACTACTCCGAAATCTCAAATCTCAAATTTGAAATCTCAAATCCCATGACCGCCGAAGACCTCCACAAGCTCCTCGTCAGCAAATTCGGTGAGTCACAAATCACCGGCAGCAGCTTCACGGCCAAAGACCCGTGGCTCGAAGTTGCTGCGACCGCGATCGTCGATGTCGCCCGCTTTCTGAAGCACGACGAGCGGACCCAGTTCGACCACCTCAACGACCTGTGCGGCGTCGATTACTTTGAACCCGACGCCAAGAAGGCCGCGAAGTTCAATCATCAACCGCACGTCGAAGTCGTCTATCACCTGACAAGCTACGCGCTGCGGCATCGCATCACGCTCAAAGTCAAAGTCCCGCGCTGGAAGGATGACGCAACCAAGACGATCCCCGAAGTTCCGTCGGTCACATCCATCTGGGCCATCGCCGATTGGCACGAGCGGGAATGCTACGACCTCGTCGGCGTCAACTTCACCGATCATCCGAACCTGAAACGCATCCTCTGCCCGGAGGACTGGGAAGGCCATCCGCTCCGCAAAGACTACGACATGCCGCTGGAATACCACGGCGTTCGCGGGCGGTAATTGAATCCGGGGTCGGGCCTTCAAATTTCAAAATTGCCTCGGCAATTTTGAAATTTG
>CAMDEA010000043.1 GCA_945893045.1 Planctomyces sp. SH-PL62
CGAGCGAGTTCCTGACGATCCGAGTTCCGTCCCGATTCGACTTCCACATACTCCCGCACGATGTCCCCCCGGTTCTGTTGAGCGAATCCGACCACGGCGGCTTTCTGCCCTTCCAGTCCTAGCCCGCTCTCGCCTTGCTTCTTTGTTGAAACTCGAAAGTATGCGACGATCTTCATGGCGACTGACTCCCGTTCGGCGTTGTTCTATCGGCAACGGGAACAATGTAACGTCACTGTCGTTGTTTGTCAACTGGTTGGTTTCACGAATTTGGCCAGAGCGTTCCCGCGTCGTTTCGCAAACTCCCGGTCAGCTTCCGAGCGTCGCGAGTTCCGAGCTTGCTCCCGGTAATCCTTCACGAGCCGAGCCAGTTCAGCCTGCGTGACCGCCCCGGCCACTTCTTTCGCCCACGCGGCCAAGTCGGCGGTCGATTCGATGTCTTTCAATTTGTCAGGCATGGATGGTCTCCGAAGGATTCGGGTTGGTTGGCGGGAACAATTTGTTGATGAGTTCGCGAACGATGTCACCCACGAAGAGAGGTTCCGAGAGTTCGCCCGTGGAATCATCGTCATCGTGCCGGCGACGTCGTTTGGCCTCGCGTTCCGGGTTCCGCAGTTTCAGCACTCGTTGCCGCGCGGCGTCGTCTTGCTCGTTCGTCAGCATACCCCATCGGCGTCCGTGGATGATCCAGGCGAACAAGGCTGGCGGATTTTCGCCGTGGTCGAGAGCACACTCCGCGGCGGCGAAGACGTTGAATAGCTCGGCGTCGTACAGGCTGACGGAAGCCGTCTTGGTCGCGGCATACCATTCGAGCACCTTGGCGTTGTCACGGAGGTCGGCGGTGATGAGCTTGCGAGGTTTGTTCGGTTGTCTTGTCCCGCCGCGTCGTGGTTCCTTCTGGCTCATGGCTTGCTTCATGGCTCTTGCCTTTGCTTTGTCCGAAATGAACTTCAAAAACACATCGTCAGCGATGCCGCTTCGGCGTCGTTGACGTTGTGTGATAATTTCTCTTGAAGATAAGACTTGAAGATCATGCTCCCTTGAAGATAAGAGCGATGACCATTTTCTTACCCCCCACGATGACCAGTTCTTTACCCCGTCCTGACCACTTTCTTACCCCCTACGATGACCAGTTTCTTACTCCCCCCTGACCAGATTCTTACCCCCTCGCCACTTTGAATGTCAGAGTGCAAGTTCCTTCCGACTTCGGAGTGACCACCACACGGAAAGCCTGATTCGGAAAGAGCACGTCGGTATCGTCGCCACCGTCTCGCGTGTTGCGAATCCGTTCGACGATGCCCAAGCTGGCAAGCTGTCGCTTCGCATCGACGATGGCGGGCCTGCTCAGTCCGGTCTCACTTTTGAGGCTCTTGAGCGAAAACCGAAATTTGTCCGCGCCGCCGATGTTGTCGAGACTGGCCCAAAAATCATCGGCGTCGAGTCCCTTTCCGTCTTGTCGTTCGATGGCGGCTTTCATCGCGGCGAGCCTCGACATGACGACCGACAACACGGCCTTGCACGACCAGGGGAGACGCCTACCACCGCAGGCCCACCGCGGCAGAATGACGTAGTCGCCAAGTGTGCCCTTCGTTTTCGCTGTCACCTTGATCGTGCAAGTCCTGCGCGCTCGACCCGTGCGAGTGTGACAGCGTCCGACGTTGTCGATCCATCCGCGATTGTGAAGCGTGACGAGATGTTTTCTCACCGTCGCGACCGGTAGCCTCGCACGTTCTGAGAGCTTGCCAGCGGAGACGAACGTCTCTTTGTTGGCCTCGCGAAGAATACCTCCCAGAGTTTGCACGGCGGGTCCGACGTCGCGCATGATCGACAACGGCAACTTGAGCCATTCACCGTTGAGCGAGGCAAGCAAACTGATTTCCTCGCGCGGGTGCGCGTCCGCGAGCGTCGTCATCGGGACACCTCGCCGAGCGGGATGATGATGACTCCCTCAAGACCACGGATCTCAGCGATGGGGACGAGCACCAGTTCGGCAGCTTTGCCGTCGCCACCGAATCGAGTCTCATACCGACCAGACACCACACAGCGGCGGAGCACGTCCGTCTTCAACAGCATGGCCTCGCGACCGATGACGATGGCGAACCAGCTCGCGCCGGTCGTCATCAGCCCGCTCGGCTGACCACGATGCCGAATCTCGACCGCCACGCGCCCCGTCTTCTCCGCGAGCAAATCATGCTTCACTTCCACGTGAGCCTGTAGCAGCAAGTCGAACGATGCCGCGCCGATCGTCTTCGCCACGAGATAGCCGCGAGCGGTGAACCACTCCGCGACCGCCATCTCGGCCGCGTCACCGCGCGACTTCGCCGCGAGCCACTCACGAGAATCGGGACGATTCACGGCTGGCCCTCCTGCGTCGCATCAGTCGAGCCGACAACCGGAAAGCCGGCGAGCCAGGCTTCCACGTCCGAACGTCGCCAGCGAATGCACTGACTCGTGAGCGCGATAGCCGGCGGCAGCTTGTTCGCCTCTTTCATGCGCCAAATCGTCGGCTTGGACACGGACAACATCGCCGACAGTTCGCGAGCGTCGATCAGCACTGACGGAGCGAGGGTGACATCACGCATGGCGGGATTCCTCCCGCTGTTCATCGGTGCGTTCGCCAATCGCAGCACGTCGCGAGAGTGCCCGCGTCACAGCTTCGATGTCGAACAAATATCGGGAGTCGGCACATAGGCACGGGATGCGTTCCGCGTCCGCTTCGGCCTTGAGCCAGCGCGACGTAACGCCGATGCGGCGCGATGAAGAGAAAGTAGCTCGCCCATTGTCTCACCTCATCCACGTCGATCGAAGCTGATTCGTTGATCGTCTGCCGGGACTGTGGACTGCCCAAGGCGAAGGGCGAGTTCCGTCGTCGGTTCCGTGATAGGCCGGTACTGATCCAACAGTGCTCAAGGTGTCATGCGTCCGAAGAGACTCGCCGGGCGTTCAAACGGCGTCAGTCCCGCAACGATCGGCGACTTGGAGCAATGGCTCGCGGCATCGCCCTTGCGGATCATCACGATCGAGTTCGTGTGCTCGCGGGACGATTATTCAAAGAGTTCGGTGGAGTTGCTGGGGTCGCGCGTCGGCTGAACTCATTGACGGAGAGATGCTTCGCGGCCTTATATCGAGCCTCGACAACAAATAGTCCGGTGAGAACTCTCTTCACGAGGACGAGAACAGGAATCGGGGGATGCCGGCGTAAGCCGGATGCCGTCGCCGACGTTGGGTGTTCCGTGATGCACCTCACGCGAGGATCACGCACGCTACGACTCGATATCGCCAACAAACTGGCCGCTTACTTCAACCGGACCGTGTGGCCAGCATCAAATGAAGGAGAAACGGCATTGAACAGCAATGAAGTCAAACAACTTGCCACCGCGATTCACAATGCGGACAAACCACGACCCTTTCAACGGCTAGAAAAGGCCCTCGATGAGATGAACACGACGTACCCGCGGCCTACTCTGCCATTGCTTTCATTGAGTCCACCGTTTGATGTGCGGCAGCGAACGAACACGAAAAAATGGCCGAATGCTGAACTTCCTGGCGTCTACATTTTTCTCGACGAGCAGCAACAAGTTCTCTATGTCGGCAAAGAGTCACACAGCAAGTTAAATGTCCGGCTTGATTCTTGGTTCACTAAGGCCGGAAAGCCGAGATTGGCAAAAAAGGCGTGGGTCTTTGGAGTCCACTATGTCGTGACGATCTGCGTTCCAAAGTCGAATTCGTTTGAGGCCCCGGCAATCGAAGAATTCCTTATCCGGCGGCTTTGCCCCCTAGGAAATAAGCATGGCAGAAGTACGGCTTTCTGGCACAACTTTGATCAACTGAGTCAATGATTCTCGTTTTGCTGAGCCTGTCAGGTTGACGTGGAGACTTCCGGGCATCGCAGCCAACGCAACTTCGCGAGGGCTGTTGGATGCCTCAAGTGGAGTCTCAAACGATGCCCAACCTCAACGCTGCCGCCGAGCGAATCCGTGGGTCGGCGTCTACGACATCGACACCGAGCGACAGAGCTTGCGCCGCCAGGATGACATCACCGTCGATGGTGTTGTCGCCGGCGGTGGGCTGGCCTGATTGGCGAGCGTCGGCCCACAGTTTGGCCGCTCGGCGCATCGCTGAAGTTGTCAGCGGCAGATAGTCCAGCGATTCCGTCAGCGTGTCGAGCATTGCCAGGCCATTGATTTTGTTGGCTCGCAGCAATTCGCGACGCACCTCGTAGTCCGCGATCTCCGGCACGATGACCCGGACACCTGCCTCGATCAACGATTGCAGCCATGCCGAACAGGCCAAGTTGAGCGGTGAAGGTTTGGGATTTGTCGCCAGTCCCAACGGTCCTGCATCGAGCAACACCACGCGACTCACCATGACACCCCCTGGAGTTCGGGCGGAAACAACGGGCGGTCAGACAGGCGATCCGCATCGAGAGCCTGGAACAAATCGTTCTCCGGTTCCTGCTGATCTCGTCGCGCGGCATCATCTCGCCACGCTTGAAGTGCGGCGATGGCTCGATCACTTCGAGTCTGCGGCAGGGCGTGTTGCTCCAACACGCGCAAGGCGTAAGCGTCCAATGGAACGCCCTTGCGGACGGCTGCACGCGTTAGGCTCTCTTCCACGGCCGGCGGCAGGGCAAGCGTGAGTGTCATCGTCGTCTGGTCCTTTCCTGTGGAGAGGGCGAGTTGGCATCGCCTGACATTTGCCGTTCGCGCATCGGCGACGTTTGGCATTTTTCCGGGCGTGTTCACTGTTCTCACTGTAGTCGATTCTTATTTGTCGGACACGGGGAACTCAAATATGCGGCTTGTCGAGCATCGGTGGACAACGGGGGCAGGTCCAGTGATTCGGGTCCAGGTTGATTGCGGCAGCAAGCCGTCATCGTCACTCCCCAAGATGAGGCGTCATCATCCGCCGTGAGCCGTCTGAGCGTCATGCTCTGCGACGCGCAGCATTCCCAATTCGAGGGTGCTTTCGATCATCACTCGCACGTTGGGGCGGCAGTTCGCGAAGCTGCGCTCGGCGCGGGTCTCCTGACCCCGCCGCTGGACTGGACCGCAGGTCTCCCTCGTATTCGTGGTCATCTCCAGAGCAGTCATCCGCTGAAGCTGGAGACCTTCGGTCGGACGCGGGTGCGGGGTCGGGAGACCCGCGCACAGCGCGTTCGCCAGCATCGCGTTGCGGAAGGAACTGCTCAGGTTGCGAACACCGGCGAAGTCCAAGTGTATTTGCTCACCCACCGACATCGACGACTCGGAACGAAATGCGGCGGCCGAGGGCCTCGGCGTAGCGATTGAGGGTGCTGATGGTTGGGTTCTCGTGAGTGCCGTTTTCCAGTCGGCAGATCGCGGCGCGGTCGATGCCGGTGCGCTCGGCGACGTCGGCAAGGCTCAGGCCGGCGGCTTCGCGGAGTCCCTTCAGGCAGACAATCGCTTTTCGCAAATCCCAATACTCGGCCTGCGTGACTGGCTCCGAGTAGTCGCCACTGGCCAGCAGTTGTTTCAGGCTGGGCTTTTCGAGTTGGAACTTCGCCCGCTTGGCTTGCTCGGCAGCGGCTTGAGCGGCGGTCTGTTGGCGAGGTCGATGAATGCGAGTGCGGCTGGTCATCGTTTTTTCCGTTTGCGGCTGGGTTGAGTTGGTTCCGGTGCGTCGTAGGCCGTGATCGGCCGCATGGTCAACGGATCGTCTTGAATGTGTTCCCATACGACGGCCAAGTATCGCCCCGTGGATGTGTATCCGAACGTGATCGGCTCCCCCGATGACCGGCTGATCGTCGTGACGCTGGCCCGGTCGTACAACACGTCCTCGACTTCATCCATCGTGACGTCGTGTTCTTGGATGTGCTGGACGTTCCCGTCGGGTTCGTCCTCCAAGTCCCAGACGATGTGGATGTCATCCATGTGTTCTCTTTCGACTTGACCACCTGCGTGGCTGTTGTATTTTTCAACAACAACGACCGTTCGTCAATTCGAGTTCACTTAGCGAGCAGGCGTGACTTCAAGTCCGCAACGTCGAGCGGGGCAACTTGGCCGGCTCGGGCTTGTTCAATGCGCCGGCCGACCTCGGTTCGCAATGCTTCAAATTCTTCCAGATCGCGGTACATCGTGACCGCGGCTTCAACAAACTCATCGCGCGAACCGAACTCGCCGCGCGTAACCTTCGTGTCGCTGTACTGCTCTAATTCCGTCTGCATGACAAGCGTCCCGATCAATTGAAAAATTGAGACTCTGCCGACACTTCCACCCACATGCCGCGTCTGTTTCGGAAGGATTGTAGCCTCACGTTCTGAGTCGTACAGAACAAGGCGTCATCCTCACGGTTTCCGTCTCCATGTCCCAGCACGTCGACAACGATGCCGAGAGACTCGGCGATCAACTCCCGCGAAACGACAAGCTGCAACTGGCGTTCGATCAGCCAGAGATGGACGATCCGCCGATTCCAATTCGTCTTGGAGCCAGCCTTCAACGCACGCACGAAGACGTTCGTGTCGAGCACGACGGGAAGTCGCTTCCTGCGTTGCACCATCGACGGGCCGCCTTAGGCCTGCTTCTTCCGTCGATAGTCGCGAACGACCGCTTCCGTCGCGTCCATCCGAAACGGAGCACGCCGAGCCGCGACCGCCGATCGTTCCAGCAGTTCTTCGTCGCTCATCCGTTGGACGTACTCCTGAATGACCTGCTGCGCGAGAGCCTGCGGTTTCTTGTGCTGCTTCTCCGCGACAACTACCAAATCGTCCCACAGCCCTTTGCGGATGGTCAGGTCAGGCATGTTGAGTCTCCTCACAATGAAAACGCCGTCTGTTGCAGCATGCCATAGCCTTGAGCAGCCTCAGCGTCATGCTCTGCGACGCGCAGCATTCCCAGTTCGAGGGCGCTTTCGATCGTCACCCGCACGTTGGGGCGGCCGTTCGCGAAGCTGCGCTCGGCGCGGGTCTCCTGACCCTGCCGCTGGACTGGACCGCAGGGGTGAGACGGGTTGGACACGGCTCGGCCATTTGCATCCGCTGCTTGTGCTCGGCGTCGTACTGTCTTCGTTTCGCAGGATCAGCAACCCGTATGAGTCGGACGCTGATCGTGGCTGCTCCGATTCGCACAGCCTGCTTCAGTGTCGCACAGTGGCAGCGCGCGTTGAACGGGGCGCGTTCGCACGTCGAACGCCACCGTGGCACCCAAAACGTGCATGGCACGTTGAATGCTTATGACGTCGAGTGATGAATTCGCAGACGCGAACCCGACGCACGAGCAGAATCATGGCTGACGAACTGAAACTCAACAAACCGTGGTTGGTCGCCGTGTGGCCGGGGATGGGACATGTCGCCGTCAACGCGGGGTATTACTTGATGGCGAAGCTCGGCATGCACCTGGTGGCCGAGTTCGCGCCGCGTGAGCTGTTTGATCTTGAGCACGTCGATGTTTCCAACGGACTGATTCGGCAAGGCCGGCTTCCGCGCAGCCGGTTCTTCGTCGGACGCGATCCGAACTGGAAGCACGACATCGTGCTATTCATCGGCGAGGCGCAGCCCCCGCAAGGCAAATACACGTTCTGCCAGCGGCTGCTCGAATACGCGAAGAGCATGGGGATCGAACGAGTCTTCACGTTCGCGTCGATGGCCACGCAGATGCACCCCGAACATGACTCGCGAGTCTTCGCGGCCGCAACCGACAACGACAGTTTGGCGGAACTCAAACGGCTGGAATTGGAACTGCTCAACGACGGACAGATCGGCGGACTGAACGGCGTGCTGCTGGGCGTCGCGGCCGACTGCGATCTGCGCGGTGCCTGCTTGCTCGGCGAGATTCCGCACATCTTCGCTCAGTTTCCGTTTCCGAAAGCGGCTCTCGGCGTGCTCGAAGCATTCACGACGCTGGCCGGCATCGAGTTGGATTTCAGCGAACTCCGCGAGCAGGCCGACATCGTCGAACAAAAGCTTGGCGAACTGCTGGCTCAAGTCGAGGTGGCCATGCAGCAGCAGGGCCTCGGCGCGGAAGAGCCGGTTGAAGAATCCTTCAAACCCATCGAGGAAGAACGACTCAGCCCGGCCGACAAGCGGCAAGTCGAACAACTCTTCGAGCAAGCTCAGCAGGATCGCTCGAAGGCTTACGAACTGAAACGCGAACTGGATCGGCTCGGCGTGTTCGCCGAGTACGAGGATCGCTTCTTGGACCTCTTCAAACCGAAGGAACAATCATGAGCGCCACCGGAATCAAAGCGTTCGACACGACGCTGCAATCAACAAACATCTGGCTGGACGATCTGATGCGCGAACTCCATTGGGAGGGTGATCGCCAAAAGTCGTATCACGCGCTGCGAGCGGTCCTGCACGCCTTACGCGATCGCCTGCCGGTCGACAACGTGGCCCACTTCGCGTCGCAGCTTCCGATGCTGGTCCGCGGCTTCTTCTATGAAGGCTGGACTCCCGCCAGGACGCCGGTGCGCGAACACACCGCCGACGAATTCTTGGTCCACGTCACCGAAGCGTTTCTGTTCGACGTGAATGCGCACTCCAAACAAATCGCACAAGCGGTGTTCCGCGTGCTCAGCCAGCACATCTCGGCGGGCGAGATCGACAAAGTGAAACACGTTCTCCCCGCCGGCATTCGCGAATTGTGGCCGTAGAGGCCAGGAAGTAACCCGAAGCGTGAGCGAGGGCGAGCGCTTCACAAGAGGTCATTTCATCGCGTTCTGAAGCGTCCGCCCTCGCTCACGCTTCGGATTACATGGCGCGGAGGCTCACACCTCTGGCCGATTGAAAGTCAGAAAGGAACCAATCATGGCTCAGATGGCACCCAACGAACTCGGTCGCGACCACAAGCACTGGCTGGCGGAGATTGAACGCTGGCAAGGCTACTTGCGGCTCTGGACTCAGCAGCAGGCCACGTTGGCCCAGGACGTGGATCGAATCCTCAAGGACCACGGGCGGCAACTCGGCGAACATGCCAAGTCGCTCGACGCCTTGCAGCACACCATCGCCGATTGCGAACGCGCGCTGAGCACCGGCAAGCACACGGCCGAGACGATGCAAACGCAGCACGACATGGACGCCCGCCTGCACGATCAGCAGCGCGCGTTGCACGAACAGCTCAAGACAACGCATCACCGCCTGATGCTGTCGCTCGCGATGCTGAAGGGCGAGCCGTTCCGAGAAGAATGATTCCGGTTCGTCATTCGGTAGGGTGGGACCAGCGCAGCGCCGGCCCACCACGTCGATCAGAAAACGGTGGGCCGGCGCTGCGCTGGTCCCACCCTACGGAGAGTCCCCCATGACCAGTCCGTTTGTTTTGCGCTTCGACGAAGTCGGTATCGGCGACATCCCGCGCGTGGGTGGCAAAAACGCCTCGCTTGGCGAGATGTTTCGCGAGCTGTCCAGTCAAGGCGTCAAAGTACCGCCGGGGTTCGCGATCACGGCGGAGGCGTACCGCTACTTTCTGTGCGAGAATGGACTCGATGTTCGCATCCGAGAATTGCTGGCCGGGTTGAATACTCGCGACGTCGACAACTTGCGGGAGCGCGGTCATCGGGTGCGACAGGCGATTCTACAAGCCGATCTGCCGAACAGTTTGCAACGCACGATCGTCGCGGCTTACGAGCAACTGAGCGAACCGTTCGGCCGGCCGCTGGATGTTGCCGTGCGCAGCAGCGCGACCGCTGAAGATCTGCCGGATGCCAGCTTCGCGGGGCAACAGGAGACGTACCTCAACGTGCAAGGTCCGAGCTTGCTGCTGGAGACCTGCAAGCGTTGCTTCGCGTCGCTGTTCACTGACCGAGCGATCTCGTACCGCGAAGACAAAGGGTTCGAGCATTTCAAAATCGCGCTCTCGATCGGCGTGCAGCAGATGGTGCGCTCGGATCTGTCCTCCTCCGGCGTGATGTTCTCGATCGACACGGAGAGCGGCTTTCGCGATGTCGTACTGATCAACGCGGCCTACGGTCTGGGCGAGAACGTCGTGCAAGGCTCGGTCAATCCGGACGAGTTCTACGTCTTCAAGCCGACGCTCAAGACAGGCCAGCGCCCGATCATTCAACGCCGGTTGGGCTCGAAAGAATTCAAACTGATCTACGACCTCGGCGGCGGACGGATGACGCGCAACGTCCCGGTGCCAAATGAAGAGCGAGCACGATTCGCGGTCAGCGATGACGACATCCTGCAACTCGCGCGGTGGGCCTGCGTGATCGAAGAGCATTACAGCCAGCAGCGCGGAACGCCGACGCCGATGGACATGGAATGGGCCAAGGACGGGCTGACCGGCGAACTCTTCATCGTGCAGGCTCGGCCGGAGACCGTGCAGTCGCAGCGCGTCGCCGAGACGATGGACTCGTACCACCTGCGTGAGAAAGGGACGGTGCTCGTGCGCGGCCGCAGCGTCGGCGAGAAGATCGCCGCCGGTCCTGTGCGTGTGATCGCTTCCGCCGCGCATCTCGAACAATTTCAACCGGGCGAGGTACTCGTCACTGACAAGACCGATCCTGATTGGGAACCGTCGATGAAACAAGCGGCCGCCATCGTCACGAATCGGGGCGGACGAACGTGTCACGCCGCGATCGTCAGCCGCGAACTCGGTCTGCCCGCCGTGATTGGGACCGAGAACGCCACCGAACTGCTGACCGACGGACAACTCGTCACGGTCTCGTGTGCCGAGGGAGAGTCCGGCAACGTGTATGACGGGCAATTGAAATTCGACGTCGAACACATCGACCTGCACGGACTCGGCCGGCCGCGCACCAAGATCATGCTCAACGTCGGCAATCCCGAAGAGGCGTTTCGGCTGGCACAGTTGCCTAACGACGGCGTCGGGTTGGCGCGGCTGGAGTTCATCATCAACTCGGCGATCAAGATTCATCCGCTGGCACTGGTCCATTACGACAAGCTCACCGACAAAGCCGTGAAGGCGGAAATTGATCGGTTGACGGCCGGTTACTCGGACAAGCCGCAGTTCTTCGTGGACAAGCTGGCTGAGGGAGTCGCGACGCTGGCGGCGGCGTTCTTTCCCAAAGACGTGATCGTCCGGCTGAGCGACTTCAAGACGAATGAGTACGCGAACCTGATCGGCGGACGCGAGTACGAGCCGCACGAAGAGAATCCGATGATCGGCTTCCGCGGTGCATCGCGCTATTACAACCCGCGCTACCGCGACGGATTCGCGCTCGAATGCCGAGCCATGCGGAAGGTCCGCGAAGAGATGGGCCTGACCAACGTGAAGCTGATGGTCCCCTTCTGCCGCACGGTCGAGGAAGGCCGTCGCGTCATCGCGGAAATGAATGCCAACGGACTCCGCCAAGGGGATCGCGGCCTGGAGGTCTACGTGATGTGCGAGATCCCCAGCAACGTAATCCTCGCCCGCGAGTTCGCCGAGGTCTTCGACGGTTTCTCGATCGGCTCAAACGATCTGACGCAATTGATTCTCGGCGTCGATCGCGATTCAGAAATCGTGGCTCCGCTGTTCGACGAGCGGAACGGGGCCGTGATGACCATGATCGCCAACGTGATCCGCACCTGCCGCGAGACCGGCCGCAAGATCGGCATCTGCGGCCAAGCCCCCAGCGACTATCCGGAATTCGCCGAGTTCCTCGTCCGCGAAGGGATCGACAGCCTCTCGCTGAATCCCGATGCGGTGCTGAAAACAACCGCACGCATCTTGGATTTGGAAGGCCGCTGCACAGCCGCCACCACATGAGTTTGGCGGGACAAAATTGGACTCCCTTTGCGTTCTTTGCGACCTTCTGTTCCCAATGAAATTCTTTTGAACAGAAGGTCGCAGAGAACGCGAAGAAAGACAGGACTCTGTCAGTCGAACTAACCGTTCTGTTCGATCGTTTCGTCGTAGCGGCCGAAGCGGGCCGCCTGGTTGCAGCGGGCGCGGTGCAACAGGGCTTGCTGTGCTGCGGTGGTGTTCTCCGCTTTGCCCGTCCAGGCTTTGAGGGCCGGGGCTTGCAGTGCGCGACCGAACGAGAAGCTCAACTCCCAGGGAGCACCGCCGAGTTGATTCATCGCATTCAGATTCTTCGTCGCGTCCACATCGCTCATTCCGCCGGACAAAAACACCATGCCGGGGACCGCTGCTGGAACGAACCGCTTCAGACAGCGCAACGTCGCCTCGGCCACTTCGCCGGGACCGGCCTGACGCGGGCACTCTTTGCCGGAGACCACCATGTTCGGCTTGAGCAGCATGGACTCGAACTGCACGCGGTGTGCGGTCAGCGCGTGAAACACAGCGGACAGAGCGGCGGCGGTGACTTCCTCACAGCGTTCGATCGTGTGTGTGCCGTCCATCAACACTTCTGGTTCGACGATCGGCACGAGACCCGACTCTTGGCTCAAGGCCGCGAAGCGAGCCAGCGCGTGGGCATTGGCTTCGATGCAGTACGGTGAGGGAATCCCGTCGCCGATGGTGATGACCGCGCGCCACTTGCTGAACTGCGCTCCGAGGCGGCTGTATTCGGCAAATCGGTCACGCAGTTTGTCGAGTCCTTCGGTGATCTTGTCTCCCGGAAACAGCGCGAGCGCCGATGTGCCAGCGTCAACTTTGATGCCGGGGATGATCCCCTGCCGCTGGAGCAACTCCGTCAGCGGTGTGCCATCGGCCGCGCGCTGGCGAATCGTTTCATCGAACAGAATCACGCCGCTGATGAATTGGCCGAGACCCGCCGCTCGGAAGAGGAGTTCGCGATAGGCGCGGCGGTTCTCCTCCGTGGATGAGACCTGGATGCCCTTGAAACGTTTCTCGATGGTCGGAGCGCTTTCGTCCGCGGCCAGAATTCCCTTGCCGGGGGCGACCAATGATCTGGCGATGTCGGTGAGACTGCTCATGATTTCGATTCCGTGGTGGAGGATGCCTGTGCGACGACTCTGCGAGCCGAGCGGATTCGGCATCAATCAGGCAATTGGCGTGCCATGCTGACAACACTATTCGTGCCGCAGCGCCTCGATCGGGTCGAGCAGCGCCGCGCTGCGGGCGGGATAGACGCCGAACAGCACGCCCACGACGACCGAGACTCCCAAGGCCAGCAGCGGCGACCAGAGGGCTACGATCGTCGGGAGTTCAAATAAGTGCGAGACGAGGTGCGCCAGCGTGATGCCGACCACCACGCCCAGCAGGCCGCCGCCGGCGGTGAGGACCACCGTCTCAACCAGAAACTGCCAGACGATGTCGGATCGTCTGGCACCCAGGGCGCGGCGGACGCCGATTTCGCGCGTTCGCTCGGTCACGGTGGCCAGCATGATGTTCATGATCCCAATGCCGCCGACCATCAGCGAGATCGACGCGATCGCCCCCAACACGAGCGTGAAAGTTCGCTGGGCTTGTTCGATCCGTTCCAGCAGGTCGAGCGGCACGAACATCGCCGTGTCCTCTTTCTTGTGGAACTGCTTGATCAGCCCTTCGATGATGTGGGCAGTCTCTTTGACTTGCGCCACGTCGGCGACGCTCACGGTCAGTTCGCTGATTTCGAGCTTCTCGGCTTCCCACGTGCCGGCTCGTTCGTAGGTCAGCACTTTGCCGAAGCGCGCCCAGTCGGTGTCGAACGGGATGTAGACGTCGCTGTTGTAGTCCTGAGTATTGCTGCTCGATCCGACGCCGCTGGACGCCGTGCGTCGTTGCGTCACACCGACGACTTGGAAGTATTGCTTCTCAACGCGCACCGAACGACCGATCGGATTCTCGAATGGAAACAGCTTCTCAGCAGTGGCGGCTCCCAGCACGGCGACGTTGGCGTATTGCGCCTCGTCGTGCTCGTTGACGAATCGGCCGCGCGCGATCCGCAGGCCATTGAGGTCCGAGAAGTTCGGCTTCACACCGACGACGCGGCCTTCGAGTTTGTGTTCCAGATACCGGACCTCGCGGCGCGATTCGCGCATCGGCGTGGCCTGCCGAGCGGTGGGGACGGTGGCCACGATGCGTTCCACATCTTGCCGCGTCAGCCCATAGGCGAGCGCCGCGCCGCCCCCCGCACTCTCGGTCGAATCGCGCGCGGGTTTCACGCTGCGGACGATGATGTTGGTGGCCCCCATGTCCTTGATCTGCCGCACCGCTTCAAATCGCGCGGCCTCGCCGACAGCCAGCATCAAGATCACCGAGCCGACACCCAACACGATGCCGAGTGTCGCCAACGACGAACGAAGCTTGTGAATCGCCAAGCTCTTCAGCCCCAGCCGGATTGTCGAGAATGCTTGGACGAACATGGTTGGAGTCTTCAGTCGCAACATGCGACTTGATTGCACGCGATTTCGTAGACCGGACGCCCACGTCCGGCCGGTAGTTGTTCGGACGTAGGTGTCCGAACTACGAAGCACCAGCCGCCCGGCTCGCCTGTTGTTTCGACTCGGCGGGCTTGTTGACCGCATCCTCCGCCGGCTTCTTTTCGGTATCGGCCGCCGCCTCGACGCGGGCGCGGGCATCGAGTGCCACGCGATCGCCGACCGACAGACCGCTGGTGATTTGAATGAACTGATCGTTGTTGTCGCCGACGACGACTGTGCGGCGTTCCAACGTGTCGCCAGCGATCACGAACAAGATGTGCGAACCAGCGTGTTCGGCCACCGCTTGGACCGGGACGACCAGCACGTCAGACAAGCGATTGACCAGAATCTTCACCTCGGCGGTCATGCCCGGTTTCAGGCCGCCGTCCTCGGGGACGTCGGTGAGCCGGACCATCGTCTCGTATTCTTTCACGCCGCGCTGGTCCCAGAATCCGCGTGAGTCCGCCAGTGTCGCCACCTTCTCGACGACGCCAGTCAGCACGCGGTTGGGAAACGCATCAATGCGAATCTCGGCTGCTTGCCCTTCTTGCAGTTTCTTCACGGCGGACTCGTGAATGCGGACACGCACCTGCAACTCGTTGAGGTCCGGCAAGCTGAAAAGTCGCTGTTGAAAGTGGACGACGCCGCCAACCTGCACGCGCGACGTTTGGTCCCACGGCCGATCTTTGTTGTAGACGAGAATGCCCTCGCGCGGTGCCTTCACCGTGCAGCGTTCGAGCATCTGCTTGAGCCGGTCGAGCTGCGCCTTTTCGATCTCGGCCGTGGCGACGGCGACTCGGTATTCGGAATCCGCTTTCGTGATCGTCGACTTCTGACTGCGCGTGACACGTTCCATTTCGCGCACCGCTTCCTCCGAATTGGCGGACAGTTCGGCCTCAGTTCGTTCGCGCGTGAAGTTCTCCAAGACGCGGAGTTTTTCCTTGGCCAGGTTGAGCGTGTTCTGCGATTTGGTCGCGGCGAACCTGTCCGCTTCGGCCTCCCCCGCGCTGAGGTACCCTTTCCGTCGCAACCGCTCGGAGAAAATCACGCGGTCGTGTGCCCGTTTGAGTTCTTCCTGCGCGATCAAGACTTCCCCTTCGATCTCGCGTTTCTCTTGGGGGAAGTCCCCTTCGATGTACTTGCGCAGGTCGATCTCGGCGAGCTTCAACGCCAGCTTGGCCGCGGCAATCTCGCTGGCGGCCTGGTTCTTGGCGACCTCTAAATCTTCCTCGCCGGCGCGCGCTTTGGCGTCGGCGGTGCGCGACTTCACTTCTTGCTCGGCGATGGACCGCGCAAGCTTGTCCGTGTCGAAACGGACCACGATGTCCCCTTCGGCGACGCGCGTCCCTTCCGGAGCGAGATCGACGATCTTGATCTGTTCCCCTTCGACTTCGCAGCGGACTTCAACGGTCTTGGAGCTTTCCAACTCGCCGCGTTCGATCACGGTGATGGGCAGTTCGGCGAGAACAGCCGTGGCCGTGACCGCCGGCAAGGCTTCGTGCTCACCCGCGGTCCAGTGGGAGACGGCGAATGCCACCAGCGCGAGGACTCCCACCGCCGCGCCGATCTTCACGGGAAGAGAGCCAGCCCATCCCCGCTGGCGCGCTTGACCGAGATGCGATCCCGATTGCTCGCCGTTTCCGTCGGTATGACGAAACGGTCTGAGTGAATCGGCGGCAGTCGGCGCAGAGGCGTTCTCAGCAGGCCGGAGCGAATACGAGGCGGGCTTGGCAGTCTGAAACATAGCCGGTCCTTTCAACACAAGCGCAATGCGGGACGGCAATCAGTGGTGGGACAAATATCCGGGCTGGAAATCGTGGGGCAGGTGACGGCAGGAAGAACATCAGAGGTTACGGGGTGGGGAATTGTCTAACAAATTCGGACAGATCTCAGAATTGGTAGCCGCGTTCGCCAGAACGTGGGCGTTCATTGAGTTCACCCGCATTCTGGCGAGTGCGGCTACGGTATCAAAATCGGCTGTCTGAGACGCAGAACTGTGGCATCGAACCGATGCCGGAAGAATTCAGTCTCAGGTGCAGCCTTTGACGCAGCGGAAACTGACTCCCGCGTCGGCATCCTCGAACGGCGGGCGGCTGTGACGCTTCGTGCAGGTCAGGAGATCGGCTCGGTTCCCTTTACACCAGCCTTTGAACATGACGCGGAACTTGTACCACGAATTCGGATCGAAACCCTGCTCCGGACCTTTCGGATTGATCAGCACGCCATCGGCCGGAGCTTTGACATACGACGCCGTGTCGAAGAAATCAGCACACCATTCGGCCGAGTTGCCGGCCATCTGAAACACGCCTTCGGGAGTCGCCCCTTTCGGAAACCAATCGACTGGAACCGTGTGCTTGTGCTGCACGGGGAAGTCGGCTCGCGTGTCGTCGGGAGGTTCGTTGCCCCACGGGTACATGCGACCTTCGGAACCTCCGGCGGCGAATTCCCATTCGGCTTCGGTCGGCAATCGCTTGCCGGCCCACGCGGCGTAGCCTTTGGCCTGATACCAATTCACCAGCACGACCGGGTTCTTTGCGAGCGACCGATCGGCCACGACAAACTTGCCGATGTTCGGGTCCAGCGACGAGCGAGCGATGCGAAGATTCCACGGAGTCGCGTAGCTCTCGTTGCCGTCGTTGAGGAACTTGCAGTAGTCCTCGTTCGTGACCTTGAACTTGTCGATGTAGAACGCCGCCACTCGCACTTTGTACTTGTCGCCGTGCGACGGCTTTTCATTGAGTCCGCCACCGCTGGAATCCCAGAACTCGCCCGGCCGAGTGAACTCGCCCGCCTTGATCCGCACCATGTTTTCCGTGCCGAGCTTTTTGCCTTCTTCACCGCGCACGGGAGTTGTGTCCGGCAGGAGGCCGGTCTCGCGCAGCTTCTTGTCCACATCGTCGGTCACGAGCCGCCGGGCTGCCGCCGCATTGGAGACGCGATTGCGAATCCGCTGCAACGACTCGGCAGTGTCCACCCACAACCGCACGCCGGCGATGTCCACCGCGAGTTCTGGTTTGACGTCCTCTCGATTCACGATTTTGATTTCGATCGGTGCGTCAGCGCTCGGACAGGAGAGCAAGTACGTCTGCTTGGTCGGCTCGGTGGCAGACTTCGGTGACTCAGCGCGAACCGATCCGTTGTTCGCGATCAGGACACAGGCCAATAGCAGTGCCGCCACAACGACGATTCGAGTTCGTGACATTCTTTTCTCAATCAGCATGGATTGTTCCTCTTTTGATTTTCGACTCACTTGCGGGACGCGTTGGTTTTCGTTGTCGCCTTTGACTCCTGCAAATCGACGCACACCAGTTCCTTGTCATTGCGAGCGAACAGACATCGCTGGGCAAACGCGGGATGGCTCCAGATCACAGGCCGGCCGAAGGAGTGGTTCGTTGGCTCCAGCACATGGAAGCGGTTGATTTCCTCATAACCTTGCGAAGACAGCTGGGCCAGGATCAGGTCGCCCGTCTCGCTGAACAGGAAGAAGCGGCTCTCGTGTTTCACGAGGAACGCCGTGCCGTATTGCGCTCGGCGCGTGCCGCCGATCGTCGGTGCGAACGTTTGCCAGAGCCGCTCGCCGTCTTCGAGTCGCACGCCCATCAGCGCACCGCTTCGGGCATCGCAGCCGTAAATCATCTGGTCTTCCAGGAAGGGCGTGCTGTTGCAGCAATACACGGCGGTCTTCGCTTGACCTCGCCAGACGACTTCAGCCGCGGGCGGCGTGTCGGTCAGTTTCAGTAGCGCTCCCACTTCGCCATCGGCCGTGGCCAAGAGATACGGTCCCAACTTTCGCGGAGCCGCAATGGCCATGCCGCCGTGAGGCTTCAATGGCACCGTCCAGAAGACTTTACCGGTTTGTGGATCGAGGCTGTTGAGCGACTCGGCATGCCAGATCAGTAGTTGTTCTCGGCCAGCATGCTCGATCAGGGTCGGTGGGCAGTAACCCGGTTCGCTGGCCGACAATGCGCGCCAGAGTTCGGTGCCCGTCCGTTTGTCGAACGCTACCGCGACGCTTCCCTTCCCCCCGACGACGCAATACAGCGTATTGCCGTGAACGAGCGGATGAGCGGCGACGCCCCAGAACGGAGTCCGAGCGCCGAAGTCCTTGACAAAATCTTTGCTCCAGATTGGTCGGCCGCTGGCGGCATCCAGGCACGACAAATTGCCTTCCGCGCCCAACGCATAGACTCGGTCGCCATCAATCGTCGGCGTACATCGCGGGCCGGGATAGGAAATGTGATACGGCCGATCGTACTCGTGTTTCCAAATCAGTCGGCCGGTGCCAGCGTCAAGACACAGCACCCGTTCGGACCCTTCCAAGCGATCGCGGCCGTCCGCGTTGTTGATCACCTTGCCGGATCGCAGCACATAGTCCATCAAGTACACGCGCCCGTTGGCGACGGCGGGGCCGGAATAGCCAAGCGCCACCGGAGCACGCCACTTGATCGGCAGTCCTTCGCTGGGAAAGCGATCCACAATCCCAGTCTCGCGCCACACGCTGTCGCGGTTCGCCCCCAACCACTGCGGCCAATCGTCCGCGAGCGATGCGCACAGCGGGAGCATCAAGAACACGGCTGCCAACGACAAGCAAAGCCATGCAACCCGCGCGCTGCGGCGGCTCACAGGACGCAGTTGATTCATAGTTCTTGCTCCTCGCTGTCGCGGAACAGCTTTCAGCCACCGAATTGGCATACGACACATTCTCGGCTCAGTCAGCAGTGTTTGTTTCTGATCAAGGCTTGCTTGGGACAGCGTCTTTCCCGCCGGCCGGCTTGGGTTTCTCGACGCGGTTGTTCTCGACGACGGCTTGGCCGCCAGTGACGTTGATTCCCTCGCGATCCGTTTCGCTCTCGAAGCGGTTGCCAATGATCACAGCCGTCGCCGTTGGGCTCGTGATCTTGATTCCGACTTGGCCGTAGTTCGCGATCCGGTTTTCATTGGCGGTGACAGCAGCTTTGTCGGCGAACAGTCCGTGTCGCCAACCATGAACCGTGTTGTCCGTGAAGACGATGCTGGAGCCGGGCAGTCCCCACACCGCAAACTGCGGCGGGCCGCCAGCGCGGAGTGCCGGAGATTCAAACGTGTTGCCGGTCGCGCGAACGACACCTTCCGTCCGAATGCCGGCGACGCCGCTGCCACGAATCGTGTTGTCGCAGAAGTCGGCTTCGGCTCCCTTGAAGACCATCACGACTGGAGGCATGCCTTCGGGACGCGATAGTTCGTTCCCCACGAGCCGCACCTTCCAGCCGGAATGAATGCCGATCGCGACTTTGTCGTTGTCCGCCACGCGATTGTTGATGACGACCGCTTGACCCGATTTCGTCTCGTCGAAGCCAATCCCCACCGCTTGGTTTTTGAAGCAGTGATTTCCGACGATCACCGGACGAGCATTATCTCGGCAGCCGATGCCGGCCAATGTGTTCTCGTGGCAGCGGTTGTTGCGGAGCAGCGGCGCACATTCCTCTTCGCAGCCGATGCCCGCCATGTCGTTGTGATGGCAGTCGTTCTCTTCGACGACCGGGCTGGTGTCGGCTCCCGTGCGAATGCCGATCCCCGCACGGCGATTGTGATGGCAGCGATTGCCACGCACGACCGGCTTCGAGCCTTCACTGATGCCGATGCCGGCGCGGATGTTTTCGTAGCAGTCGTTGTTGATCACGATCGGACTCGACCCTTCGTGGCCGATTCCAGCATAGAAATTCTGAAAGCAAACGTTTGCTTCGATGACCGCGGTCGAACCCCGCATCGAACCGATGCCGCCTCCCATGTTGCGATAGCAGGCGTTGTGCAGCACCTGCGGCGAACAGCGTTTGCCCTCGACCCCTTGAATCGCGATGCCCGTGTATCCGATGTGATGCACAATGTTGTTCTTGATCGTGCAAGTCACGCCGATCGCGCTGATGCCCGCTGTTCCCGGTTCACCAATGTGTTCGTGCGGCTGGTCGTTGCCCTGCGTCGCGTGATGCTTGGCCCATTCGGCCTCGTTGTAAACGCCGACGTTGGTCACGGTGAAACCGTCGAGCATCGCACTTTCCGCCATTGCGACTCCTGGCCCGTCTCCAACCTTGCCGCCGCCGTCGATGATCGTCGCCTCGGCCCGCTTCAGACCGAGTTTTCCCTTCGCGTCATCGCCGGCGCTCCGCAGCGTCACGCCATCTTTCAGCCGCAACCGTTCGCGATACGTCCCCATTGCGACCAGCACCGTGTCGCCAGCCGACGCCGCGTTGATCGCCGCTTGAATCGACTTGTGGTCCCGCGGCACCTGGATCGTGTCTGCGGAGACGCGCCCCAACGCACCAGCCAGCAAGACTGCGGCGGCGAGGCTCAGTCGTTGTCGAAAAGGTTTCAGCCATCGTACTTCCTTGAATGAGCGATTCATCGCGGGTCTCCTGCGGCACGGTCAGTGCGTTTCTGTGCGACGCGCAGAACAGGCACCTTCAGGACAAATTCCGCACGCAATCCGAACAGGCCCGGACTTTTCTCCACGAACCGCTGCGCGCTGTCCGTGCCGCACAGCAGTTCCAACAGCAACACGGCCGCCGGCACCGCCACCGCCTGTCCCATGGTGGTGATGACGCGGTTGTCCACGACGATGCCGGCGGGCAGTATCTCGCCGGGAGCCGCCACTTTGCCGCGTTCCCAGTAAGAACACTTTTCCCCGCGAAGCTCGGGCGGCAGCGCGATCACGCCGTCGCACATCGTGGCCACGATGCCGCCGCGCGCGTGAATTCTCCGCACGATGCCGTGCGTGGCGGGGCTTTGCAGATTCTTGATCCCCTTGTCGGTCTTGCGGCCGATCCACTTGCCCAGGCAAGCCGGGACCGCGACGGCATCGAACCGGTCCAATTGTTCGTCGCGGAGGTCCGGTACCAGCACATCGGGCCGGACGTGCATGGAACCCATGCCGTTGACCTCCTTGTCGAAACCGGCCACCACCACATCCACCGGCGAGATCTTGTCCTTCAAATAAGGGGCGTGAGTCCAAGACAGAACGCTCGTGAAGGCGGCGAATTCCAACTCCTCGAAGTTCTCACTGAGAATCAGCAGCACTTGCTTGTGTCCCACGATTTTGACCGGGATGTTCGGATTCGGTTCCGTGACCTGAGCGGATGCCGCGCCGCCGCCGGCCAGCGCGCCGGCTGCCACGGCGGTCGGCAGGGAACCGACGAACTGCCGACGCGTGAAGTGAGATCGTGTGGTCATTGTTTCGCCCTCGTCCGGGATTGTGTGGCGGTTGGCTGTGCCTCTCGTTCGACAACGGCGTCATCCGGCTTGCCTGTTGCGTACCCGATGCGGATTGTCGGCTCGCGTTTCGCTGCTGTGGCTTCGGCGAGCGAGGTTGCTGCGTACCAGACGTGATACTGCCCGTCGTGCCACTGCACGTCGTGGGCGAGGATCGAGCCGCTGTCCCAGGCGTCGTTGTCGCCGACATGGAGGATCGGATTGGCGTTCGACTTGTTCCAGTGCGTGCCGTCGGTCGAGCTGGCCAGTCCGAGCCGCGTGGTCTGGCCGTTGCTGCCGAGATACCACAACTGGAGCGAACGGCCCATGTGCAGCACGCGCGGCATGCTGTGGCTGTGCGAGTCGAAGTCTCCGTCTTTGCCCAGCGGCAGGACCGGATGCGTGTTGATGGGTGTCCAGCGCGCTCCGTCGGGCGAGGCCGCGCGACAGATTCGAGTGCGGCCGTCGATCGGCTGCACGCACCACAGCGCGAACGTCTCCCCGACCTGCACCACGCACGGATCAAGAATAGGCCCGAGCAGCAGCGGACTGAAACCGTGTTTGTTCCAGCGGGCCTCGGCACCGATCAAGAAACTCGCGTAGCCCAGCCCGCTGGCTCCGTCCTTGCCCGCCCCAGCGTAGTACATCATCAACACGTCGCGCTGGAGCGTGTGGTCAGTCACTTTCAGCGCGTAAGGCATGGCGATTTCCCGATCGTCCCATTGCAGGGGCAGTCCGCTCGTGAAGAGCGCTCCCAGGCCACGGACCGGTTTGTCAGCGGGCGTGGTCCAATGGATACCATCGGCCGAGACGACGCGCTCGACTGCTGGCGGCTTGGCGGCGTGCCAGAGATACCAGGCGTCGTCCATGCGGGTGATCGAAAATGAGTTTCGCCGCTCACCGGCGTCGCTGGCGATTTCCAAGACCGGATTCGATTCGTGTTTGATCAGTCGCTCCGGCGGTTGAGCGGCGGCGTGTGCATTGCGACCGCGCCGGCCCGCCAGCGAGATGTTGACCGGTTCGGACGGGCCGTCATCGCCCAGCACCATCACCAGGCGGCAGCCCATGTGGTAGATGTACTGGTAGCGCGTGGCACCACCGAGCCGGCTGGTCGCCCTTTGGAAGTAGCTGTTCGTGTCGAACGAACCGCCGCGCAAACAGGTGCGAGTGCCCCACAGGATGCCGGTGGGATCGACGGCGATCGGGTGCTTCGGGCCGAAACGCTGTTCGAAATCGGTGTCGGCGAAGAAGTCGGACGCGTATTCGAACATGTTGCCGTGCATGTCGAAGAGTCCAAAGGCATTCGGTTTTTTCGTACCAACCGCGTGGGGTCTGCCGCCGGAATTGCCCTCATACCAGGCATACTCGGCCAGCCGGCCGCGGTCGTCGCCGAAACACCAGCGGCCCGCGCTGCCGGCCCGCGCGGCGAATTCCCACTCGGCCTCCGTGGGCAGCCGGTAGCGGCGTCCCTCTTTCTGGCCGAGCCAATGGCACAGCGCCATCGCGTCGTTCCAACTGACGTTCAGCGCCGGTTCGTCCTCCTGCTGGTTTTTGAAATCCGGTTCCTCCTTCCAGGTGCGGCGAACCCGGTCGCTCGCCGGATCGATCACCTCCCGTTCCGCATCGGATTGGTAGCCGGTCGCTGCGACGAATTGGCGGAACTGGCCCAAAGTCAGTTCGTGTGCCGCGATCCGATACGGCCGGCTGATCCGCACCGCGTGGTCCGGCCCTTCGTTGGGCACGATGTGATCGATGCTCCACGTTTTCATCCCGCCAGCGACGCTGTTGTCCTGCTCGATCTCGCGGGCGATCGCATCGAGTTCCCGCCGGCTGGCTCCCTGACGAAACTCGCCCGGCGGAACAAGCACCAGCTTCATGCCGAGCGAATTCGTCACCGTCAAATCTTCGGCGATGTGCGTGGCCCATTGCCGTTGCGCGTCACGCGCTTGCGGTTCGTTGAATGGAACATTGACCGACGGCGGACGCTCGTCAGCCCACGTCGAACTCCACGCGCTGCCGATCAACCCAAACAGCAAAATCAACAGTATGTATCGTCTCATCGCGTCTGTCCTTGACCTGGGACCGGCTTGACGGCGGAGACGCGGACGCTGGCCGCGTACTGGTTGACATCGAACCGCGCGATCAATTCTTTGAACCGTGCGAACAGGCCCTGATCTTCGGCCGCTTGGCCGCAACACATCTGGTCGCCGAGCTTGGCGTAGACGTTCAGGTCCAGGCCGCTGTCGATGATCTCGACCGATCCGAATCCGGCAGCTTGCAGGCCGGCCCGGTAGTCGTCGATCAGAATCGCGCCGGCCACGCAGCCGATGTAGGCGTAGAAGTCGTTGACCAGTTCATCTGGCAGAGCCCGCTTCAGCGCCATGTCGCTGACCGCCAATCGGCCGCCCGGCTTCAAGACGCGCGCGATCTCGGCGAAAGCTTTTGCTTTGTCCGGCACCAGGTTGAGCACGCAGTTGCTGATGACGCAATCGACGCTCGCGTCCGCCAGCGGCAGGTCTTCGATCTGAGCGAGATGGAATTCGACGTTCGACAGTCCCGCTTGCTCGGCATTCTTCCGCGCGCGGGTGAGCATCTCGTCCGTCATGTCGATGCCGATGGCCTTGCCGGTCGGCCCGACTTTCCGCGCGGCCAGAAACACATCCAAACCGCCGCCGCATCCCAGATCGACGACGACCTCGCCGGCCTTGAGGCTGGCCATCGCGGTCGGGTTCCCGCAGGAAACGCCGAGGTTCGCCGCGTCGGGGATGCTCGCCAATTCTTCCGGCGAATAGCCAAACGCTCCCGCCACTTCGCGCCGCGTCTCCGGTTGGCTCTCATTGCAGCAGCCAGCCAACGCGCCGTAGCGGTCCTTCACCAAGTCCCTGATTTCTGTGTTCTGCATGTTCAATGCTCCCTGACTTGTGGCACTTACTTCGTAGCCACGCTCGCCAGAGCGTGGGGACTGCGGAACTGCCGCCAAAACCCCACGGTCTGGCGACCGTGGCTACCTCCGGCTCGCCAATCTCTCACAAAACGATTGATTCACTGAATTGTGTATCCGCCATCGACCATGACGATGCTGCCGCACAGGAACGAAGCCCGGTCGGAGCACAGCCAGACGACGGTCTCGGCAATCTCCTCCGCCTTGGCGAGGCGTCCGATGGGATGCATCGCGGTGACGCGGTCGCGTTCGTCGGGCGCGAGCGCCGCCATCATCGGTGTCTCAATGCCGCCGGGGCACACGGCGTTGATCCGAATGCCCTCCTTCGCATACTCCAAAGCACCGGCCTTGGTCAGCCCGATCACGCCGTGCTTGGAGGCGACGTAGGCACAACAGCACCCGCCCACGACACCCATGACCGAGGCGTTGTTGACGATCACACCGCCACCGGCGCGCAGCATGGCGGGGATTTCATACTTCATACCCAGCCAGACCGCGCTCAAGTTCACGGCCAGGGTTTTGTTCCAGGCCGCCTCCTCATAGTCCGCCAGCCGGACTTGCTCGTCGAGCACAATTCCGGCGTTGTTGAAGGCACAGTCCAGCCGTCCGAAGGCGGCCACCGTCCGACGAACAGCCGCTTCCATCTCCTCCGCCTGAGAGACGTCGGCCTGGATGAAAACTGCCTCGGCCTCTGTGGCCTGAACCAGGCGCACGGTTTCCTCGCCGCTGGCGGCGTCGAGGTCCACGACAGCCACACGAGCACCTTCGCGAGCGCAGGCGAGGGCCGTCATTCGACCCACGCCCGAACCCGCTCCGGTGATCAGCACGACTTTTTGTTTAAGCAGGCTCATTGTGTCCGTGCCTCATGTTGCCAAACTCGTGAGAGTTCCCACCGAAGTCTCACGACTCCGGCTACGGAAGTTAGTGCGCTCCGATTCCTTACTTTTTGTGTGCCTTGTGGCAGGCGGCACAAGCCGCAGTCGCCTTTTTGAAGGCGGCGTTGGCGGCGGCGAGGTCTTTTTTCTCGCAAGCGGCCAGAGTTTCAGCGGCCCCTTCGCGCAACGTGGTCTTGGCGGCTTCCGCCCACACGGCGTCGGGACAGCGGCCGTCGTCCATCAGCAAATGGCTCATCTCGCTCAGGCACGCGGCATGACAGGCCGCCGTGTCCCACGCCTTGTCGTCGGCCGGGCCGGAGTCCTTGAGCAAGTCGCCCAAGCCCTTGCAGTTCGGCTGCATGATGCCGCGCATCAGGTATTTGGTCGCCGCCGGTCGCGACTTCCCCTTCTTCACCTGAGCCGACGACGTGCCGGCCAAGATGAGTCCCCCCACAGCCAACACGGCGAACAGAGTCCACATTCGGTTTCTTCTCATCGATCGATCCTCCAAGTTTGAGTGACCATGAAACAACATCCGACTTCACAACGCGTTTGGCATCGAACTGATGCCTAATGGGATTTAGTGTCAGGTGCAGCCCGGCTTCACGCAGCGGAATCCAATCGCCGCCGTCAGCAGTGGGGCGCGGGCGTGCCGCTTGGTGCATTCCAGGAATTGCGGCGTCTCGCGAGCTTGGCAGAAGCCTTTGAACATGCGGGCGTGGCCTTGTTCAGGATTGCCGAGCGCCGGACCATTCGGATCGCTGAGCACGCCCTCCGGCGGAGCCTTGTCGTAAAAGTCGTGGCTGTAGAAATCGGCGCACCACTCGGCCGCATTGCCGGCCAAACCGACCACGCCGTCGGGCGTCGCTCCGGCGGGGAACGCATCGACGGGCGTGTAGTCGCCGCTGCTCACGAAGTGCCCGCGCGTGTTGTCGGGTGGTTCATTCCCCCACGGATACTTTCGTCCGGCGGAACCGGCGGCGGCAAACTCCCATTCCGCTTCAGTCGGCAGCCGTTTGCCGGCCCACTTCGCATAACCCGCCGCCTGATACCAGTTGACCGCGATCACCGGCCACTTGGCTTTTTCGGCAACCACCTGAAACCGGCCATCCGCGTCGCGCGTGATGTTCGACCAGTTCGCCGAATTCCAATAACCCGGATTGCCGTCGTTCAAAAAGCGGCAGTAGTCCTCGTTCGTGACTTTGTACTTGTCGATGTGAAACGCCGAGACCTTGACCTTGTACTTCTCGCCGGTCCGCTCGCCGATCTCCGCGCTCTGCGACGTGAAGTAGTGACCGGGCCGGACGTACTCGCCCGCCTTGATTTCCACCATACCTTCTTTGCCGAGTTTCTTGCCCGCATCGCCGCGCACGGGAATGCGCTCTGGCTCGACACCGGTCGCCGAGTAGCGTCGCAACAGGAGATTTCTCACGAGGTACGCGAGCGTCATCTGTTCCGCGCTTTCGCGAGGAAGCTGCTCGAACCGTGTGCGACATTCGGCGGACGCGACGTACAACCGCAACCCTTCGGTGTCGATGAAGAGCGTCGAATCGACTTGGTCATGATCGACGATTTGAATCAGTTGGCCCGCCTTCTCATCGAGAATGCGGTGCAGCTCCTGCCAGTGCAGATCTTTCGGCGGCAACTTGAACACATCCGCGCCGTCCGGGCAGGCCAGCCGATAAGTCTTCCCGCTGGGTTTGGTTTCCCCAGCCCCGGCGGCGAGACAAAACGCCGTGGTCATGGCGACCACTGCCGCGCCGAGAATCACGATGGGAATTGGATACTTCATTTCTTCTCCTCGATATTGGCCGGGAGGTTAATCACCAAGCGGCAGCCGAAGTCGTTGATGTAGGCGGTGGTGGCGTCGCCGTCGCCGTCAGGATGAAACACTTTTCGATAAGCGCTGCGAGCGTACTTGCCGAAGCGGAACCACGATCCACCTCGCAGCACGCGGAACCGCCCGGAACTCGGTCCCGTCGGATCGGCCAGCGGTGCGGCGAAGTAGTAGTTCTCGTCGTACCAGTCGGAGCACCATTCCCACACACCGCCGTGCATGTCGTACAAGCCGAATGCGTTCGGCTTCTTCACGCCGACGTCGTGGTAGTACAGCTTTCCCTTGAACCCCGGTTGCCCGACCCAATTCATGTTTCCGTGGAACCAGGCGAAGTCGCCAAGCTGCGAATCGTTGTCGCCGAAGTGGAACTCACTCGTGCTTCCCACGCGGCAGGCGTATTCCCATTGAGCCTCGGTCGGCAGAGCGAATGCGTGCCCCGGGACTTTGGCCTTCAGCTTGCCGATGAACTCTTGACACGCGGTCCAGCTCAGCGTGTCGATGGCCTTGTTCGGAGCGGCCGCATCGGTGGCTTTCTCTTTTCGCAGTTCCTCCAGCCACGGATGCTTTCCCATCAGCGCTTCCCACTGACCCTGAGTCAGTTCGTACTTCGCCATGTAGAACGGCCTCGAGATCACGACGCGGTGAACCGGTCGCTCATCCTTCATGCCCTTGTCCGATCCCATCAGGAACGAGCCTGCGGGAATCAGCACGAATTCCATCTTCGCACCGCCGCCAAGGTCAATCGTCCAACCGTCGGGGTCTTTCACTGTGACAGCACCGGCTCGCAGCGCGGCCCGAACTTCCTGCGAGTCCGCGCCGGGATCGCGTTTCTTGCTCCGTCGTTCTTCATCCGGATCGACGGCCGGCGGCACGCCTTCGACTCCTTGGATGCGCAGAGCCACGCGAAAACCCATGTGCGGATGCTGAGTCGATCGCTGTCCGATGCGCATGCGATACGCGGAGTCGCCACCCCAACTGTCCCAGTCGAAGGAACTGCCGCGAATGATTCGCCGCTCGCGATTGAGTTCATCTTGCGTCGCTGGCCCGGCGGGGTCGTTGAGCGGCGACTCCTTGTAATACATGCGATGCCACCAGTCGGCGACGTATTCCCACAGGTTGCCGTGCATGTCGTACAAGCCGAAGGCGTTTGGCTTTCCTTGCGCAACCGAGCGCGGCCGGTCGTGTTTGCCCTGAGGCGCTTCGGACCAGAAAGCGTGCTCATGGGCAGCGCGCGGCACGTCCTGCCAGTCGCCGAAAGACCACGGCGTCGCGGTCCCCGCGCGGCAGGCGTATTCCCATTCGGCCTCAGTCGGCAGGCCGTACTCGACTCCTTCTTGCTTGCTCAGCCACTTGCAGAACTCGACGCAGTCGTTGTAGCACAAGTGCAGCACCGGCTCGTCGTCCTTCTGCCGGAGATTGATCCAGACCATCGGCTTTCGCCAGGTGCAGATTGCTCGGCCCTTGATTGGTTCACCGGCGTCCAGACCTTGTTCCGCTTCTGTCTTGTAACCAGTCGCGTCAGCGAACTGGCGGAATTGTCCGACCGTGACTTCAGTCGCGCCCATGTAGAACGGCTTCGTCAAACGGACTCGATGCCCCGGCATCATCAGCATCGACCAGACCACTTGGCCGCCATAGTTGCGCTTCATCTCCGGACGGTTCTTGACCGTGTCGAGCAGCTTGTCGAATTGCTCTTCCGTGCGCCCCATCGTGAACTCGCCCGGCGGCAACAGCGACAGTTTCAGGCCGATCGAGTTCGTGTGGACGACCGGCTTGCCGATGTGCTTGGCCCACTGCTGTTGAAACTCCGTAGCCTGCGCCGCATCAAACGGTGCCTTCGCCAGCGGCGGATAATCGGCGGCGAACGTCCGCGCGTTGACGAGGCCAATCAGCAACGCCAGACCTAACAGTGCGAACAATGCTCGGTTCATTCTTCGAATCTCCTCGAAGTGGTTTCATAACCGTAGCCACGTTCGCCAGAACGTGGGAAACGTCACTCAATCCCCACGTTCTGGCGAACGTGGCTACTTGCTGGTCCCGTGTCCGATCTGGATCGACATCTTGGTTTCGTCGCCGTGTTCCGTCGGAGCGGCTGCGAACCAGAACAAAAACTTGCCGTCGCGCAAAACAATGTCGAAGTGCAGAAACGTTCCGCCGTCCCAATCGCCGGGCTGGCCGATGTCGAGGACCGGATCCTCGCCGGACTTGGTCCACTTCAGGCCGTCCGATGACGTGGCGTGCCCGATTCGCCACGCCGTTTTTCCGTGGTACGGGCCGCTGCCGAGATACCACAGATGGAATCCGTCTTCGAGTTTCAGCACGCACGGGCCAGCGTGCGACTGCGAGTCCCAACTCCCTTTCGATCCGAGCGGCAGCACCGGCTCCGGCTCCTTCTTCCAGGTGATCCCGTCGGGCGACGTGGCCAGGTAGTTTTTGAATTCCCATACTTGTTTTCCGTCGATCGTTTTTCGTCCGCCGTCGCAGTAGTACAAGTGGAATTTGCCTTCCGCGACGCGGATCACACACGGGTCCAGGTGGCTCTCAAAAACTTTCCGTGGTTCGCCCCAGTGGAATCCGTCGGGCGAGGTTCGCATCTGCAATCCGCCCGCGTGCGGGTAATACATGCGAAACGTGTTGCCGACCTTAATCGCGTGCGGCATGTTGCCGGGGAAGAGCGGGTTCTGCTCGTGCTTCGTCCACGCGATGCCGTCTTGCGAGACCGCCATTCCAATGTTTTTCGCTTGGCCGAATCGGGCTCCTTCGGAATAGAAGTAGAAGTCGGCCCCGTTGTCGACCACCGCGAAACATCCCAGCGTCTGGTCATCCCACATCCCTTTTTCGCCGACCTTGATCACGGGATTGTGGGGATAACGCACCAGACTGCGGGCCAACTTCGTGTAATCGACCGCCGCAGCGCCCTTTCCCTCGGTTCTCTCTTCGGCGTTGCAGGTCGATGCCGTGCCGATCCCTCCCGTGATCGCGTTGACGGCCAGGAGCGCGGCCCACACAAACACAGCGAAACCACATTGCGGTCTACGAGGATGTCTCATTTCTCCTCCGGGCAGCATTGAGTCAGACAGACGCCGCGTTCGAGCAGGACTGGCACGCACGGGTCGAGGATCGAATAGCAGACGTTCGTCCCTTCGCGTTTCGCTGAGAGGATGCCGCGATCGACCAGCCGTTGAAGCTGGTTCGAGACCGCTTGCGGCTTCATGCCGACGGCCTCGGCCAACTCATTCACATACAGTTCTTTTTCGCGGACCAGCGCATGCAACAGCCTCAAACGCAGGTCATTGCTGAAGACTTTGAAGAGCCGGCTCAGCGCCAGCGCCTGTTCGGGCGACAGCAAGGGCCGTTCGTGAAGCGCGGGCCGCAGGGGTGGTACGGCAATTTTCGCTGGGCGTTTTTTGGGATTCATGGATTACACGATATCGTGTAACTGAAGACTGTCAACCAGAGAGGCCGGCGGTCCCGACGCATGGGCGCACTCGCGCCTCGGCGCACGAACCCGCAGCGTCAGCGAGGGCGAACGCTTTACATCACCATGAGTTCGGAGCGTCTTGGAGTGCGCGTTCTCGCTCGCGCTTTAGGGTTGCGTGAACTCACTCTGCGCGATTCTTGGCCGGTAACTCCGGTGGCTGAGAAGCCTCGCTATTGTGAAGCCCCAGCCGGTCAAACCAGACGGCGGCCGAGTGATCGGTTCTCGCCGCGCTGACCACATGGCAGCCGACCGCCGCACCCCCTTTGGCGTAGTGCCCGATGGCAACTCCCCCGAAGGCCGTTTGAGCAATGGCCACTCCGGCGATCACGAGCGCTCCGAAACCGACACCAGCAACGGTCATGACGCCGGCGGCAACACCACCCACCGCGATCAAGCCACGTGCCAATCCGCCGATGGCGATCACACCGGTCGCGACATCACCCACCGCAATGATCCCGCGAGCATGGCCGCCCGCTTCATTGCGCGAGAAATCAGACCCCCAGGCCACGGACACAAGCGGATACCCGAACAATCGCATCTGCGATGTGTACCGAATTGTGCGAGTCATGAATCAAACCTTCAAATGACTTCGACGCAACCGCACTCGCCAGAGTGCGGGGCACCCGCGTTCTGGCGAACGCGGCTACGACCAGGAAATTCCCGCCGTTCGCTTTACAACCGTGCCGCTGACCGCCGGGGGCCGCTGTGGATGCCCTGACGGCTGGAATTCGGAGCGGCGTGACGTTCATGGAACAAGATGCCGTACAGATACGAGCCAAGATTCTTGCCTTGGTGTGCGATGATCTTGTCGTGGTGGAATTTGATCTCGAAATCGAGCCGGCCTCGGAATTCCTTGTGGCGGACTTGGCACTCTTCCGAATTCGGATTGCTGGCGAGTCGATCCATCTCCGCTTTGATCAGGCCGGCGAACTCCGCACCGGCGATCGTGTCTTCCGCCTTGAGCCACTTGTTCTCCAGGTGGCCGTAGAACCAGACGGATTCCGGTTCGCCCAGCGTGGTGTTGACTCGGATGCGCACGCTGCTCACCCCTTGCTCGCACCATTGCTCGATGTGCCGACACAGAGTCTGGCGCGCGCGGTCGATTGAAACCTCGGATGACTGAGACGATGTCATGACGATTTCCCTTTCAAGTCAGATGCCGATCCACGTTGTTTCCCATGCAAAGACACAGCAGCCGGTGTCGCTTGCAGATGCGATGCCGAAGGGCGACGTCCCGGTCGAAGTTCTGGAGAACACGACGGGGTCGGGAGTCTTTTTCGTGCCGCAGTCGAGAATTGTCAGGTGGATCGACTCGTGTTGTGCGGCATGAAAAAGACTCCCGACCCCTTTCGCCAAGAACTGTGCCACGACGCTCGGTCGCTCGGTGAATCCGTGCGTGGACGCTCATTGAACCGGACCCCAAGACTGCTCATCTGGCTCGTTGAAGGTCAGGCACGCGGCGTGCAATGTCCGAGTCGCGGTCCCCGGAGGCTTCATGGTCATGGCTCGTACACGCTCCAACTTCTGGCAACCTTGGAAACGGCATTGGCTGTTCGTCCTCGGTTTGTTCGCGCTGGGTCCGGCCTGCGGGTATTGGCTCGCGGACGATCGCGATCGCGGCCTGCTGTTTGGGTTGGCCATCAGCGTGTTTGCATCGGCCTGGCTGCTGTGGTCGCGGCATGAACGCGAAGTTGGGTGATGACCGTTACGAAACCGATTTTCAGGGAAGGAGTCGATGATGTTCCAGAGATCAAGTCTGTGTGTCGGGAGCGCGTTGTGGTGTTTGATCTGCGGAGCGCTGGCCGCTGGAGCCGAGGGGTCTGCTCCATCCGCCGTGGCTGCCGCGAAGGGTCTTTCCAAAGCTTTTCAGCACGTTGCGGAAGTTGCTTCCCCCAGCCTTGTCAGCCTGGAAGTGCGCGTGAAGCCGGGACTGGGCTGGACGTGGTGGCAAGGTGGCTCAGCCGTCAATGACCCGCTTTCCAATGCCAACCGTGGTGCCGATTGGATGCGGCGTCCGATTCCGCAGCTGGATGCTTCGCGACCGACTCACGTTGGGTCCGGCTTCTTGATCGACAACAAAGGGACGATCCTGACGGCGTTTCATGTCGTCGAACACGCGGAGGAAATTCACGTCCGCACGCACGAAGGGCATGAGTTCCTCGCGAAGGCGATCTTGACCGACCCGCAGAGCGACGTCGCGATCTTGCGCATCCCGCCGGCTGACGATCTCAAGCCATTACGCTTCGGCAACAGTGACAAGCTGGAACTCGGCGAGTGGGTCGTTGCGGTCGGCAATCCGTACAACACGGGAGTCATTCTGACTCCGGGCATCATCAGCACCAAAGGGAAAGGCCCGGCGATTTTGGAGCACGCCGACTTTCTCGAAACGACGGCGGTCATCAATCTCGGCAACAGCGGCGGACCATTGCTGAACTTGGATGGTGAGGTCGTGGGAATCAACACGCTGTTCCAGCATCCCAGCCGAGTCTATGACGGCATCCATTTCGCCGTTCCGTCCAACACGGCGAAATGGGTCGCTTCGGAATTGCTCGATCACGGCAAGGTCCACCGGTCATTTCTTGGAGTCAACATCCAAGAACTCGACTTCAAATACTCTCGGCAACATAAAGTCACTCCGTGGAGCGGCGTGTTGATTACCGGCGTCCATGCCAATTCACCGGCGGACGACGCGGGAATTCACGAAGGAGACATCTTGCTCGAATACGAGGGACACCGCATTCTGACGGCTCGCAATCTGCAACGGCATGTGGAACGAACTCCGCCGGGCAAGACCGTCGAGGTGGCGATTTCGCGAAACGGACAACGCCAGCAGCTTTCCGTGAAGGTCCGTGAGCACGTCCTCCCCACAGAGACTGTTCTTCCAAAGACCGCGCCTCCGGCCGAGAAGAAATCCTGAGTCATCGCGACCCCTTTCTGAGAACAATCATGAATTGGCCGTGCAATCCCTTGATGAAACCGTCGGTGCGAAGCATGTTGCCTTTGACAAACTCCTCGGCGAACGACGGCGCGGCATTGGGCGTCACGGCCGTTGAGAAAATGAGCTTCGCGGCGTTTGAATCTGCTGGTGAAGCGATCGTGATCACCGACCTTGCGGGCAACATCCAGTACGCGAATCCGGTCTTTGAGCAGATCAGCGGGTATCGCCGAGACGAGATCATCGGGCAGAACCCGCGCATCTTGAAAAGCGGTAAGCACCCCGCTTCTTTTTATCAGCGTTTGTGGCAAACGCTCAGTCGTGGAGACGTCTGGCGCGGTTCGTTTGTGAACCGTCGCAAGGACGGCACGACGTACAACTCGGAGCAGACGATTTCGCCCGTGCTGGCCGCATCTGGCCAACAGATCGGTTACGTCTCGATCCACGAAGATGTCTCGGCGCGAGTGCAATTCGACGAAACACGCCGCGCTCGCGAACTGCAAAGCGTGCGCGACACCGCGGACGAGCGCGTGCGTCACGCCCGACTCGAACTGGAACTTGCCCGTCAGGTGCAAAACCGATTGTTCCCTCGCACGGCCCCAGTGATTGCCGGCTTTGATTTGGCGGGGTCGGTGCTCCCGGCGGAAGAGACGTGCGGCGATTACTACGACTTCATCCCGATGTCCGATGGCCGGTTGGGAATCGTGCTTGGAGATGTCAGCGGGCATGGACTGGGCCCCGCGCTGATCATGGTCGAAACGCGCGCCTGCCTGCGGACGTTGTTGCAAGGACTCGACAACGTCCAAGAGATCCTGCAACGCATCAATCAGCTCTTGGTTCACGATCTGGAAACCGGCAGGTTCGTCACCTTATTCCTGGCGATCCTCGATCCCGCCACACGATCGCTCACCTATTCCTCGGCGGGACAGCCGGGATACCACCTGCGTTCTTCCGGCCAAGTCACACGGCTGGAGAATTCGGGAATGGTCCTCGGTCTGTTGGACGACGCAGGCATCCCGCCCGGCGAGCGGATCACGTTGGCTCCGGACGAATTGATCTTCCTCGCGACGGACGGGCTTCAAGAAACGCATACCAACGATGGCTCCATGTTCGGAATGGAACAGGCGCTGGATCTCGTGCGGATGAACCAGCACAAGCGATCGCGCGACATCCTTGAAGAGCTCAACGCCTCAGCTTCCCGATTCCGGCAGGACGCTCCGCAAGAGGACGACATCACGATGGTCGTCATCAAGGGGCTGACTTCGGGATCTCCAGCCGGCAGCAGCCCAGATCAATGTGTTCGGTGATCCGCGCGGACTTCGTTCGCTGGAAGACCCCTTCGTGGAGACTGTAAACGACGAAGCGGCCTTCCTTCTTGCGTTCCACCAGGCCCGCGTGGCGGAGCACTCCCAAGTGGTGCGAGATGGTCACGACTTCCAGTTCCAAACAGTCGGCCAATTCGCCCACGTTCATCGGGCAGACTCTGAGAGAGTCAATGATCTTGATGCGGATCGGGTCGCCGAGGGCACGCAGCTTTTCGGCACAGTGATCCGATTGCAGGGGATCGGCAATCACTTGGTCGCCCCTTCCAGAATGCGATGCGTCGGCACGGGGCGGCCGGGGCGGAAGCATTGCAGCGTGTCGATCTGCGACTCGGCGGGAAGCGCGGCGCACGCGGCGTGGACGACCTCGCGCACCAGTCGTTCGAGTTCCGCGGGATCGGTGGCGACACGCGCGTTGACCACCACGCTGGCTTGCGACACGCGGCAGTTCGATGGGAGCGACAGTTCCGGTTCGGTGAAGCTGCTGACGAGATTGGCGACGCCGTAAAAACCTTCCCACAAACCGATCGTCTTGAGGTGCGCCGTCTCAGCACCGATGGCGGAGAACTCCGCTCGCAGCCGGCGGATGATGTCGAGCAACAGATCATCCAGCTCAAATCCGCCTGCGGCGGACTTGGCAGTGACACGAATCTGACTATTGAGCCAACCGAGTTCGGCTTCGCCATCCGCATAGATATCGTAATCCACGTCCATCACGCGCTGACCGAAGTTGCCGCGTTGTTCCAAGAACTCACCGAGCGCCGTGAATCCCTCGCCGGACTTCGCGGACATGCGCAGGACCGGCCGGCCGGGGAATTGTTCTTCCAACTGCCGCGTCAGATCGCGTACCGCGTCCGCCGATAACTCGTCGATCCGGTTGATGACGACGAAGTCCGCCTCTTCAATCTGCTTGCGAAAGATGTAGGCCGCCTTCGGTGAGAATCCGGCTCCCGCTTCGTTCCGCAGAATCTTCGCTCCGTGGCTGGGCTTGATGATCACGCCGTACGGAGCCACATCCAACGGTTGCTCGTAGATCTGCACCAATGGTCGCACGACGGTCGCGACGAGATCCGTGCAACTGCCGACCGGCTCGGCGATGATCACATCGGGACGCTCCGCGACACCGAGCTTCTCGACGGTTGAGGTCAGCGCATTGAAGTTGCAGCAGAAGCACGAGCCGGCCACTTCACCGACCTCGAAGCCTTGTGCTCGCAAGCTGTTGGTATCGACCAGATCGGTGGTCTGGTCGTTGGTCACGATCCCCACGCTCAGCCCTTGCGCCAGATAATGCCGCGCGAGCCGCGCAATGGTCGTCGTTTTGCCGGCTCCCAAGAATCCGCCGATCATCACGAAACGGGGGTTGCTCATCTCTGCTCCAGCGTCTGAAGGGGGTCGCAAAACTCTCTTTGTTGAATCGACGATGCTTCCGGAACGCGCTCACGGATCGAAGGGCCACCGACTCGTCGCAGACCGGAGCGACGTTCTAACGTCCCTTTGAGTGTCAGACAAACTAACAAACGCCGATCTGGCGGCAGTTCATCGCGTGTTGCTGCAACGCGAGCGATTAGCTTGCGGCGGCGGACTGAGCGGCGTCCGACTCTTCCGTGAAGAAGTCAATTTGTCCGGTAACGACGTCGTACATCGCGCCGACCACGACGATCTGGCCTTCCTGCACCAGTCGATTGATGGTGCGACTTTCCCGCAGGATGCTTTCGACCGTGTGCATGACATTCCGGCGGGCGACGGCGTCGACCAAGTTCGCTCTTTCCTTCGCGGACCATTGCTCCAAATGTTGGCACGACGGCAGGTCGATCGCACTTTGGATCTCGCGGATGATCGGCTCCAGATTCTGGCAGCCGGTCGCCTGCTCGACGTTGTCCTGCGAGCCAGCGAGATTGACGGCGGCCGTCACCGCGCCACATTGAGTGTGTCCAACGACGGCAATCAGCTTCGCTCCGGCGACGGCGCAGCCATATTCCATACTGCCGAGCACCTTCTGGCTGATGATGTTGCCGGCGATGCGGATGCTGAAAATGTCCCCTAGTCCCAGATCGAAAATCAACTCGCCCGGCGTGCGCGAGTCGATGCAACTCAAGAGGACCGCCAGCGGGTGCTGCCCCAAGGCGGTCGCTTGCAGTTGTCGCCCCAGATCCCGCGTCAACCGCTTCCCCGTGCGAAAGCGTTCGTTGCCCTCTTGGAGAATTTGCAGCACTTGGGCCGACGTGAGCAATCCTTGCAGATCGCAGGTCGAGTAATCCACGTACTGAATCTCGTCGCGAAGTTTGTACTTGTCCCGAAAACCGCGCAAGCTGACCTTCACGCCGCGAATCGGGGCCGTTTTCTCTTTGAAGTCGTGAATCAGGCTGAGAATGTCCGGGTCGATATAGACCGTATTGAGAGCGTCTAACAGGACATGGCCACCGCGAGGTATCGAATTCAGGACTTGGTCCAATGCCGCGCGGTTCAGAAAACTAACCTGATTGGCCAGCTCAACGTGTAAAACGTCGCCTCCCAAGTGCCGTTCCACGATGGTCCGCAACGGCCGCCGCACATTGCTGCGCAAGATAAACATCAGACTGATCGCCAAGCCGATCCCGATTCCGATCAGCAGATCAGTCAGGACGATCGAGACCACCGTCAACACAAACGGCAGGAATTGATAGCGACCTTCGCTCCACATCTGCCGCACCAGCGCGGGACTGGCCAGCTTCAAGCCCGTGACCAGCAGGATCGCGGCCAGACAGGACAACGGAATCATGTTCAACCAGACGGGCAGGAACATCACAGACACCAGCAGCAGCAGACCATGCACGATCGTCGCCAGCTTCGTCTGGCCTCCCGCGTTGATATTCACCGAACTTCGCACAATCACCGACGTCACCGGGATGCCGCCGATTAAACCGACCAACACGTTGCCGATGCCTTGCGCGATCAGCTCGCGACTGGATGGCGAGGAGCGTTGCTTCGGGTCGATCTTGTCGACCGCTTCCAAGTTCAGCAGCGTCTCCAACGAGGCGACAATCGCGATCGTCAGTCCGGAGGTGTAGACGGCCGGATTGGTCCACTGCGAAAAATCAGGGGAGATCAGAAAACTTCGGAACTCGCTGAAACTTTTCGCGACCGGCACTTGGACCAGGTGACTGGCTTCAATCTCCCAGCCCCAGACCGAGTGTTGAAAGAGTCGGCTCAACCCCACGCCCAACAGTACCACGACCAGCGGGGCCGGTATGCTGGATTTCTTCAGCGACGGAATCTTGTTCCAGAACATCAAGACCGCGATCGACAGCAGGCCGATCAAGGCCGCGCCCGGATGTAAGTCTCCGAGCATCGCGTAGAACTCGGTCAGCGTATTTTCATGATCTGGTTGCGAGAACGACATCTCCCCTTCGGGATCGGTGTCGTGCCCCAGCACATGCGGGATCTGCTTCAGAATCAGGATGACGCCAATCGCCGCCAACAATCCCTTGATCACGCTGCTGGGAAAAAACGCGGACAAAGAACCGGCTCTTGCCAATCCCAATCCAATTTGGATGAGTCCCCCAACCATCACGGCCAGGAGAAACGTCTCGAATGATCCCAGTGACACCAATTGAGCCGCGACAATCGCCGTCAGACCGGCGGCCGGGCCGCTGACGCTGGTGTGCGATTGACTGATGATGCCGACCACAATGCCGCCGACGATGCCGGCCAGCAGTCCTGAAAACAACGGCGCGTTGGACGCCAGGGCAACCCCCAAACAGAGCGGTAACGCGACCAAAAACACCACCATGCCGGCGGTCAGGTCGCGCGGCAAACTGGTTCTTGAAAACATTTGGGTTGTGGGCATGAAGTGACCTCGTCGAAGGCATTGCCGATCGCGCGCGCCTGGCAGCGCGCGCTTCGTCGGTGTTGATTGCGGAAGCGGAATCCAAGTCAGTCAACTTGGCAGTGAGCGTCAGGCGCATGACCCGACGATCGAACATGACCCACTCACAGCAGAGGCGGGTCACACATCCCAAAGTCGCTCAACAGTGCCGCGGGCCGCAACGTCCCCAGAGCGAGACTTGTCCCGCCGACGGCCAACGGACGCACCCGCTCGGAGGAATCGAGCTGACGTTGTGCGTGGGCCGCAACGATTGCCGAACGCCAGTCTGCTCGCGTCGTGTTCGACGCTGAACACGGTTGGACTCGGACAACGTCACTTCCGCGAGTTCAATTTCCTCGCTCGCGTCGGTCGGGTCGCTTTCTTCGCAGCGCACATCATCCGGCAAAAGCGAGAACATGACCGGTGATGCCGGCAACAACACCGACAGCAGACAACTCAGCCACACGCACAGCCAGGAATGATGGCGAGATTGGAACGTCATGGAGGATGTCATCGTCAGGAATCGAGCACCGGATGAGCATGGAGGGAAAGACTTCAACATGCCGGGCATTGTTCCCATTTTGACAATCCGCACAAGGCATTTCAGAACGAGCGTCGGCTGAGTTTCCTCAACGCCGACGACTTCGCCCACGCGGATCGAGTGGCTGCCAGAGTAACTCGATCTTCTGCCAACGGTCGCAGTCGGGGGGCAACCCGGCGGCTTTCAGAATCCGTTCGATGTGGAACCAGCGGAGAGGTTGTTGCTGCTCGATGCGATTCAAGTCGCGAATGAGGACGGCGTAGCCGAACGGCAGCCGCGAACAGAATTCGCGCAGCGTCGGAGCCACTTCGGCGACAAGCAACCGCAGTTCGGTGGCCAACGGGGGATGTCCCTGCGACACGAGCGAGGCGCGATAGCGGTTCGTCCAGTCGCGCCGCGTCTGGCTGAGATCGCTAACTTCACCGACGCGCGCAATCTGTTTCAATTCTGGCCAGGTCGGCACTTCGAGGCCGTGCGCGATGGCATGCAGGCGGCGCGTCCAGGTTTTCTCCAACCCTGCCTGTCGTAGTCGGCGAGCCAACGGCACCGTGCCTCCTTCGCGCTGAGCCAGCCGTTGAATCAGTTCGGTGACCGAGCTGGGATTTTTCCAGGCTTGCCGCGCGGTTTCACAGTCGCGCTGGTACTGAAACAGTTCTTGCAGCCGCAGCTTTCCGAATTGATGAATGGCATCGATGATTCGCACCTTGGCCGAATCGAGAACGTGTTCAATGCCCCGTTCGATTTTCTGGTATTCGAGATTCGTGTAGCCCAGGAACTTGGCGGTCTGAGGAATCTCAAAGCCATACAGCTCGCGGGCCAGGCGAATATCGACGCGGGTCTCTGGGCGGCGACGGCAGTGGAAGAGCCGGCGGTGATCGCACCACAAGTCCAGCAGACGCGATTGCTCGGCCGTGTCTGGCGTCAGCAGCGCGGCGAGGCCCGCCGGAAACGCCTGCATCGAATACATGCCGTCTTCTTCGATGTGCTTGATGATGCGAGCCGGCTTCTTGCCGCCGATGCGGAACAGATCGGCTATTGCGCGACGCGACTGACCTTGTTGCTCACGCAGTTCCTGCAATCGCTCCCCGAAGGTCTGTCGCGATTGTTGCTGCTGCTCGCGAAGGTTTTTCTGCCACAACTGTTTGAGCGCCCGCAGCTCAGCGGGAGTGCGACACAAACTTTCGGCCGGCTTGGCGATTTCGTCCCAGAGAGGCAATTCAAAATAGCAGAGCCGCTTCATCGAATTCGACGACACCCCCAGCGTTCGCAGGTAGCTCTCCGAACGGCCCTGGCGCGCACACAACATGCACAGCTCCGCCCATGCCGGTGGATAGCCTCGGTCGATGAACCGCTGGCGTTCGGTTTTCTGCCAGACGGATTCGGCTTGTGCTTCGTCCTCGCCCACCAGCCGGCAGAAGCGCCGCAACAGCGACAACGGCACCGGGAAATGCCCGCGACGATATTCCCACAACGTACACGCACTGAGCTTCACGCGGCGCGCTAATTCCGTCAGCGAGCCGGCTTGCATTTCGTAGCGAGCGATCAATTCGGGAATGGACTCAGGAGCTCCGACGTAGAGCCGGCACAGCTCTTCGACTTGCTCAGCAGCGACCTCACACCGTTTGCAGAATTCGACAAACCGCTGCATCGTGCGGCAGGTCGGTGTGTGGACTCCCAACTCCATGTCGCGGAGCGCGGCGCGGCTGACTCCCGACTGACGCGCGAATTCCAATCGCGTCATGCTCAGGGTTTTCGCGCGGATCTTCACGGCCACTTGCGCCAGCGGCGGGGCCTGCTTGGATCGAGCCAACGACCGCAGCCGCAGGTTCGCATTGCGCAGGGCGTGGCCGGTCAGTCCTTTTGAACCGTTACGGGACTTGCTCGCATCATGCGGCATACCAAACTCCGGAAGGCAGGAGGAGTCGGCGGGCGGGATCCGGTTGGGCGGGGAGAACAATTGCAGAATGACAACAAACCGCTCTCGCATCAAGGTTGCCTGATGGCTTGAGGCCACGACGGGACGCACTTTGCATCGGCGATGGTTTCGAGCAATGCCCCCATCGACCTCGCGTCGATGGAGCGAAAGATGGCGAGCTAATCAGCGGCAATACGATCCGTTGTCAGCCCCCATCCGCCTCGTGCGGATGGTGAATCAGATTCCTCGACGTTACTCACTCAGCGATCTTCTTCACCATCCGCACGAGGCGGATGGGGTCTAAGAAACGTTCTGACCAAGCCACATCGTTAGCACGCCATCGGACGCTCCATCCAGGCAAGCTGGATGGGGGCGAGCCAACGACATCTACAGCTCACTGTGCGAAACCATCTCAAACAGTGCGGTGCCGCTCAGTCGTAGCCCGCTGCATTCAAAGTCGCACATCGTCCGTGGCTGATATTGCGAGCTGGTTAGGCATGGAACACCGTTTGCCAAGCTCTCTGAGTGTGTTTGGTGACTCACCTTTTCAGTCAGGAGACTTGTGATGAAAACAGCTCGATGGGGTTGGAGCGCATTGGCCGTCGCGTTGATCGGTGTGGGTGGTCTGACGATGACACAGTTCGCGGCTACGCAGGAGACTCAGGCACCGAAGAAGGCCGAACCTGCGCAAAAAGAGGACGAGAAGCCGGCGAAGAAGAAGGACGAGAAGACGACACCTGCTCGCCAAGGAGTGTCGAAGTTTATGCGGATGAAGTTGGAAGCCTCCCAACAGGTACTGGCCGGGCTCGCTCTGGAAGATTTTGAACTGATTCAGGAAGGGGCCTCGAAACTCGAAGAGATGAGCGCTGCCGAGAAGTGGCGTGTCACCAACGATCCGTTCTTCCGCGAGCACAGCGTTGATTTCCAACGAGTGGCTCAGCGGTTGGTCAAGAACGGGAAAGACGGCAAGCTCGACGCGGCCGCGCTGTCGTGGCTCGAAATGACATTGCAGTGCATCGAGTGCCACAAATGGGCGCGAGCCAATCTGATCGTGGATCAATCAGCCCGCTAAAAGTGAAGGGTCGTGCGTTCAAGATTCAAAATTGGCGGCGATGACTCTAAGACGCTGCTGAATTCATACTCCGCCAATTTTGAATTTTGAACGCACGACCCCTTTGGTTCTGAGCTTGCCTCAGTGGGGGGCTTGTTCAAAGTGCGGCGAGTTTGGACTTGGCACATCGGAACGAGGTTGCTCTGCTCATGAGCGACAGGCGGGGTGCCTGTCGCTACGGGCACGAACATGACGTTTCTGGGTTGGCTGCTGTCGCTGCTGGGATACGGGCTGACGCTGTTGCTGTTGCCCGTCGTGTTGTTGTTCAAAAAGCGGCAGCCAGTGTCGAGCGTCGCGTGGATGCTGACGATCGTGTTCATCCCCATCGGCGGGGCGGTGCTGTTTCTGCTGTTTGGAATCAACCGGATTGAACGGCGCAAAGCCTCGAAACAGCGGTCGGCCGAGCAACTGGCGGAGCAGCGTCCGCAATGTTTGGAACATGATCGGCAGCCACATGACTCTGACCGGATGGAGACGCGGCGGTTGATGCGGTTGGCTCAGCGGTTGACCGACGCCTGGCCCACTGGTGGCAACGACATCGAATTGTTGACGGACACGAATCGGACGTTGGGACTGATCGAGCAGGCGCTGCTCAGCGCGCGCGAGTCGATTCATCTCGAATACTACATCTGGCAACCCGATCGCACAGGGACTCGGATTCGTGATTTGCTGATTCGCAAAGCTCGCGAAGGGGTGCGCGTGCGCTTCTTGTACGACGGGTTTGGTTCGTTCTGGCTCACGAAGCGTTTCCTGCGGCCGATGCGCGAGGCGGGAATTCAGATCGCGACCTTTCTGCCCGGCCAGTCGTTTCGCGAGCGTTGGTCGCTGAACCTGCGGAGTCATCGCAAGATCGTCGTAGTCGATGGCCGCGTGGCCTTCACCGGCGGCATGAATATCGGCGACGAGTACATCGGCCGCAGTTCCGCGTTGATGTTTTGGCGCGACGCGCACTTGCGAGTCATCGGACCGGAGGTCTGGCGTCACCAATTGCTATTCGCCGAGGACTGGTATTTCGCGACCGGCGAAGTGCTGCCTGACACGGAATCGTTTCCGCCGCCGACGGCCATCGGCAGCGTGACCGCTCAGACGGTGAGCGGTGGCCCGGAGGACGAATGGTCGGTGTTCCAAGCCTTGATGCTGGCGGCGATCAACGAGGCACAGGAGCGCGTGCTGATTGTGACGTCGTATTTTGCTCCCCCCACAGCGATCGTGGTCGCGATCGAGAACGCCGCGCTGCGCGGCGTTCGTGTGCGACTGCTGCTGTCGGGTCGCAAGAATCATCTCCTGACCTTGCTGGCCGGCCGTGCGATCTACGATTCGCTGTTGAGAGCCGGCGTTGAGATCGCGGAATATCAGCGAGGCTTGTTGCACTCGAAGACGCTGACCATCGACGGGCATTGGTCGCTGGTCGGTTCGGCGAACGTCGATTGCCGCAGCTTGTTCTTAAACTTCGAGGCGGGAATGGTGCTGTACGACGAACGCATCGCGCAACAATTGGAGCAGCAGTTCGAGATCGACTTGCAAGATTCGATCCTCATCAACCCAGCCGACTGGGATCGTCGCCCGTGGTTCCACATCGTCGGCGAAAACCTCTGCCGGCTGTTCACGCCGGCCTTGTGAAAGAGCATCGTGTTCGGCATTTCCTCAGAGGCGATTGGCTGGTTCGCCGTGGCTTCGCTGGCGACGTTCGTCGTCAGCGCGGTCGCTCTGCCGTGGCTGCTGACGCGACTTCCCGAAGATTACTTCGAGGAGCCTTCACCGACAGCACACCCGCCGTGGCCTCGACATCGCGGATTGTATTGGGCCTGGCGATTGCTCAAGAATTTGCTGGGGGCGGTGATGTTGGTGGCGGGTTTCGTGATGTTGTTTACGCCGGGACAGGGAATCCTGACGATCATGGCCGGACTCTGGCTGATGGATCTGCCGGGCAAACGCCGCTGGGAACGACACTTGATTGGTCGCCCCCAAGTGCTGGCGTCGATCAACTGGATTCGCCAGAAATCCGGACAGCCACCGCTGCGCGTTTCCAAAGAAGTGGAGTAGTTCGCCTCATGATGCGATTGGTCACCTACAACATTCACAAAGGCATCGGCGGCAACGACCGGCGGTACAACCTCGAACGCATCATCGACGTGCTGGCCGCGTTGGATGCGGATTTCCTTTGCTTGCAAGAAGTGACCATCGACCTGCCACGCACCAGCCGACACGATCAAGCCGACATGCTGGCCGAGCGGTTTCAGCCGATGTTCGCCACGTTTCAGCAGAACGTGCATTGGAAAGTCGGAGGTTACGGCAACCTGCTGCTGTCTCGCTGGCCGTTGCGCGAGCACCATCGCATCGCTTTGCAATTCCAACAGAAGAAGCCGCGCGGAGCGCAGTTAGTTGTGGTGGAGTCACCCTCCGGATTGCTGCGTCTGACCAACTGGCATTTGGGGTTGAGCGAACGCGAACGGGATTGGCAGGTGCGGCGGTTGCTGAGTCACCCGCTTTTCCACTCGACCGCCAAGCATCCGACCTTGATGTGCGGCGATTTCAATGACTGGCGAAACACGCTGGGGCGAACGCTGCTGCTTCCGCACGGGCTGGCTCAAGCGACGTCTCCGCCCGGAAGATTCCGTTCGTTCCCGGCCGCGATGCCGGTGATGTCGCTCGACAAAGTCTTTCATTGCGACGGCATCACGATCGAATCGGCGCATCTCGTGAAGACTCGGCAGACTCGGCAGGCGTCCGACCATCTGCCGCTCCTGGTCAACTTTTCGATGCAGCCGTAGCCACGCTCGCCAGAGCGTGTCGGAGAATGTAACCCGAAGCGTGAGCGAGGGAGTTTGGCTCCTGGATTCTCGAAGATTTCGACCCTCGCTCACGCTTCGGGTTACATGATTCCGACTTTTTCGACAGGCTGGCCAGAGCGTGGGAATGGGCCGACGACCCGCGTTCTGGCGAACGCGGCTACTGCGGGTGTGTCCCACGTATGGTGAGGACGGGACACGCCGCACTGCGGACGACATTCTCGGCGACGCTGCCCATCAGGAGGTGCTTTAGTCCGGTGCGGCCGTGTGTCGCCAGCACGATCAAGTCGATCTTTTCATGCTTGGCGTATTCGAGGATTTCGTGAATCGCCGGGCCTTCTCGATCCGCTCGCACAATGGCCGAGCAACGCGTGGCGAGTTCCGGGCTGGGCAACGCGGCGAGCTTTTCGTGACACAAGAGTCGCAGCTTGGGCAGCCACTCCGGCATGGGACTCATCGCCAATTCCGGGTTCAACGAGATGGCGTCGTAGCCCTCGAACACATGCAAGAGATGGAGTTCCGCTTGAAACTTGTCAGCCAGATCGACAGCGAATTGCAAAGCGTTGAGGCTGAGGTCGCTGAAATCAACCGGGCACAGAATCTTTCGGAGCTTGAGCACGATGGCCGTCCTTTCGAGAGCGAAGCGAGGAATCAAGCGACTGACGTTGCAAGCGCAATGCCAAAGGCGTGGCGTGTACTTCGTGCTCAGCACAGCGACCATCGTGAGCGGTTTCGCGCGCACGACCGTGGCGACTCCGCACATCGATTCACTTGGCCGCACACTCGCGGTGCGATTGTCGCCTTGGAGCGAAGGGTCGTGCGTTCAAAATTCAAAATTGGCGGAGTGAGCGCTCAGCATCGTCGCCGAGTAATGACCGCCAATTTTGAATTTTGAACGCACGACCCCTTTAATTGCGGCTCTGTCGAGCTGTTGAACCCCAACGCCAACGGCGTGAGCGCGCGCCGATGGTGTAGCGGTGAAATGGTCGGCACGACCTTTGCCTAAGACGGCGAGCGATCAACTTCGTCGTGTGTCACGTTCCAAGGAGCAGTCATCATGTCCTGGTTCCCCAAAAAGTGTGTGCTCGTGCCCATCGACTTCTCATCCGCATCGGACGAGGCCATTCAGACCGCCTTGGAAATCACTCGGCAACCGGGAGAGGTGCATGTCGTGCATGTCGCACTGCTCCCCAACTTCATCCCGTATGCGGGAGAAGTGGTGAGCACCGTGGACCCGGAGCGTTGGCTGCAACTCGCCAAGACGCATCTGGCCGACTATCTGAAATCACGTCCGCAGTTCGCGGGGGTGTGCTCGAAAGTCATAGAAGGAGATGCCGGCACACGCATCGCCGAGTTCGCGGGCGAGGTTCACGCGGACTTGATTGTCATGCCGTCACACGGATACCACGGTGTAAAACGGTTTCTGCTAGGCTCAGTCACCGAGGCGGTGTTACGACACGCACCCTGCGAAGTTCTGGTTCTGCGGCGAGTTGATTAGCTGAGATTATTCATAGCCGCGATGTAACCCGAAGCGTAAGCGAGGGAGTGATCACCACGCTCCCACGCTTACGCTTCGGGTTACATCCCAGCAAGCTGCTCTACACGATGAGTTGGCCATGAATAATTTCGGTTAGCCCTGAACTTGGAACCCCGGACTCAAGAGAAAGACCTGCCATGAGCAACGGCTCCTCAAATACAACCTTCGACGCCAGCCAAGTCGAACTCCTGTTCGTCGATGACGACAACGAGTTTCGCAACACGGCCGCGAAACGATTCGCTCGGCGCGGGTTCCACGTCCAAGAGGCTCCCGGAGTCAACGATGCGCTCCGGCTATTGCAGGATCGCCAGTTCGATGTCGTCGTGTCCGACATGGCGATGCCCGGATTGACGGGGCTTGACCTGCTCCAGCGGATCAAAGAGCTGTCGCCGGAATGCGAAGTCATCCTGCTGACCGGCGAAGCAACTGTTGAAACCGCCGTGCAAGCGATGAAGCTGGGAGCGTACGACTTTCTCTCGAAACCATTTTCGCTGGCGGAACTCGAAACGCTGATCCAAAAGGCATACGAGCGGAGGCGGCTCAGCCAGGAGAACGTGCAGCTCAAGGCCGTGCTCGAACGGAGTCAGCCGAAACTACAGATGATCGGCGAATCCCCCGCGATGCAGGAGGTCTTCAAGCTGATCGCGAAAGCCGGTCCCAGCGACAAGGCGATCCTGATTCAAGGCGAGAGCGGCACCGGCAAGGAACTGGTCGCACGCGGGTTGCATGATCACAGCTCACGAGCAGGCCGGCCGCTGATCTCCATCAACTGCACCGCGCTGACCGAGACGTTGCTCGAAAGCGAGTTGTTCGGCCACGAAAAGGGAGCGTTTACCGGAGCCGTCGCCGCCAAGCCCGGCCTGTTCGAACTGGCCGACGGCGGCACGCTGTTCATCGACGAGATTGGCGAAATGCCCGGCGTGATGCAGGCCAAATTGCTGCGCGTGCTGCAAGACGGCTCGATGCGCCGCGTCGGCTCGCTGCAAGAGCGTCGCGTCAACGTGCGAGTTATCACCGCGACGAACCGCGACCTTGCGACGGAAGTCGCCGCGCATCGCTTCCGCGAAGATTTGTATTACCGCATCAACGTCATGTCGCTCGACCTGCCGCCGCTGCGGGTGCGAGCCGGCGACATCACGCTGCTGGTGAAGCACTTCCTCGGCCCCGACTGGCAGATCGCTCCCGACGCGTTGCGAGCGCTCGAAACCTACAACTGGCCGGGCAACATCCGGCAGCTCATCAACATCATCGAGCGTGGGAAAATCCTCGCGGAGGACCAATTCATCACGACCGACGAATTGCCGGCCACCGTGCTGAATCCCTCTGCGTCCAACACAGCCCTGGGGATGCCTTCCAGCGTGCGTGCGATGCCTTTGACCGATGACGGCACGTTGGCCTCGATCGAGAAAACTCGCGTCGTCGAAGTCATGCAGAAGCAAAAAGGCAACAAGAGCCGCGCGGCTCAAGTCCTCGGCATCTCGCGCCGATCGCTGTATCGGCTGCTGGAGAAGTACAACTTGGAAGGCGGCACCGCACCGGTCGAGCCGAATGAGATCGCCCGCGTCTGACTTTGACACAAACCCCAGCGAGCTGGCTGTCGAGGCCGGAGACATGCTGGATGGGGGCAGGACAATTCGCAAAATGCGTCGCGCGTCTTTTTCCGTCGAGGCTTTGGCATCAGTCGTTGTTGTCGGAGGGCCACTCCTGCCCGTCCATCCGTCGGAAAGTCTTCGACTTCGCGTGTGTCGCATCTCGCCGGATCAACCACTCGTCAGCGACGAACTGCGAATCGATCAACTCTTGCAGAATCGGACAGTCGGAGGACGGTTTGAGCGTCAACGTGTCCGTGGAGGAGAACGGATAGGCTTGCGTCTCGCCTTCAATCTTGGCGAAGAAGAATCGTCCCGACGTGCCCTTCCCGCGTGTGCTGCTCGGCAAAAAGATCGGCCCAGCGAAACCTGCGACTCCGCTGCGAGACGGCTCTCTGGTCGGCGTGTTCGAGTCGGCCGACATCACGGCACTGAATACGGTTTGACCTTCCACGCCGAGTCGCATCGCAGCCGGCAAGCCGACATCCACGTCGATCATCGCGTGGCGGTACGGCGTGGAAAACCAAGTCCGCTCCGACCACGCGAAGAACCGCGACGAGTTGAATGCCTGAACCAAGAACGCCGCGTCCGATCCCTCGCTCGCGTCAGGCCGGTGAACGAAAACGGAAAAGCTCAGTTCCCGAAACCGCACGCCGAAGAACTTCGAGTCGCACGCCACCACCAACACTCGCGCCCGGCCTGCGTGTTCCACCGGAGTCAAACCCTCGTCCCTGAGCCGCTCCGCCCAAAACCCCAAGTCCGCCGAGCCAAGCAGCGAGACTTCACGCACATGAGCAAGTTCCGCGACGTATTTCACAGTCCTGGTTCCAAGGCGGATTGTGTGATCTCAATGATTCAAATTGAGTGATCTCAATGACTCAAACAGAGCGGTTTTGTTTTTGTCCCGCCAGGGACACTCGAAAATAGCCCAGCACTTCAGTGCTGGGATGACCGTTCAACGTGCCTCTTGAGTCCCGTCAGGGACGACAGAGCAGGAGCGTTTTCTGTCGTCCCTAACGGGACTTTGTGAGGATTTGCGCCACGAACCCCAGCACTGACGTGCTGGGCTATTCTCGATCCGTCCCTAGCGGGACTCAAAAACCGCGCAGGGTTTGGGTTCGTCACCGTCAAACCACTCTTGAGGCGGAGGCGAGTTCTTGACCAAGCGTTCCCAATCGAGCGTGGCCGAAATCTGCTCGGCCTTCTGTCGAGCCACGGCGTCTTGCACGAGTTCCAAATACTGCAAAGGAACGACT
>CAMDEA010000044.1 GCA_945893045.1 Planctomyces sp. SH-PL62
ACTCGACCTCGCCACCTCTGAGGTCGGTGCTCGTGCCAACGTGGTAGACGCCGTCCACGATCGTACTGCCAATGAACACAACCCGTCCCGCACTCCGTACTGACGATGTCGATGTCAACACGCCACCTTCAATCTGGATGGTGTTGTCGATCGTTCCCGTGATCGTTCCGCTGTTCTCCAGCCCGCCGTTGAAGTTCACTTCGTTGCTCGACGCCTCGAACGTTCCGGTGTTGATGAAATGAGCGTTGTACGACGAATTGTTGATGTTGTGCCAAGTCCCGCTGTTGCGAATGGTTCCCAGCACACCGTCCGACGTCACGTTGGCAGATCCGCCTCCGACGATGGGGATCGTCAATGCGCCCACGTTCTCCAGCACGGCCCCGTTGGCCAGTCGCAAAAGAGCACCACCGTGAATGGCCGTCGCGCTGCCGGTGTCCAACAGCAACCGATGGCCGTCGATGGTCGCCTGACCCGACTCGAATGTCGCGGCACTGGTGACCGTCGTCGTACCAATTCCTGATTGGCGCGATGTCCCGCTGACCATCAACGTCTCGACGGTCATGTCACCGGACGTCACCGAACCGCTGTTGAGAACCAGTGAATCGAGTGTGGCGGTCCCGTCTTGAAAATCCGCTTGGGCGTTGTCTCGAACGACGAATTCTGAACCGAAATTCCAACGTCCGCCGACAAACACGACCTCGCCGTTGCGGATGTCGGTGCCCGTGCCGACGTCATAGAGACCGGCAACCGTCGTACTGCCGTAGAACAGAACCTGGCCCGCGCTGCGAAACTCCGACGCCGACGTGAACTCGCCACCAGAAATCTGGATCTCGTTGCCGATTGTTGCCGTGATCGTTCCGCTGTTCACCAGCCCGCCGCGAAAGTCCACGTAGCCGCCGGACGTCTCGAAGAGTCCCGTGTTCTCGAAACGAGTGTTGATCGTCGATTCCGCAAAGTTGCGCCACGTCCCGGCATTGCGAATCGTTCCCGGTGCATCGTCAGTCCCCACGTTCCTCGATCCACCATTGGCCGTCTTCAGTACCGAAAGCTCACCATGATTGGCCAGAGTCGCCTGTTGGTTCAGAAACAATCCTCCGATCTGGATGGTATTCACGCTTCCGGCAGCCAGCAGCAATGTCCGCCGTTCGATCGTGGTCCGATTGTGATTCGCATCAAAGGTCGCACCGGCGGACACGGCGGTCGTACCGGTTCCCAGCAGGCTGGAAATGCCGCTGACCGTCAACGTCTCGACCGTCATATCACCCGACGTCACCGAACCGCCGTTCAGAACCAGCGACTCAAGGGTCACGGACCGATCGTGTAAGTTGGCATGACCGCTGTCCTGAACTTCCAGCGTTAAGCCGACGTTGAGGACGTTTCCAAGAAACTCAACCGCGGCGTTTTTGATGAGCGTCTTCGTGCTGACGTCATAGATTCCATCAACCGTCGTGGCTCTGTCGAACTGGACCTGACCCAAACTGCGCAGCGTCGAAGTGGCCGTCAGTTCGCCGCCGCCGATTCTAATCTCGTTGCCGGTTGCCTCCGTGATCGTCCCGCTGTTTTCCAACCCGCCGTTGAAAACCACAGAGCTGCTGGATGCTTCGAACGTCCCGGTGTTCACGAAATGCGCGTCGAACAACGCATTATGGAGATGGTGCCAAGTTCCGCTGTTCCGAATCGTTCCGCCTGAGCCGCTTTGGCTCACGGAGTAGGAACCTTCCACTCGGGCGGTGGTTAAATCACCCGCATTTTCCAAGATTGCATCTTCGCTCAGCACCAAACGTGAGAATTTCTCAAGACTCGTCACACTTCCCGCTGCCAGGAGCAATCGGCGAGACTCGATTGTTGTTTGAAATGTGCCCAAATGGACCAGTGTGTTCGTGACGGTTGTTGTACCGGTCCCCACGAGAAAGCAGTCGCGAATCGCGGCGGAAATCGTCATTGAGCCGACGGTCATGTCGGCGTTTGTACGCAATGTTGCGGAATGCAGAGCAAGTATTGGGACATCCCATCGGTTGTTTAGAAACGTTGCGTTTTGGAAATCTGCATCTGCACCAATGGGGCCGCCGCTGCTGCGAATTTCTAGTGTTTGACCAACATTGATCACCGTGCCGGTAAATTCCACCGGCGTTTGAATGGTGGTTTGCAACGTGACATTGTAGGTGCCTGCGACGGTTGTCTTGCTGGTAGCGTTGGAGAAGGTCACCAGCCCGTCGCTCTGAATCTGCGAAGCTGTCGTAAAGACGTGGTCACGGCTGAAACGCATGTTTCCGGATGACGATCCTAGAAAACTGCCAGAATGCTGACCACCGGTTAGCGCTCGAAAGGTGCCGTTGTCGGATTCGACAACGCCGCTGTTCTCCAATCGGACACTGAGGCTCACTGCTCCCGGATTACCTTGGACGGTGCCCTGGTTACCTTGGTTTTTCCAAGTCCCCGAATTGCGAATGACCGGTGCTGACCCCAGTCCATCCGACGTAAAAAATGAGGTTGTTACTCCGGACGGGACTGACACCGTCAACTCACCGGCGGTCTCAAGAATCGCTCCGTTGTTCAGCTTCACGCTGCGAGTTTGCCAAGTGCTGACACTACCGTTGGCCAGTTTCAGGTTGTGGCCATCAAGCTGAAGCGGGAAGCCGACTGCATCCGTCATCGTGGCCGACACGTTGACGGTGGTTGTGCCCGCTCCCGCTAACGTGCCGCCGGACCACACGAACTGGTCCAACTGCATGTCGCCACAGGTCAGCGTTCCGCCGGTCACGGCGAGCGTTTCTTGGGAGACCAGCGACTGAATCGTTGCGTCGCCGTTGAAGACGACTTGAATCGCCTCCGGAACATCAATCACGACGTCATCGGCGGCACCTGGCAACGTGTCCGTGTTCCAGTTCAAGGGGTTCTGCCAGGAGAAGTCACCGGCTCCGCCGTCCCAAGTGATCGACGACAACAGTTCGCGGGATTCCAGCCGCTCAATGAATGCAGAAGAGGGACCGTATGAGCGACGGCGAGGTCTGCGGCTCAGGAGTCGGCAGCATTGCCGAAGCCACATCGGGAAACGCATTATGAACTCCCCTCTCAGAGTTTTGCGTCTTGGGATTTGTCTCTCGCAGAGACTCAGACACCGCACCGCCAAGTCGCGCTGAACGAAACGAGCTTTCGTCCTTAGACCGTAAAACGTCGCTCGCTCCCGACAGCCGGCTGGGTCAATTTTCTAAAAGCGTCTGACAAAATTGTAACCCGAAGCGTGAGCGAGGATCGGTTTTAATGCCGAATTGTGGACTCCCTCGCTCACGCTTCGGGTTACATCTCTCATTCTGTTAGACGCTCTAAATTCGTGGCCTCCAAAGTAGCCCGGTCACTCCGTGACCGGAACATTCGAGTCGCGGAGTGACTCGTCAACATTCTGCGATTCGGCACCAGTGACCTGACGCCATTCTTCGCGGATCAAATTCAGTTTTCGTTCGACGGTCCGACCGGTGACACCCAGTTTTTCGGCGATCTCTTCGTTCGTGAAGCCCTCCAGACGCCAGACGGCGACTTGGCGTAACGTTTCATCGCGCAACAGACTCAACAGGTATTGCAGTTGATCCTGCATGGCGACGATCAAATCGGGAGTCAACTCCTCGGCGATCGCCTGAGCCAGGCCGGCTTCTGGCGGCGACGATTGTCCAGCGCCTGTTCCGGTTGAGAAGACGGATTCGCCTCGGACCGTGCCGCCGCCGCGCTTCTGCGCCCGATTGTGCCGAATCTGATCGACCGCCTTTTCGTGAGTGATCGTGGCCAACAGCCGCCACAATTCGTCGCGGTTGTTGAGGTCGGGAAAGCGCCCCTCGCCAGCTCCGAAACACAAACTCTCAAAGACGCTGGCCACCACATCCTCTTCGTCGATGGCCCGCCGAGGCATCGCGCGCAATCGCTGCTTGGCTAGCTCCAATAACCGCTGAGCGTAGCGGTCCCACAAACGAGCCGCCGCCTCCGGGTCTTTGTCCCGCAGATCCTGGATCAGCAAAGTGACGGAGTGGCCGGTCGCCACATCTTTGTCTGTGTTCGGCGCGTCGTCCCGCATGGGCACCTCGCGAAGTCGTCAGGCCAGTCGTCGATCAAGCGGGCAATGAGTCTATCCAGGGCCGATGCGAAATCGCACGCGGCCCAGGCCGGTTTCTCAAAGAAACCATTGCCGGTGTCGGGTGCTGCCGTGGGTTTTCGGTAAAGTAGACGAGTCACTCCGTGACTCGAATGTTCCGGTCACGGAGTGACCGGTCTACTTTTGCGGCGGGTCCAGTTCGGGAGGTCATCAGCATGTCTCACTCTTCGCCGTTGCCGCTCGAATTGCTCCGGCGCATCGACCAAGCCAGCGACCGCTTCGAGGCGGCTTGGCAGGCGGGCACGTTTCTGCGGCTCGAAGAATTGTTGGGGGAATTCCCGGAACACGAGCAACCGGCCGTGTTGCGCGAGTTACTGGCGATGGAGATTGAATTGACTCGGCGACAGGGCTTATCCCCGTCCGCGACCAGTTATCGTTCGCGATTCGCGCGGCACGCGCAGATCGTTGACAAAGTCTTGTCGAGATTGGGGTTGTCAGAACAGATTCCGTCCGCGGACAAGCGTGTCGGTCACTTCTCCGACCAGAACCCGCCGAATGAAGCATCCTTCGTGACACTGACTGAGAGCAAGATTGTCATTTCACCAGTGGCTTCGTCGCTGCCCGCGAACGCATCGCGATACAGCACCACTCGGCTCCTTGCACAAGGCGGGCTGGGGTTGGTCTATGTCGCGGAAGACACCGAGTTGCATCGCAAGGTGGCGCTCAAGGAGATCAAAGACAAATTCGTTTCCGTGCCGATGCACCGGCAGCAGTTCTTGTTTGAGGCGGAAGTCACGGGCGCGCTGGAGCATCCCGGCGTCGTGCCGGTGCATGGATTGGGAACGTATCCGGACGGGCGACCGTATTACGCGATGCGGTTGATCCGGGGCGTCAGTTTGAAGGAGGCGGTGCGGCGATACTTTCAGCATCCCTCCGTGAACGACTTGGCGGACTCGCCACCGGACGCGACCACGAATTCGTTTCTCGACGAAGTCATACCGGCCGATCGAAGCCTCGCCTTCCGTGAATTGCTGGCACGCTTTTGCGATGTCTGTAACACGTTGGAGTACGCCCGCAGCCGAGGCGTGCTGCATCGCGACTTGAAGCCCGACAACATCATGCTCGGCAAGTACGGCGAGACGTTCGTCGTGGATTGGGGTCTGGCGGCATTGATTGATGTCCCCTTTGACCAACCCTTGGAAGAGACGCTCTTACGGACGCGGCTGAGTGGCTCCGGAAAAAGCGGTTCCGTGGTGGGAACACCGGGTTACATGAGTCCCGAACAAGCGTCCGGGGCGGAGCGGCTCACGTCCGCGACCGATGTTTACGGCCTGGGAGCGACGTTGTATTTCCTGCTGACGGGCCAGCCGCCCGTGTCGATGTCAGGAAAGTTGACGGAGGTGTTGGAGCGTGTGCGATCCGGCAACTTCCCCGCGCCGAACAAAGTGCGGGCCGATGTCCCTGCCGCCTTGAACGCCGTCTGCATGAAGGCTCTGGCTCGGCAACCGGCAGAGCGATACTCGTCGGCGTTGGAATTGAAACGCGATTTGCAACGCTGGCTGGCCGATGAGCCGGTGACGGTGTATCGCGAGCCGTGGCCGACTCGCGCGAGGCGCTGGTCCAAGCGTCACAAGACGCTGGTCACGACGACGGCGGTCAGTGTCGCGCTATTACTCGCCGGTTGGGGAGCTTGGAATTGGCGGGAATACCGCCGAGTTGACGGCATTCGGAACCAAACTTTAGCAGCGTTGGAGAAAGCCGAAACAGCGGTCGAGCAGCATCAGTTGGCTGCGGCGAAACGGCAACTGAACGATGCCGTCCGGTTCGTGCAGCAAGAACCCGCTTTGACGGATTTGCAAAGCTCTGTCGCGGTGCTCGAAGGTCACTGGCGGTTGGTCGTGCGAACTGATGCGGAGCAGAGTTTGCGACAGGCTCAGGCATTGGTTGACCTGGAACAGTGGACTAATGCCGCCACACTGTTCATGGGCGTCGAGAATGAACTCGATGGGGACAATCATTTTGCCGACCTATTGCAGCGCGCTCAGGCCGGCAAGCAGCGTGCAAACGCTCATGAAATCGAGACGATTCGATGGCAGGAGTTCCGCCGCCTGGCGGAGAAGGCTCGTTTCTTTGGCAGCCACTTGAGCGGTGGTGGGCATCGTGAAGCGGTCCAACAAGCTGACTCCGCAGCGGAAGAGGCGCTGCGGAAATACGGTTTGCACGATCAACCATTTGAACTCATCAGCATTCCAGCGGAATGGAAAGAAGAACTTCGGTCATTCGCTTTTGAGTTGTTCTTGATTCGCTCGGAGACGCAGGTCTTATTGAACACTGATGCCGGATCCGACCCGCCGCGCGAGATACTACAATCTGCACTGGAACTGCTCTCGTACGCCGAGAAATTGACGGAACCGCAAATCTCGCGGCTCGTGTGGGATCAACGCGCAGCGTTGCTAAAGAAGAGCGGAAAACTCTCGGAGGCTGAGACGGCCGCACAGATGGCCAAGCAGGTTCCACTGCGGACTGCGCTGGAATTCTTCCTCGCCGGCGAGCAGGCCCGACGTGTCGAACGAAACTTTGCGCGGGCCGAGAGTTTTTATTTGCAGGCCCTGAACGAAAGCCCGCGCGACTTCTGGATTCATTACGCGCTTGGAGCCTGCCAGTTGCAGCGGCTGGAAGATGAAACTGAATCGGCTGCCAAACCGGAAGGATATTTGTCGTCCGCGATGCACGCTCTGACCAGCAGCCGCGCATTGGCTCCGAGTTTTCCTTGGCCGCTTGTCCTGCGTGGAGTCATCTATGCGAAACTGGGAGATTTTCCCAAAGCAGAACAAGACTTCGCCGAGGCCGAGGCCAGTTGTGAAGACGAACGGGCCTCCACACTGATTTTTGATCCTGGTCTGTTGAGAAGCGCAGTCCGCGTAAATCGCACCAAACTGCGAATGCAGCAGGCTAAGCAAGCGACCGATGACGTTCAGCGGGATCACTATTACCAACGTGCTGTCGCCGAATTGCAGGTGGCACTTGTCGATCGCGATCTCGTCCCAGCGCTGATGAATCTCGGCATAGTGTTTACCAAGTTGAAACGGTTTGAGGACGCAAATAAGGCGTGGACCGAGGCGCTCAATCGGACGGAAACGCAGGATACGTTTCGCCGCGCCGAGATTTTGCGGTTTCGCGGCGATGGCAACTTCTTGCGGGACGGAGATGACAATGATCTCACAAGATTCACTCGTGATCCGCAACTCTTACTACCAGCGCGGCAAGACTACAGCGACGCGTTGCGAATTCTCGATGCGCCACCGCTTGATATCCCCAACTCGAAATATCACCGTCAGCAGGCGGATCTGCGATACCGCATCGGCCTAACTTACTTCGCAACCGGTGAATGGTCATCTGCATTGATTCATTTCGATGACGCAATTCGCGAAGGCCATGCGGATCCGGATCTCCATCGATTCCGCGGGCAGTGTTGGATGGGATTGGGGAAATTCAATGATGCCTTTACCGCATACGTCCAATACGCAGAAAAGTCTCTGAATCTGACGGCTTCTGCTCGAAAGCCAGCCGACGTTCGTGCAATTCGCACACTCGCGATGTTGGGATTGCAATTAGGCAATGAGCCCGATGGTGGCCCCAAGCTGCGTGAGGCACTCTTTGCGTCGAGCGTTTCTTTGAAGATGGCGCTCGATGGCAAGGTCTCGACGAAGCGAGGGTGGCTGCTCACCACTGGCGTTTGGCCGATCGTGCTAGAGGACTTTGATCGCGCCATCCAGTGGCACGCGGCTCGCGGCGAAGAAGACTGGGAAGCCTATGCCGGCCGAGCCTTCGCGCGAGCGAAACTCGGCCAACACGAAGACGCGATTGACGACATCGAAAAGGCCATCCGTCTCGGACTCCAGCAAATCGACAATGAGCCGCCACCCATCAATCCACAGCAGCAGAAAGGCATCCTGCTATTCAATGCCGCGTGTACCTACGCCGTCGTTTTGAGGAACGTGCGATTTAACAAGCACGTTGAACCGAGCCACGAGAAAAACATCCAGAACCTCACCCAGCGAGCCATCGAACTTCTTCGACTCGCCCAAGACCGGCTTGGCCGAGATGTTCTTGCCAAAGCGCTTTCTGACGACGCACTCGACTCGGTTCGAGAGACGAATGAATTCAAGTCATTTCAGAAACAACTGACTGGGTCCATCGACAAGTAGACCCCCACTCGGACGGACCACTTTCCGTCAGTGACGGCATGCCAAAGGACGACACGCTATCCAAGTGATGTACCATTGAGTTCACCTCGTTCCACTTTGTTGCCGCTATTTGGGAGAGTTCACATGTCACCACGCTTCTCCTTTCGATTGGGCTGCTGTCTGGTTTTCGGTTTGTTGAATTTATCCGTCGCGGACGAACCTCCGGCGCGAGCTGTCAAGCAGATTGTCGCACATCGCGGTTCGAGCGCGGATCGGCCGGAGAACACCTTGGCCAGTACACGCCGAGCGATCGAAGTCGGCGCGACCGCCGTCGAGGTCGATGTGCGGACGACGAAAGACGGCGTGTTGGTGTTGTCTCACGACGCGACGCTCGACCATGCGACCAACGGCAGCGGCAAGATCAACGACAAGACGCTGGCTGAGATTCAGCAACTCGATGCGGGCACGAAGTTCAACCCGAAATTCGCGGGCGAGCGAGTGCCGACGCTGGCTCAAGTGCTGACGCTCTGCAAAGACAAGATCGACGTGCTGCTCGACCTGAAAGAGAACGGCGACGACTACGACCGCAAGGTTGCCGACCTCGTGAAGACTCACGGCGATCCCAAACGAATCATCGTCGGAGCACGCAGCGCCGAGCAGGCCCAGAGGTTTCGCAAGCTGTTGCCGCAATCTCGCCAACTGGGCTTGATCGAGAAGCCGGAGGAGATCGAAGCCTACGCGGCGGCGGGGGTCGAGATGATTCGCTTGTGGCCCAAATGGCTGACCGACACGTCGCTGGTCAATCGAGTCCGCCAAGCCGGCGTGAAGTTGCATCTCAACGGCACGACGGGCACCGCGGCGGAAATCGCCCCGCTGCTGAAGCATCGGCCCGATTCGCTGTCGAGCGATGATCCCGCCAGACTAATCGCGACGCTCACCGCGCTCGGACAATAGGCCGAGCAAAAACCAACGAGGTGTCTGATTGCAGCCTCTTCGGGGATTGTTGATACTCGGTTCGAGTCAAGCTCCTCAACGTTTTTCGAGACACTCACGCCATGAATGCTGCTCCCAGTTTCAAAATCCTGCCGGAACAAAACGAACTCGCTCAGATGGAACGCGACCTGCGCTTCTATCCCAGCCAGGTCACGGCTCCCAAGGTGCTCAGCCGCGAACTGATCGCGCAATTTAATCGCGACGGCTACGTGAAAGGACTGCGAGTCTTCGATGCGGCAGGCACAGAACGAAACACGCAGTATTTCGACGCCTTGCTGGCGAGCGTACTCGCGGCTGGCGGCGACAGTTATTCGATCAGCACCGCGCATCTGAAGTACGGCTACGTCTATGACCTCCTTACGAACTCGCAGATCGTCGATTACGTGGCGGACATACTGGGACCGAACGTGATCGGCTGGGGATCGCACTTCTTCTGCAAGATGCCCAAGGATGGCAAAGCGGTCGCCTGGCATCAGGACGCCAGCTATTGGCCGCTGACGCCTTCGAAGACCGTCACCGTCTGGTTGGCGATCGACGATGCCGATTGCGAGAACGCCTGCATGAAATTCATCGCCGGCTCGCAGAACTTCGGGCACCTGACCTACCGGCCCAGCAGCGAGGCCGATCACAACGTGCTCAACCAGAGCATCGACAATGCCGAGCAATACGGCACGGTCGTGTATAACGTCCTCCAAGCCGGTGAGTTTTCGATCCACTCCGACTTGCTGCTGCACGGCTCTGAAGCCAACGCCTCAGATCGCCGCCGGTGCGGGCTGACACTGCGCTATTGCACGCCCGATGTCCGCGCCGGTTCCGAATGGAACAAGAAGGGGGTCGTCGTTCGCGGCTGCGATCCCACCAGCCATTGGGCCAACCCACCCCGCCCCAGCGTGGAGTAGTCACCGCTTCTGTAGCCCAGGCCCTTGTGGCCTGGATGATTCCCTAATAGGACTGAACCGACCGACCCACGAGGGGTCGGGCTACAGTGGTCGCTTCCGAACTGCCTATGAGTCACCGCCTGTTTTCAGGCGAAAACCCGGCGGAGAGCTTGATTGCGGAGCCGGGACGAGGCCGCTATCTTGCCCCGCCCATTGGGGTTCCAAAGTCCGTTTGCACAGTCGTTTTAAGGTGGTTGCGTCATGGAAATAAATCTGGTCGCTGAGCGGCGAACCAAGTTGGGAACATCGGAAAATCGTCGTCTGCGGGCGAAGGGATTGGTTCCCGGAAATATCTACGGCCACAAACAAGATGCGATCTCAGTGACCTTTGCGGGCAAAGAGACTGCCGCGCTGGTGAATTCCACGCATCGCGTCGTCAATCTGGTGTTCGAGGGCAAGACCGAGACCGCGATCCTGCGTGAAACTCAATGGGATGTCTTCCGCACCCAACTCATGCACATCGACTTCATGCGTGTGGACGCGAACGAGCGCGTCAAAGCCGACGTCGATGTCGTCGTCCGCGGCACCTCGGCCGGAGCATTGGCGGGGGGCATCTTCGAGCAACCGTTGCACGCGCTGCACGTCGACTGCCTGGCCATCAACATTCCCGAAGCGATCATCGTGAAGGTCCAGGGCCTGAAGATTGGCGAGGCGATTCACGTCAAAGAATTGGATATCCCCGAAGGCGTCACCGTGCTGAACAACCCGGACGCCATCGTCGTCCGCGTGATCCAGCCGATCGTCGTCGAAGCGCTTCCCTCCGCTGAAGCCGCCGACACGGCCGAGCCAGAAGTCATCAAGAAGGAAAAGAAAGCCGCCGAGGATGCCGACGAAAAGGCCGGCAAGAAGTAAGCCGCCTGCGGCGCTTCTCAGATTTCCAAGAAACACGGGCGGTTCTTCCGCCCGTGTTTTTTCGTAGCCGTCATCGCTCCGCGTGACGAGCCGTGCGCTCCGTGAAGCTCGGAAGGATTCTTGAGCATAGTCGCAAGGAGCGTTCGGCTCGTCACGCGGAGCGATGACGGCTACGCAATTCCGTCGATGAGAGATCGCTACGAAACTCTGCCTCAGAAATCTCCTCGAACAAGTCACACAGCGACGGCGGCAATCCCAAATCGCGCAGCGTGTGAAAGGATCTTCTGTCGAGCCGTCCCGCGACCAGAAAGCGTGCTCCGTGCGAACGGATCTCGCTGAGTGCGGCGATCATCTCGGCTTCACCGCCGTAGTATTTCGGCTGCACGATCCGCTCGGCGGTATCGATGCCAACGACGAACGTCGTGTTCGGGAACAGCCGCGACTTGAGCACAAACGTCGGTGCGTGCGTCAGCACCACAGGTCGCTCTGTGAATTGGCGGCAGCGCGACTGGATGGTCAGAAAATCGAGCGGCGGCTTATCGACGTTGACGCACGCCATTTCGAAAGCCACCGGTCCACCCAGCCGTTGTTCCGCCGCGCGAACCAATTCGCGATGTCCGTCATGCAACGGATTGAATGAGCCGGCCAATAAACCTGCCGGCTTGAGCGGCGGCTCCGCCTGCCAAATCACCGGTGTCGCGGTCTCGGCGAGTGCCTCTGTCGGAATTGCCCAGAGTGTCGTCCGTCGTCCCGCGACCAAATCCACCAGCAGCGGATCAGCAATGCCCCCCATGCACACCAGCGAATCCCCTTCTTGGAGAACAACCCCTGGTAATGAAGTCAGCTCACAAGTCTCGCCCAGCAATCGCAGCAGGACATCGGCGACGAGTCGCTCTTCGGCAGGACGATCTCGCAAGCCTTTCGACAGCGATAACTCAACCAACCGCGTCGCGTTCATGGTCTGCGTCGCGATCCACGCGCGATGTTCGCCGCGTTTGGGGCGATCACTAACCAGAGCAGCGGTGCCGCCGATGCCAATCGCCATGTCTGAATCGGCCGACATTTGCCGAGCACGTTGATACGCCACGACCGACATCGCCAGTGCCGTCTCGCGACTGCAGGACTGCTCCGGCGCACGGCCCAGCCATTCGGTCAGAGCCGGCGACGAATACGGCACGCGCGCGTCGAGCAGAAACGCGGACGCGCCCGGCACGGTCAACAAGTCCGAGATCGCCAGACTGCCGCCACCCGTGACAGCGATGACCGCTTGCCGCCCGCTGGAGTGAATCGCTGCCAGGACTTGTTGTCGCACGGAGTCCATTGCTCTCTACCCTCTCGCGGAAACAGACACGGCTGCGGGTGTAGTTCGGGTGTCTGAGGATGGCAAGCAGACTCGCCTGCCTCATGGCGGGCTTCTATCCTTCCGCCCCGTTACCTCGCTCGAAGTTCACCACGGAGGTTCCCATGCAGTTCGCTCGCACGACAATTCTTGGCGGCCTGACGTTGATCGTGGCGTTCGGTCTGGCTGTCGCAGGAGACACACGGATGAAGTATCCGGAAACGAAGAAGATCGATCACGTTGACGAGTACCACGGCACCAAAGTGCCCGACCCGTATCGCTGGCTGGAAGACGACGTTCGGCAATCCAAAGAGGTCGCCGCGTGGGTCGAAGCTCAGAACAAAGTCACGACTGCTTTCCTGGAGTCGATCCCGCAACGGGACGGGATCAAGAAGCGGCTGACCGAACTGTGGAACTACGAGAAGTTCGGCGTCCCCGCCAAGGTCGGCGGGAAATACGTCTACTCGAAGAACGACGGTTTGCAGAACCAATCGGTGCTGTACGTCATCGAAACGCTGACCTCTGAGCCGCGCGTGCTGATCGACCCGAACTCCTGGTCCAAAGACGGCACCGTCGCGCTGGCGAGTACGTCGTTCAGCGACGACGGCAAGTTTCTCGCTTACAGCGTGGCCGAGGCGGGATCGGACTGGAACACCTGGCGGATTCTGGAAGTGGACTCCGGCCGCTTGCTGACCGACGAACTGCGCTGGGTGAAATTCAGCGGCGTGTCGTGGACGAAGGACTCACGCGGGTTCTTTTACAGCCGCTACGACGAGCCGAAAGAAGGGGCTGCCTTCCAGAGCCTCAATAAAAACCAAAAAGTGTTCTATCACCGAGTCGGCTCGTCGCAGGCCGATGACGTGCTGGTTTACAAGCGCCCCGATCAGCCCGACTGGGGCTTCCAAAACTCCGTCACCGACGACGGCCGTTACCTCGTCATCACGACCTGGAAGGGGACCGACGACAAATACCGCGTCACCTACAAAGACCTGCTGGAACCGTACGGGATGCCGATCGACCTGATCGACAACTTCGACAACGAGTACACGCTCATCGGCAACGACGGCCCGGTCTTCTATTTTCAGACCGACCTGGAAGCTCCGCGCAAGCGAGTCATCGCGATCGACACGCGCAAGCCGCATCTCTTGAAAGAGCTGATCCCGGAATCCAAGGAGACGCTCGTCGGCGTCAACATCCTGGCGAACCAATTCGTGGCGACGTATCTCAAGGACGCGAAGACGCAGGTCAAGCTATTCGGACTCGATGGCCGCTTCGTGCGAGAAGTCGAGTTCCCCGGTATCGGCGCGGCGGCTGGCTTCGGCGGCAAGCGTGAAGAGACTGAGACGTTTTATTCCTTCAGCAGCTTCGCGACTCCGTCGAACATTTTTCGCTACGACCTGCTGACCGGGAAAAGCGAAGTCTTCCGCAAGACGAACGTGAAGTTCAGCCCCGACGATTACGAAGTCACGCAGGTGTTCTACAAAAGCAAAGACGGCACCAAGGTGCCGATGTTTCTGGCTCACAAAAAAGGGCTGAAGAAGGATGGCAGCAATCCGACGCTGCTGTATGGCTACGGCGGCTTCAACATCTCGCTGACCCCCAGCTTTTCGGTGTCTCGTCTGGCCTGGATGGAAATGGGAGGAGTCTTCGCCGTACCCAACCTGCGCGGCGGCGGCGAATATGGCGAGGATTGGCATCAAGGTGGGACGAAGCTCAATAAGCAGAACGTCTTCGACGACTTCATCGCCGCCGCCGAATGGCTCATCGAAAACAAATACACGAGCACCTCAAAGCTGGCGATTCAAGGGGGCAGCAACGGTGGCCTGTTGGTCGGAGCCTGTATGGCTCAGCGTCCCGATCTCTATGGCGCGTGTCTGCCGGCCGTTGGCGTGATGGACATGCTCCGCTTCCACAAGTTCACCGCCGGCCGATTCTGGGTCGATGACTACGGCAGCGCGGACGATCCCGAACAGTTCAAAGCGATCTTCGCGTACTCGCCGTATCAGAATCTCAAGCCCGGCAAAAAGTATCCGGCAACGATGGTCACGACCGCCGACACCGACGACCGCGTTGTTCCCGGCCACAGCTTCAAATTCGCCGCCGCTCTGCAAGCCGCTCAAGCCGGAGATGCGCCGACGCTCATTCGCATCGAAACTCGCGCCGGTCACGGAGCCGGCAAGCCAACCTCGAAGATCATTGAAGAGGTCAGCGACCAATGGGCGTTTCTAGTCAAGAGCCTCGGCATGAAGTAGCCGTTTCGTTGGACTCTTTGCTATTTCAGAACCGATTCCACCACACCGCTACATCCAGAACGCAGCGCGGCCTGCGTGAAGTCAAAGACCGGCAATGCACATTCGGGCGGAGCGATCGGCGGCGTGCCCAGCAGCAACTGGTCGAGGAACCCGCTGACGGGATTCCCTAGAAGATCGAGTTCGGGGTGAGTCAGCGGGCTGACACCCATCGCCGCACGCCAGCGCGGATCGGTGACGGGCAGCGGTTCGAGCGTGTTGTTGCGGCCGAGCCAGATTTGCCAATCGCGCACAAGCAAGTCGGCGTGCTCACAATGAAAATGAAAGTCTTCGCGAAACGTCTGCGCATGGCCGGTGAAGTGCATCGTCAGCAGCACGTCTTGTTCGAGCAGTGCGGAGAGCGAAGAGTTGATTTCGACTCGGCTGCCGCACGTCTGATTGCGAGCGAACACATCGAGAGGTCGCAGACCGGTGAGAAAGAACGCGAGATCAATCTTGTGGCTGCCGGCATCACCCAGAAATCCGCCAAGATTGATGGCCGGATCGTCTCGCCATGTGCCGCCGATCGTCTGCTGCCAGCGTTCGGAGTTGATGGAAGTGACCGCTCGCACCGCGCCCCAGCGTCCGCTTTGGAGTTCGTCACGCAGCACGCGATAGATCGGCCAGGACCGTCGCTGATACGCGACCGATACCACCGGCCCGCTGCGCGACTCGTCAATCAGTGTCAGCAAATGTTCGCGCCGGTCGGCGAGCGGCTTTTCGCAGAGCACATGCCAGCCCCGCGCTCGGCAGGCGCGGATGTGATCGAAGTGCAGTGACGTCGGCGTGCCGACGATCGCGGCGTCCGCTTCGGTTTGATTCAGCAAGTCGTCGAAGTTCGTGAAGCCGCGAGCATCCGGCGCGAGCTCACGCAGAGATTCAATGGCCTCCGATCGCGTATCGAACAGGGCGACTGCCTGACCTCGTCCGCCGGCACGCAAGCGTTCAATGTGCATTCGCCCCATTCGGCCGCAGCCGAGAATGGCGAACCGAACGGGGTCGGGAGTCTTTTTCATGCCGCCGAATGCTCCTTGTGATTTCGATGCGCCACGAGCGGCGGCATGAAAAAGACTCCCGACCCCTTGGCGTTCAGCGATTCTTCTGGATCGCCTTGCGAGCTTCCTCAACGGTCAGCGTGTCGTCGCCGTCGAGATCCAGTTGTTTGAAGATCGGCCGCAGGCGATCGGGAACTTCGTCGAGCGACAGTTTGCCGTCTTTGTTCTTGTCGAGTTGCTTGAGGGCATCGATCACCCGGCTGGCGACTGCCGGCGAAATCGTTTCCGCAGCCACCGGCCGACGCGGTGTGCCGGTGACTTTCCGAGTCGCTTCAAACGTCTCTCTCGGGACAGCAATGTCGAAGTAACCGATCAGCATTTCATCCCAAGTTTGCTCGCCCCAGCGTACGGTCGCTTTGGGGTTCGGGTTGTTGAGGTTGTTCTCTGAGTTGTCGTAGTGGGCGACGACGTGCATCAAGCTGCCGGCCGGAATACTCAGCGGTTCGGCGAGTCGATACGAGGTCTGCCAATTGAAGTCGTAGTGTGGCACGTCGAGCACCGTCTCTTTGCGGCCATTCGCGGACTGCAACTCATAGCGAAAGGATTTTCCGCGAACGTGCATGTGCGGCATCAGATTCAGCAATTGGACATCGACCGGGGACTTCGGCGAATTTGCCTCATGTTGGGAATCAACGGCGTTGGGAGGAATGATCAAGCCGCCTGACTTGCGAGCCTCGCTGGTCATCACCGCGTGAGTCACCGATTTGTCGTCGGCGAACAGCAGACCGATGCGGCTGGCGTCTTTTGTCGCTTTGCCGTTGGGCGTGTAGTGAATTTGGAAGACTAGCTTCGATCCGGCTGGCAGGAGTTTGGCCATGCCCGTCGGGTACTCCTGCGGCAAGAAGCCCGGAACGTAGGCGGCGAGAAACGCTCCCTCACCGTCGAACTTGTGCATTTCCGATTCCGTCTTGGCAAAGACCAAAACGTGATGCACGACGGAGCGTTCGCCCGGCTGAATCTCGGCGGCATTGACCCATTTGTCCTCGGTCAGCTTGGGGTCCACGACGAAGTATTGATATCTCACCGTGCCGGACGCGGCGACGTCATACGGCTTGTCACGCATGTTGACGATCAGGTCCGGCTCGCGCGGCAACTGCCAGCCGTCGGTGAAAGATTTCGGAGGCGGCAGATCGCCGCGATCGCCTTCGGGAGCACCGGCTTTGACCCAATCGAGGATCACTTTCTTTTCGTCCTCCGGCAGGTTGCGAGCATTCGCGAACTTTCCGTGATCGGGACTCGCGTGCCACGGCGGCATCCGATTGTCTTTGATGACTTCGGCAATGGTCTCGGCCCAGCCGGCGATTTCGTCGTAGCCGGTCATCGCGAACGGAGCGACTTGACCCGGTCGATGACAATTCATGCAGCGGTTCTGCAAGATCGGAGCGACGTGCTTCGAGTACGTGAACTCGGCTCCTGGTTTTGGTTCGCGGACTTTGCCGATGAAGCAACCTTCGACCTCGGTGGTCGCGACGCTGACCGGTTTGCCGGCGAGCAGTTCTTCAATCGCGCTCTTCAGGTCTTGTCGTTTCGCGGCATCGCGACGAAAGCCGATGCCATCTTGATCGTCGATGCGTCCGACGTACCGAATCGCTCGCTTCTGATCGAGCACGACGACTTCGGGGGTCCGTTCCGCTCCGGCCGCATCCGCCAGCTTGTTGCCGGCGTCTTTCAAGAGTCGAAAACCGACCTCTTGTTGTTTGGCCTGCGCGGCCAGATCCGCCAACGAGTCTTGCCGATTCGAGTTGATCCCCAAGATGACAACGCCGCGCGGCTCGAAGTCTTTCGTCAGCGCGTTCAGCTTCGTCACCGCTAACTTCGCGAGCGGACATTCGGTCCCAATGAAAGCCAGCACGATGACCGGCTTGTCCTGCATCTCCGCCAGCGAAGCGCTCGCGCCGCGATAGTCGGTGAGAGTCGCATCGGTGATGACTCGGCCGAGACGTGCGGTTCGCGTGGCCTCCGCCGCGCGGAGGTTTCCGCAGAAGATCGCCAGAATCAAAGTGGCACTGATGATGGAACCGCAACGCATTGGAATCTCCTGAAATTTGCGGAAGGGTCGTGCGTTCAAAATTCAAAATTGGCGGGGCTGATCGATACCGAGCATTCGACGCGGCAATCACCCCGCCAATTTTGAATTTTGAACGCACGACCCCTTAATGTTGAATCTTGGAAGGCGGAGATGAAACACCGCTCGTACTGGGAATGTGTCGGTACGGTTTCAGCGGATCAAGCTCATGTCCGGGGTCAGGCACTTCGGAAATTCGGAATTGGCCTCGGCCAATTCCGAATTTCCGAAGTGCCTGACCCCTAGATTCTTCATTCCGCCGAGAATCCGGTTTGACCTCATCGGCCCAATGGTTTGATAATCCGCCGCGTTGACCCGGAGAGCTTTTGCCGTCTCGGAGAGTTCATCATGCGGAACGGTTGGTTGAGCGTATTGGCGTTGCTGGGGTGTTTGAGTTTTTCCGCTCAGCCGGCGCAGGCGAATCACTGGCATTGCGGTCCGAGTTACTGCGGCCGGCCGTATTGCGTCACCGATTATTACGGCTGGCACGCGCCGCTGACCGGGTTCGACAGCAGCTTCTTTTTGTCAACGGGTGGCTATTACCGCTCCAGCTTTTCGAGCGTGCGGTATTCGCCGTGGGGTTGGGCACCGACGGTCTATCCGGTTTATTCCGGCGTGATCGTGCAGCAGACGACCGTGCCGATCCAAGCGACGATTTCGATTGCCGATCCGGTGGTCGCTCGGTCGCGTGTGGTGGTGGCCGATCCGCTGGCACGGAAACAACCCAACGTGTTCGATGTCGTGCAACAACATGCCGAGCGGCGTGGGAACTTTCCGCTTCCGCCCGATGAAGAAACGGTGGTTCGTCCCGTCAGCGGGTCATCCCGCATCGGCAAGGAGCGGAGCCAGCAAATTCAAGCCGAAGGGGACCGCTGGCTGCGCGAAGGGCAACACGTCAAAGCGTACTTGCGATACCTGGAAGCTCAGCGCGAGGCCGAAGATCGTGGCGAAGTTTACTTCCGCCAAGCGTTCGTGCTGGTGGCGATGGGACGCTACTCGCACGCGGTCTCGAAGTTGAAACGCGGCTTGCAGGTCGATTCGAAGTACCCGCAGACCGGCCCGACGCTCGACAACGTTTATGGCATCGAGAACCTCGAACAAAAAGTGGACTACCTGCAACGGGTCGCCGACTGGGCCAACGCCGACGTGCGAGATCCCGACCGACTGTTCCTAGTGGGAGCGATGCTGCACTTCGATGAAGACTCGCGCGCCGCCGAGTTCCTCAGCGCCGCAGGAAAACTGGGAGGGCGCGGACCACATCTGCAAGCGTTCTTGCAGAATCCCGGATCACCACCAAAAGAAGCTCCCGCAGTTCCGGTCGCGAATCGACGACCATTGCCGCCACCTCCGCCGCCACACGACGACATCGCCGTCAAAGCCGAGATTCGCAAACCGCAGCCAGCGCCGCAGAATGACGCTCGCGGCCCACGGCTGCCGGCTCTCGCGGTTCCCCCCGAACCGGATCGTCGAACGTTGATCCTGCCGGACGTCTATCTGCCGGAAGAGAACCGCTAACGTGGGGCAGGTTTTCAACCTGCCCGTCTCTGATTGGGGAAACATTTCCGGGCAGGTTGAAAACCTGCCCCACGACTTATGCCGCGACTGCTCATCACGCTCTGCACCTACAACGAGTGCGAGAATCTGCCGAAGCTGATCCCCGACATTCACGCGATCGCGCCGGATGCGGCGGTGCTGGTCATCGACGACAACTCTCCCGACGGCACCGGGCGGTTGGCCGATGAACTGGCCACGAAGGACTCGCGGATCAAGGTGTTGCACCGATCCGGCAAGCTGGGGCTGGGCACCGCGACGGTCGCCGGGTTTCGATTCGCCATTGAGCACGGCTACAAACAGGTGCTCAACATGGATGCCGACTTCAGCCATCATCCGCGTCACCTGCCGGCAATCCGAGATTGCCTGAACCGCGTCGATGTGGCGATCGGTTCGCGATACATCCCCGGTGGCGGAGTCGTTGGCTGGAATTGGCGGCGGCACTTCATGAGTCAGGGGATCAACTTTTACGCGCGGCTGTTTCTGGGTCTGAAGACGCGTGACAACAGCGGCAGCTTCCGGTGTTACCGCGTCGCCAAGCTGGCCGAGATCGACTGGAGCCGCATTCGTGCTCGCGGCTACGCCTTTCAGGAGGAGTTGCTGTATCGCTGCCGAGCCGTCGGCTGCTCGTTCGAGGAGACCCCCATCACCTTCGAGGACCGCCGCTTCGGAATGTCCAAGATCAACTGGAAAGAGTCGGTCGCCGCGCTGTGGGTGATTTTTCGGCTGGGTCTCGACAGACTGTGCCGCGTCGCCGTCCAACGGAAATCCGAAATTCAAAACTCGAAATCTGAATAACTGTTGTTTGGATTTGAGATTTGAGATTTGAGATTTGAGATTTTCCCCAACCATGTCCTACCTCCGCAAACGCCGCTCGCTGCACTTACCGATCACGCTGAGCGTCGTGTTGATGGTGCTCAATGTGACGCTGATGGTGTGTTGGATCGTCTTGCTGGCCCATCTCAACTCCTGGGGCGCGCTGACCATCGGCACGGTTGTGTTCGCACTGATTCTGGTGGTCTCCGCGTTTTATCTGTTCTTGACGGTCAAAGAAGTGCGGCTCAATCAGCGTCAGTCGAACTTCGTGGACAGCGTGACGCACGAACTCAAGACGCCGATCGCGTCACTGCGGCTGTATCTCGACACCTTGCGGATGCGGCACGTCGAGCCTCGGCAGCAAGAGGAGTTCTTCAACGTCATGGACGCGGAATTGATCCGGCTTGATCACCTCATCAACCAGTTGCTGGAGGTGGCGAGATTGGATGCGCTGGGACAGGAGGCTGATCCGGAAGACATTGAACTGGTGCCGCTCTTGCAGCGTTGCGCCGAGCTAGCCGCACGACACCACAAGAAAGTCGTGGACGAAGTCTTCACGTTCGAGATCGAACCGGCGGTCATTCACGCGCGGCGGATTCTGTTGGAGATGATTTTCGGCAACTTGATCGACAACGCGGTGAAGTACGGAGCGGCTCAACCACAAGTCCAAGTCTCAGCGCACGTCACCGACAACGGCCGAGTCGTCACGCGCATCGCCGATAATGGCGAAGGGGTCGCTCCCGATATGCGGAAACGCATTTTCAAAATCTTTTATCGCGGAGGCAGCGAACTGGAACGCCGGCAAAAAGGGACCGGCGTCGGGCTGTACATCGTGCGGACGCTGGTCGGTCTGCTGAAAGGCAAAGTCCAAGTCCTCGATCGCACCGACGGGCCGGGCGGCCTGTTCGTGGTCGATCTTCCCGGTCGGGCGATCGTCAGCGAAGCGCTGGATGCGACGTTGCCTTCTGAAGTTTCAGGCGAGCGGGCGGGCGTCAGCTCCCCGACGTCTCAAATCTCAAATTTCAAATCTCAAATCTCAAATCTCAAAACGTCCGAGGGCTGACGCCGCCCCGCTCGCCAGTTCATTTTTGTGGCAACATTTCATGCGAATCTTGATCGTCGAAGATGAATCCGCACTGGCGCTCGGCTTGAAGTTCAACTTCGAGCAGGAAGGCTACGAAGCCGTCGTTGCCGGCGAAGGAGTCACTGCGGTCGCCGCGTTTCGACAGGCCGATCCACGATTCAATCTCGTCCTGTTGGACCTGATGTTGCCGGGGATGAGCGGCTACGACATCTGTCGCGAGATTCGGCTGATCGACCAACAAGTGCCGATCCTGGTGCTCAGCGCCCGCACGCTTAGCGAGGATCGCACGGCGGGATTCGATGCCGGCTGCGATCAATACATGAGCAAGCCGTTCGCGCTGCCGGAGCTGCTCAGCCGTGTCCGCAACTTGATCGAGCGGCATCCGCTCGACCACTCATCGCTGCCGGCCGTACCGCGTGAACCCGAGTTGGAATCAGACGTGCGCGAATTCGGCAATGCGAAGATCGACTTCAGCCGCTATCAACTTTCGGCCCAGGGCCAGACGCACGACTTGACCACGATGGAAGTGCAACTGCTGCGCTACTTCCTGGACAACGACGGCAAGGTGCTCTCACGCCAACAAATTCTGGAGGACGTGTGGGGGAGTGACTCGAACGTCATGCCGCGGACGATCGACAACTTTGTGCTGCGGCTCCGCAAGCTGATCGAGCCGAATCCATCGGCTCCGCGCCACATCTTGTCCGTGCGCGGCACCGGCTATCGCTTTGTGACCCATCCGGCGGCGTGACCGTGGCGGAGTCGCTCCGCGACTCCGCACCGAGTTGCGGAGCAACTCGGCGACGGCTACTTCTTCTTTTTCTTGGCCTTCTTCTTGGGGGCTTCTTCTTCCTCTTCTTCGACTTCTTCTTCCATCTCCAGGTCCGCGAATTCGTCGTCGCCCAGATCGAAGTCAGCGGTCTCCGCGGACTCGATCGACTCTTCTTCGACGTCGAACTCGTCGCCGGTCTCGGCAGGCTCGAAGTCCTCCTCGTCCCCGGATTCGGCGGACACGCCTTCGCGCTCGAAGACATCGACATCGTCTTCCTCGAACGAATCGCTGCGCGGGGTCTTGGGCGTGTCTTCTTCAAGTTCATCCGCGGCGGCGGCATCTTCGCCATCCACGGGGGGCTTGTTCTTGTTCGGGTCGTCGTAAAACGCGACCGCATACAGCAGCGGCCAGACCACCGCTGCCAGCAAAACCAACAAGCCTGTCCCCACCACCGCGCCACCCAAGAGCGGCTTCTTCCAGAGATCGCTACGCGGCAACGCCAGCGCCGTTCCCAGCAAGTAACACAGAAAGCCTCCCGGCACAGCGGTGACGAGCGACAGCAAAATCAAATGCAGCTTTTTCACGGGTGGGCTTCCGGGAAGCTCGGACGGTCAAACCTCACGACATCAAGCTAGGGAGTCGCTTCCCGATCCGGCAAGAGGCCGTTCGGAAAGAACATCCCTTAGTCTCCGACTTCGGAACGGTCACAGGCTCGGCTTGCGAAAACTTCTCGCCGCTTGTGCCATGCGGACGCTCGGTGTGACCGGCGCGACCGGCAGGAACGGGAGACAGCGAACAGAGCGACGGCTTGAGAAGACATTTCTATTGAAACCGTGCAAGATGCCGTTCCTGAATGCACCATTCCCGCCTCCTGCGATGCGACACCGACCATGCATGCCGAAATCCTCGCCATCGGAACGGAACTGACCACCGGAGCCAAACTGGACACGAACAGCCAATGGCTCAGCATTGAACTCGCGGCCGTCGGCATCCCAGTGTTGCTGCACACGACCGTCGCCGACGACATGCCGGTGATGTTGGAGACTCTTCGCGCGGCGGTGCGACGCTCCGACATCGTTCTCATCAGCGGCGGACTCGGCCCGACACTCGACGATCTTACGCGGCAGGCGCTGGCCGATCTCGCCGGCGTGGAACTCGTGCTGCATGAACCGAGCTTGCAGCACGTCCGCGACATCTTCTCCAAACGCAAGCGAATCATGCCGGAGCGCAACGTCATCCAAGCGATGTTCCCGGCCGGGAGCGAACCGATCGCCAACCCGCACGGCACCGCGCCCGGTGTTTGGATGGAGTTACCCCGTCCCAACGGCGCGCGTTGTCTCATCGCCACGATGCCGGGCGTTCCCAGTGAGATGAAGCCGATGTTCCGAGACAGCGTGCTGCCTCGGCTGCCGCATTCCCACAAAATCATCCGCCGTGCGCGAGTGAATTGTTACGGCGTCGGCGAATCGGCCTGCGAAGAGCTGCTCGGCGACGTGACCGCTCGCGGCCGAGACCCCGAAGTCGGCATCACCGTCCACGAAGGGACGATCACGCTCCGCATCGAAGCCCACGGCGCGACTGAATCCGAATGCGACACGAAGATCGCCGCCACGAAGCGACTCATTCACGCGCGGCTCGGCGAACTCGTCTTCGGCGAAGAGGACGAGCAACTTGAAGACGTTGTCGTCCGCGAATTGAACCGCCGAAGTCAGACGGTCGCGGTCGCTGATGAGGTCACTGGCGGAGTTCTGTCGCTGTGGCTGACAGCGGCATCGGACAGCGAGCGTTGTTTCTTGGGAGGAGTCATTGGCTCAGCCGTGGGGCACGTTTTCAACGTGCCCGAATCGAACGAGCACGTTGAAAACGTGCTCCACGAGCACGCGAGCCACCTGGCGCAACAAACCCGCCTGCGATTCGGTTCCGACTTTGCGCTCGCGATTGCCGGCTCGCTGAACACCGAAGGCATTCCGCAACTCAGCCTCGCCTTGGCCGATGCTCACGGAGTCGAAGTCCAAGAGCACATCCCCGTCGCTGATGTCTCGTTTGCACGGAATCGAGCAGCGAAGTCTGCCCTCGATCTACTGCGGCTCAAGCTGAGTCAGATGTAAATCGCGTGCCCCAGAACCATCAGCAACTGAAGAATGAATTCATCTCCAACCTGGCCATTGCGCACTGGAAACCGCATTTCCGTGGCATTCGTGCCGTCATGAGTCACCATCGGATTTCGGCCACCTTTTTCGCGATACCAGACGGATTTCAGCATTCTCTCTCGGTCTGGATTAGTCGTGAGATACTTCACGATGGCTGTCTGCGGTTCTTTCGTCGGATCAAACGAGTATGTCAGGCCGATCGCTTGAGGATCGGGGTTGTTTGCCGCGCGGCTTTGCGTCGTGAGCGGAGTGGTCGGATCGTTCGACGCATTCCCCGGATCAAAGTGGCGGATGGCCCAAAAGCGAGCTTTCGTGTCGACGTGTCTCCATTCCGGAAGATTGGTGAACTTCGGCGCGTCGGGCCGTCGCTTCGGTGACTCCATGAGATTCATCACCGTCGTCACGAATTGACGATCTGTTCCACAAAGTAAGACGTTGGGCCGAGGTCTCGCGATGAAAATCGTCCAGCGATCTTTTTCCCGTGTTTCGTCGAAAGCCAAGAGGTCTTGTTGTCCGTGTTCATGAGTTCGATCCACGTCTGCTCTCAGCGAAATCATGAGTTTGTTGCCGACGTCCGAAAACTTGTCGTCGAAAATCAGGATCTGACAACCATCGTAGGGACATAGTCCCAAACCCCTCGGCGAACGAAAGTGCCGGGCTCCTTCCAGGGACAACAGCAACGTCTGCCCTTCAAGTGCTTTCAAAACCTTTCCTTTGCGGACTGCACGCAAAGGCTCAAACGCCCAAAATTCACCGAGTTCAGTCAGCGTGGGTTTTTCCGGGTTGGGATCTTTTGCCGGAATCAGGAACGGACCTTGCGCTGCGATGATGGTTTCGGTATCGGGCGGCAGCCATTCCAGACACTGCTTCACCCGCTGCTCCGCTTCGGTTGGCTTTTCGGACAATGTCTTTGGCTCGTCCGCGCAGAGAATTGAAGTGGCACTCAGCAGCACCAGCATCGTCTGGGTATATAGCTTGGACATCGGACGGCTCCTGGAAAGTTGGATGTCAGCGATTGCCCGATGTACTCGGCCAGGGCGGCTCTGGTTTCATCGCCGGGTTACCCCTCTTCGCGGCCCCAAGTGATCGCCAGTTGCACGAGCACATCGACCGCCGCTTGCATCTCTTCGACGCTGGTCCATTCGAGCGGTGAGTGCGGGTTGTGTTCGCCCGTCGAAAGATTTGGGGTCGGCAAGCCCAGCGCGGTCAGCAGCGAGCCGTCGGTACCGCCGCGGATGATCGAGAGCTGCGGCTCGTGACCGGCCGCTTCGGTGGCCTCGACCGCCTTGGCGAGCGCTCGCGGTTCTTTCACGAGTCCATCGCGCATGTTGCGGTATTGCTCTTTCGTCGCGACGTCGATGCGGGCCTTGGGATGAGCCACTCGCAATTTGGCCGCGATGCTCTCCAGCAAAGCGGCGTAGACCGCCAATTGCGACGTCTCGAAGTCACGCAGGATCAGCCGGGCCTCCGCGTGAGCGACGCCCCCTTCGATCGAATACGGATGGATGAAACCCTCGCGGCCCTCGGTGGTCTCTGGGCTGAGCGTGTCCTGCGGCAATGCGGCGAGGAAATCGGACAGGATGCGGATCGCGTTGACCATCGCTCCCTTGCCGACCGACGGATGGATGTTGATGCCAGTGACGCTCACGATGGCGAGATCGGCCGAGAACGTTTCGCCGTCGATCTTCCCCTGGCCATCGCCGTCGAGCGTGTAGGCACAGACCGCGTCGATGTCTTTCACGCTCAGGTGCTGTGTGCCTCGGCCGATTTCCTCGTCGCAGGTGAAGACCAACCGGATCGGGCCATGCGGCAAGTCGCGGCGTTTCATCAGTTGCTCGGCGGCCGACATGATGACCGCGATCCCCGCTTTGTCGTCGGCCCCCAGCAGCGTCGTGCCGTCGGTCGTGATGATTGTCCCGCCCAGCAAATTGCAAAGGTCGTGGTTCTCATCGCCGCGGATGATCTTCGTCGGATCGCCCGGCAGCACGAGATCGCTGCCGTCGTACTCGCGATGCACGATCGGTTTGACATTCGTGCCGCTGGTTTCCGGCGACGTATCGACGTGCGCGACCCACGCGATCGTCGGCGCATGGTGCGTGACGGTCTGCGGGACTGTCGCCAGCACGACACCATGCTTGCTGAGCGAGACGTCTTTGAGGCCCATCTGCTTGCACTCATCCACGAGCAAGCGGCTCAGTTCGAGCTGCTTGGCAGTGCTCGGCGAGGATTCGCTGTGGTCGTCGGCTTGCGTGTCAATCTGGACGTACTTCAGAAAACGGTCGAGAAGTTCGGGCATGAGTTTTTGACTTTCAAAGTTGTGATAACGGCCATCGGCTTTCGGCTCACGGCATTCGGCCGAACGCCGTGAGCCGATGGCCGAAAGCCGTTATTTCACTTTTTATCAGCGCTGCACACGCCCCGAACCGGAGCCGGCCATCAGCGATTCGATCTCGGCGCGAGTCACGGTGTTGAAGTCTCCCTTGATGCTGTGCTTCAAGCAACTCGCCGCCACGGCGTAGCGGATCGCGGTCGCGGGAGCCGACAACTCTGGCGTGTTGAGCGCAAAGATCAACGCGCCTCCGAAGCTGTCGCCCGCTCCGACGCGGTCCACAATGTTGTGGATTTCATACGCCGAGTAGTTCCCATCGGGATCCGTCGGTGCGAGGAACGCTTGATCCGCCGCGACGTCGAAGAGCAATGCCCCCCAATTGTTGTGCGAGGCGGAATAGCTTTCGCGCAACGTGATCGCCACCTGACGCACGTTGGGAAACTCGGAAACAATTTGCCGAGCGACCCCTTCATAGCCCGCAATGTTCAACTGACCGGCCTCGACGTCGGTCGCTGCGGCGTGAATGCCCAAAGCCTGTTCGGCGTCTTCTTCATTCGCGATGACCACGTCGATGAACGGCATCAGGCCGCGCATTGTTTCGCGGCAAAGTTCGGTGGACTTCGTGCCGGGCCGCCAGTTCCACAGCTTTTTGCGAAAGTTCAGATCGCATGAAACAGTCAGCCCCAGTCGCTTGGCCGTTTGCACGCTGAGCTTCGCGGCATCGGCCCCGTTCGCGCTGATCGCTGGAGTAATGCCGGTAATGTGAAACCAGTTCGCACCGCGAAACGCACTCTCGAAGTCGTACGACTCCGCCGGTTGCAGCGCGATCGAACTCCCTTCGCGGTCATAAGTGACCGTACCGCCGCGCTGATTGGCTCCGGTCTCGACGAAGTAGATCCCGAAGCGGCCGGTCTTCACGCGACGGATCAGTTCCGTGCCGACTCCCAGCTTGCGGGCCTCCTGCACCAGGCAATCAGTGATGGCGTTGTCCGGCAGAGCGGTCAGGTATGACGCTTGCCCCCCCTGCAGAGCGACCGAGACGGCAACATTCAACTCGCCGCCGCCAAACGTTGCTTCCAATCGGCCGGGGACGACCTGAGACAACCGCAAGAAGTCTTCAGGGCACAGGCGCAGCATCACTTCGCCGAAGGTCACAAGTTTGAGAGGCATTTCACTTTGATCCGTGTAAGTCACCGTACCGCGACCGTCAGGGAGCGGCCTGTCTTCAACGCGGCATGCCGCTCCCTGACGGTCGCGGTACGGTTTCAAGGGGGGGTTATCGTTGAAAAATCGGCAGGTAGTTATTCGGCATCTGCAAAATGATCAGGCCCATCGCGGTTCCGTACTCGATGCAGACGGTCGAGTCGGTCCAGGCTCCTTCAGGGAGTTGATCGCGAAGCAGCGTGTCGCGGATCGCGGGATACCATTCGTCCCACGCTTCGCCACCGGCACGCCACATGGCTTGAGCGGCATAGTAATGGCCGTAGAAAAAATGTCCCTCGTACCGAGCCATCTGGCCTTGCGGAGCAAACCGGCGCAGATAGCTCAGGCCGCGATCAATTTCCTTTCCCTCGTACTGTCCCGCCGAATGCAGCGCAACGACTCCGGCCGCCGAACGTGGAAACGCGCTGTCGCCGCGACGAACCAATTGATAGCGGAAACCGCCATCCGAGTTCTGGCACTTCTTGACGTACTCGATACAGCGATCAACCGTTTCCTTCGGGACGTGCAGCCCGGCGTTGCGAGCGGCTCGCAGTGCCATGATCTGGCAGACGGTTGCCGAGATGTCCGCTTCTTTCGGCACCGGCTGATAACGCCAGCCTCCCTCGGAGTTTTGAGTCCGCACGATGAGTCGCACGGCTCGGTCGAGATGATCGCGCACGTCGGCTCGGCGCGACATGCCATAGACTTCGGCGAGGAACAGCGTCGCGAAGCCGTGGCCGTACATCGGACCGTAGGATTCCTGTTCTTTGATGTGCAGAAAACCGTCGGGCTTGGCGACCGACAAGACGAAGTCCACGGCGCGATTCACGTTCGCACCAAACGGGCCGCGTCCCGGAGTGCTCCCGGACGACAACAGCGCGATGCCACCCAGAGCCGTCACCGCCACGTTGCGGCCGAAGCCGCCGCCCGATCCGAACGAGCCGTCGTCACGCTGTTTGGCCGCCAGCCACGCGAGTCCTCGGTCGATCGCCAACTGCGTCTGTGGTGTGACGAGGTTCTTCGCATTCGGCTGCGCGAGCGACGCCCGGCCCAGCGATGTGGCGAAGAGCGCCAGGAGCATGTCTCGGCGAGTAGGCATCGACCTTCATTACTCCGGTAGCGGTTCGATCGTCACGCCCAGCGGGAATTCCACTTTTTGCATCGCGTAGAAATCGGGGCCGAAGCCGCGAACTTGGTCCCGTTTCAATTCCGCCAGTTCCAGCGTGCCGCTCCAAACGATGCTCTTGCCCTGCGTATGCACCTGAGTCGTCAGCACGAAGGCTTTCTCCAGCGTGTATGCGAAGAGCTTCATTAAGAGATCAATCACGTACTGAAACGTGTGCTGATCGTCGTTGTGGAGAATGACCGCGTACGGCGGCTGCCGCTTGGGTTTGGACTTCAGATCGGGACGTGCCGGCTTCGGACGCACCACGACCTGCGGTTCCATCACAGCCACATCGGATTCAGCGTTGTCAAAATCGTTCATGGCAAGTCCTCCTCGTACGGCGACCATCGTAGCGAGCGGCGATTCGGTTTCCCAAGAGCGAAGTGACGCCATCGCTGGCTAGATTCCTTGGACTCGCGAAGTTGTTCCGAGTGTGACGAGTTTTGAGTTCATTCGCGCTCCATTTCATTCGCGCGGCCGAAATCCATGTCCGCGCGAATGAAATGGAGCGCGAATGAAGCACAAGTCTGAGGCGGAGCCACGCTCGCGTTCCATCGTTCGCTCGATCGACACGAGGTCGATGGGGACGTCGTTCTCGACTCGCTTTCTCAGGCGAAATCGCCGCAGTAAAGTCGCCTGCAATTCATTCGCATGAAAAGGGATTCCATGAAACTTGGCCTGATCAATTCCGCGTGGGCACAGACGGGACGAGACACCGCCTGGGGGATTCACAAGACGCAAGAACTCGGCTTCGACACGATTGACATTTTTGCTGACCCGCTGGATATCGACGTCCGCGAGCGGAAGCTCATCAAACGCGAGGCCGACAAGGCGGGATTGCCGATCGTTTCGATCTGCTGCGTGGCAGTCGGCTTGGTCGACTTCAATCCCAGCGTGCAGCGGTTCCACATCGACCGCGTCAAGCAATACCTCGACTTCGCTTATGAATTGGAGGCGAAGAATGTGCTGCTGGTACTCGGCGAATACATCTGGAACCAAGAGGTCATCCCTCCCGCCGAGCAATGGGCGACCGGCGTCCGGACCTGTCGCGTGCTGGCCGAGTACGCCGAAAAACTGGGCGTGCAGATCGCGCTCGAACTGGAACCGTTCGCCCTTTCGCTGCTGAATAACGTGGACAACATGGTTCGCTTTATTGACGACGTCGCTCATCCGGCGTTGCAGGCGAACATCGACGTCTCGCATTTGTGTCTCGCGAATGTGGCTCCCGAAGAGTTACGGCGTCTGAAGGGCAAAGCGATTCACGTTCACATTTCAGATTGCGACGGGAAGAAACATGGCGATCTGCCTCCCGGCCGCGGCGTGGTCGATTTCCTGCCGTATCTGCGCGAGATCAAAAACCTCGGCATCGACGGAGCGGTGTCGATTGAACTCGAATACTCCCCCGATCCAGACCGCATCGAAGATTGGGTTCGCGAGGCGTACACGGCGACCGATCGGTTGATGCGCGAAGTCGGGCTGCGAGGTTAAATGTTTGATCCAGGCGAGCGGGGCGACGTCAGCCCCCGGTATATTCGGCACAGTACCGGGGGGCTGACGCCACCCCGCTCGCCTGTGAGAAAAGTAGGTCATTATGCTCGGCGAATCGGCACACACATGGTCTCGGCGCGATGCGCTGCGTCGCTGCGGCACCGGGCTGGGAATGCTCGGCCTTGCGGGCTTGCTCACGGAGGCTGTGCAGGCCGATGTCGTCTCGCCGCTGGCTCCCAAGCGTTCGCACTTCGAGGGGCGAGCGAAACACATAGTGCATCTGTTTATGAATGGTGGTCCTTCGCAAGTCGACACGTTTGATCCAAAACCGAAGCTGTCCGAGTGGCATGGCAAGCCGCTACCCGCCGGAAATCTGCGAACCGAACGGAAGACCGGCGCGGCGATGCGGTCGCCGTTTGAGTTTCGTCGTTACGGCAAGTCGGGCATCGAGGTCAGCGATCTTTTCTGGCAGACGGCGCTCAACCACATCGACGATATCGCGGTCATTCGGTCGATGCAGGCCGAGGTGCCCAATCACGAGCCGTCACTGATGCTGATGAACTGCGGCGACGGCCGGCTCCCTCGGCCGAGCTTCGGATCGTGGGTGACTTACGGACTCGGTTCGGAGAATCAAAATCTGCCCGGCTTCATCGTGATGTGTCCGGGCGGGTATCCCATTGTCTCGACGCAGAACTGGCGCTCGGCGTTCCTGCCCGGAGCGTTTCAAGGGACATACCTCGACACACAGCACACTGAAATCACGAAGCTGATCGCCAACATTCGGAACTCGCGGCTGTCGCTGGATGAGCAGCGGAGGCAACTCGACTTCGTGCGGAAGCTCAACGAACAACACAAAGCCGAGCGGCCGGAGGACGCCGCGCTGGAGGCTCGCATTCAATCGTTTGAGCTGGCGTTTCGGATGCAGACGGAAGCGGCGGACGTGTTCGATATCTCGAAAGAGCCGGAAGCGATTCGGCTGATGTACGGAGCGGGGACTCACGGCCGGCAGCTTTTGATCGCGAGACGCCTCATCGAACGGGGCGTGCGGTTCGTCCAAATCTGGAGCGGTGCCGGACAACCGTGGGACAACCACGACGGGTTGGAAGCTCAGCATAAGAAGCTCGCCAATGATTGGGACGGCCCGATTTCCGCGTTCATGACCGACCTGAAACAGCGCGGCTTGTTCGACGAGACGCTGATCCAATGGGGCGGCGAGTTCGGCCGCACTCCGGTCGCCGAACTGCCGGCGCTCAACGGTCGCGATCACAACCATTACGGCTTCACCTGCTGGCTGGCCGGCGGCGGCGTGCGCGGCGGACAAGTCTACGGAGCCACTGATGAGTTCGGTTTCCAAGCGGTCGAGAAGCCGGTCCTCGTGCATGATCTGCACGCGACGATGCTGCATCTGCTGGGGTTTGACCACGAGCGTTTGACGTACCGTTACGCCGGCCGCGATTTCCGTTTGACCGACGTGCATGGCCGCGTCATCGACGAATTGATTGCTTGACCGGACGTAGGCAACCAACCTGTAGCCTAGGCCCTTGTGGCCTGGATGATTCCGACCGAGCCACGAATCGACCGAGCCACAAGGGCTCGGACTACGGTTTCAGCACCTTGTCGATCGCTTTGTCCAATTCGTCGGCGATGCTGACCTCGAACGGTTCGTCGGGGACGTTGGCGGCATCGGCCTTCTCTTGGGCCTTCTTGAGAAACGCTTGCAACTCGACGTCGGTCAGTCGCTCTTTGAGTTTGTCAGTTCCGTTCGGTTGCTTCTCCGTGAGCAGCTTCATCACTTCCTGCGACTCTTTCTCTGGGATGCTTTTCTCGAACGCTCCGCGCGCGAACCGTTGCAGCGTGCGACGGCCCGCTTCCTTGTCGTCGTCGCTGAGGCCGGACGGCTTGACGTACATCTCGTCGGCGGCCATCAGCAGGCCGAGCGGCAGCAGCGGACTCTTCGCGATTTCCTCCATCACTTTCGCGAGCTGTTCGGTGCTGACTTTGCCCCCTTTGAAATCGTCGGCCAGTTGGTTGATCCGTTTGAGCACCCGGTCTTTGTCGTCCGCCGAGAGCTTGGACTTCGCGACCGCATCGGCGGCGACCTTCTTGGCTCCGTCGGCCACCACGATCTTCCAATTCATGGCGATCCACGCGCCGACGGCGACGACCACCAAGAGCACAGCCCCTGCCGCGCATCCGCACCCCAACGCGAAATTACGACACCCACTTGGCGGCGGGGCCGATGAATCATCGTGTTGCAACGTCTCACGCGAGTCTTCATCGCGATCATCAAGTGTGTTAGACATGAAAGAGATCACTCCGAACGCTTCGTTGTGTGATTGGAAACGGACATCGCTGACGCACGAGATACCGGAGTGACTCACCATCAACTCAACGGGCACAGCCGCAGTCGTTGAGTGACCAATTCCGATACCGCCGCGCGATCCAATGGCAAGACGTGATACTCACCGGAGTGCCACGCTTCGAATTGATCCGAGTAATTCGGCGAACCGGGATGTCCCGATTGGCTCTCGGCATCCACGGCCAGCAACACATTCGTCGAGAGGTCCGCGATCAGGCGATAACCGGCTCCACTCGTCGCCAGCCAATCGGGACCGCCGCCGGTGTTGCAGACCGTGATCATGTCTCCCTTCACCGGCCCACCGCCGTGATTGAGCAGTTGTGCCAGATCGCCGCGACCGGCCAGCACATGCTTCAGCGGTAACTGATGCAGGCGGCCCCAGTGCCAAGTCGCCATGTCGGAACCGAATCGTTCCGTCAGATAACTCAGACTGTGCGTGAAGACGCGGTGCAGAGTCGGAAGTCGCTGTCCCTCAGGGAACCACCCCTGCGCATCATCCGCGAGTAAACGGCAAGCGATCCCCTCCGCTTGCTTCGCCAACAAGTCGGCTGTGACGCCGGAGAAACGGACGTCCGCGACGGCCTTCGACCAGAATGTGAGGAACACATTGAACAATGTCGTCGCGACCGAATCGGCTTCGGTGCGTCCGTCCCAACCGCTCAAATGTTGCACTGCGGTGCGGACTCGCGGATCGTTGAGTTCAGCCAGCGCGGCCAACAGCGGAGGCAGACACGTCACGCCGCGCAGCGAGACTGTGTCGTGGTGCATCGCTCGAAAGTCTTCGACCGTAAAACCGTGACCGAGTCCGGCTTCGATCATCTCACGAATCCGCACCGCGCGGTAACCGCTGCTCCAAGTGCCGTACAGCGGGAAGGGATAATCGTCCCCCGCCAACCGGTTGTTAGCCGAAGCCAGCCAGCCGCGTGACGGATCAATAGCGTGCGGCATCGCCTCGAACGGCAGCAAGCCGAGCCATTGTTGATCGGGTTCCCAACCGGCGCGATAGCCTCGCTCAAACGTTTTGCGTTGCGGAATGCGTCCCGCGCAATGCACGGCGATCTGGCCCGCGACATCGGCGATGACCAAGTTGAATGTCGGCACATGCCACGGCCGCAGCGCTTCGCGAAACTCGGCGACAGACGATGCGCGGTCCATATTCAACAATGCGGTCAGCCAACCGCCATGAGACGCGCCGAGCCATTTCAAAGTCACTGGCCTCGTAGACCGGACGCCTACGTCCGGTCGGCCGGCAAATTGCTCGGACGTAGGCGTCCGAGCTACGAGGGAGGCATTCCCCGGCGGCGGCAAGATCTCGTCAACGACGGGACCGTTTCGCGAGAAGCGAATCGTCCGCGAGATCGGTTCGGCCCCTTTGACGCGAATGTTCTCGACCAATTCGCGAGCCGGTTCCCAGCGGCCATCGAATTGGAAACAGTTGGGATGCGCGGGATCGGTTCGCTCTTGATACAGATCTCGCAGCGAGCAGATGTTGTTGGTAATCCCCCAGGCGACGCGCTCATTGCGCCCAAACATGATTGCCGGCATCCCCACGTAGCCCATGCCCGCCACGTTGAAGCCGCCGCCGCAGAGATGCGCTTCGTACCAACACGACACGGCTTCGATGGCGATGTGCGGATCGCTGGCGACCATCGGCATTCCCGATCGGCAGTGCTGTCCCGCAACGACCCAGTTGTTGCTGCCGGTTCCTTCGGGATCGCCAGTCGCTTGGCCGACGCTCTCCAGCGGACGTTGACTCAGCTCACGTCGCAGGTCGGCGTAAGACTCCGGCGGCACGACCGCTTCTTCGTCCGCTTCACCCAGCAGAAACTCGCAGTACAGCGGCCCGTCGCCGAGCACTCGCTTGGCCAACTCCGGCATGACGATGACCGGAAAGCGGCCGGTCAGATACCAACGAAAGTCGCTCTCGATCGCCAAGCTGTCGATCGGCGACCACGGCTCCGGGCGATAGTCGAGCAAGTCGAACTCGATCGGCAGGCACTCGCCGCTCTGAGCGATCAACGCATTGACGCCGTCAGCGAACGCTTGCAGCACTTCGCGCGTTTCATTCGGCAGACGCGACCATTCCGCTTGAGCGATGCGGTTGATCCCAACCGTGCGAGCCGCCAAGTCCAGCGGCACACCGTCCGGTCCCAGTATCTCAGCCAAACGACCAAGCCCTTTGCGTCGCAGGTAATCCAACTGAAACAGCCGATCCTGCGCCATCGCAAAGCCATATCCAAACCACAAGTCGCGAGCCGTCTCCGCAAAGATGTGCGGAATCCCCCAGCGATCCCGTTCGATCGACACGGTCGCCTGGACGCCCGCAACGACTTGCCCGTCACAGCGTGGAGCACGACTTTCCGCATCGCATTTCCAACGCTCATCAAATCCGGCTCGCGTCCAACCGGCCGCCTCGCAGACGCTTTCGATCGCTTCGCCCGCACCAAGTCGCCGTAATACATCTCGCTCAAGAAAAGACATCGCGCATGCTCCCGATAAGTTTCTGGCGAGCGGGGCGGCGTCAGCCCCCCGGTGCGTTCCTGACCTGCCGAACCGGGGGCTGACGCCGCCCCGCTCGCCTGACAGATTCAGAGATTCATAGCCATGATTGGAAGTTTCGTGAAGCGCTCGCCCTCGCTGACGCTTCGGGTTAGTGTTCGACCGCCAACATTCTTCGCCACTCCCGTTTTCAATTCCGATCATGTCACGTCCCATCACCAATCGCCGCCATTCCTCTGGCTCCATTCCTCTGGCAAAGTTTTTCCGGCAGAGGAATGGGGCCAGAGGAATGATTTGGCTCGTGGCGTTTTTGATTGTCGCGACGACTTCACTGCGGGCCGATGACGCGACCGCGCGGTTCTACGAACAGCTTCGGCAGCGGCAGCTTTTCAGCTTGGTCGAATCGGATGGCTTGCGGCGTCTCGACGCGAAGTCGCTGAGCGACCGCGAGCGTGGCGAGTTGGTACTGGAACTCTCGCGAACATACACGGCGCATGCCTGGCACACTGGCGGTTCCGAGCAAGACGATCTGTGGCACCGTGCCGCGCGAATCATCGTCGAGCATTTGAATCGCACGAAGTCAGCATCACGTCAGGAATTGTTTGAGACGCAATTGGCATTGATCGACCTCAGCCGAGCGGAATGGTCGCTCGCGCAGACGGAGTTGCGGCCGGAGGATCGCGAGTTGCGTCAGCAAGGACGGACGGCGATTGACGCGGCACTGGAACGACTCGCCCCGTTGGAGAAGACACTGGGCCAGCAAGTGCGTCAGAACTCGACGGACGCGGCGGCGGGAAGCCGGCCGACGTCGAAAGACTCCGCGGACAAACTCTCTCTGTACGAGCGACGTGCATTGTGGATGCAGCTTCGCTTTCGACTCGGACTCGCGCGGCTGACGCAAGCGCGACTCGCGACCGAGAACGCGGACCGCGCGGCCGCACTGGTCGCGGCGGATGAGTGGCTCCTGCCGCTCGGCACTGCGTCGAGCAATGACCGATTGACGGGCGAAAGCCAACTCGTACTGGCCGAAGTCGCGCGTCTGCGCGGCGATCTCGACCGTGCGACCAAAATGTTGACCGCGTTTGAGAAGTCCATCGCCGAGGACACGTCACTCGAACAGCGCGAACGTTTCGTCATCGAACACTTGCGCGGGATGCTCGCCAAGCGGCAGCTCACCGAGGCGGCATCTTGGCTGATCGAGCAACGTCAGACCGGCGTCTTGAAAACGGACGCCGCAAATCCGTCAGCGATGTCGGCCGAAGTGGCTTATTGGCAAATCGCGATCGAACTCGCCGTGTGGCGAGTCACCGTTGAGCGTGGCGACACCAAGCTGACGACCGAGTTATGGGACCGCGTCGCGGCCGAAGTCGCACGACTGCGACAAACCGACGGCGGCTATTGGGCGGCGCGAGCGCAGCTCGACTGGCAGCGCGAACGTGACGTGCGCGATTACGGCCGCGAACTCGCGAGCCTCGTGCGTCAGGCACGTTCTTCGTTCTCTTCCGGCCAGACCGACGCGGCGATCCCGCGCTATGATGAGGCACTCGCGGCAGCGCGGAAGAGACCGCCGGATGCCGCGACGACAAACTTGCTTCGGGAACTCGCCGACACGCGGGCGTCGCTGCTGTTCCAAGCGAAACGCTTCGACGAAGCCGCCGCCGCGTTTCGCGAGCTGGCCGAAGCGCCGCGACACGAACGCTCGGCCGCGACTCATTTGCTCTGGGCGTTTTGTCTCGGCAAGCTGTTCGAGAAAGAGCCGACCGACGAACGCCGCGCTTTGTTCCTCGACACGTTGCGCCAATTGCGCGAACGATATGCCGATCAACCGGAATCTGCCGAAGCGGCTTGGCTGCTCGGCCAGATGCACGAACGGCAACAGCAGTTTCTCGAAGCCATCGAGCTGTTCGCGTCGATCCCGGCCCCGCACGCGCGCTACGACGAAGCGTGGGCCGGCATCGCCCGCAGTCACGAGCGACACGTTGCTCGATTGCGAGCCGAGAACAAGCCGACGGCGGATGCGGAGTCGGCTGCAATCAAACATTTGCTTCCGACGGTAGAACTGCGAATTTCAAATCTCAAATCTCAAATCTCAAATCCGCAAGCGGAAATGCTCGTGCGGCTCGCGAGGCTTTTGTTGGAGCGGCAACCGGCGGACTACAAGTCAGCGGATCAATGGTTAGAAGCAGTCCTCGCGCAATCGAAAGACCGCGATTGGTTAAAGGCTGCGGAACAACTGCGAGTCGTCTCGCTCGCGGGACAACGGAGAATCGACGAAGCGGAGAAGCTGATCGGCACGCTCGAAGAATCGGGACCGGAGGAATTACTCGCTCTGTTGGACGGTCTCGCAGCGGTCGCAGCGCACTGCGACATGGGGACGCAGCGGCTGGTGGCCGAACTGCAATTGCGCGCGTCACAAACTCTGGCGGAATCGCCGAAGAAATTGACGGACGCTCAACGATTGCGGTTGTGGCGAGCACGCGCGGAAGCGTTCTCCGCCACGGGTCAGCCGACGAAAGCCGTCGCTGTCTATGAACAGCTCGTCGAAAAATCTCCGCGCGATGCGAAGCTGCTTCGTACCGCCGCGGAGTTGAGTGAGTCGCTCAGTTCCACAACCGGCGATCAACACGCGAAGACGTATTGGCGACGACTGGAAGGCTCGCTCAAAGCGGGCAGCACCGAATGGCTCGACGCGCGCTGGCATGTCATCCGCAACTGCCAACGTCTCGGCGAGAAAGCCGAGGCCGACAAACTGCTGAAGGTTACGAAGCTGCTGTACCCTGAACTTGGCGGGCAAACGATGCGAGGCAAGTTCGAGGAACTCGAACACTAACGAGGTTGTGTCGCAGGGCATGAGAACAATGACGGCGTCTTGTGGATCAGATCGTGATTCGCGGGGACTTCGCACACGGATGCGAGGGGCACACACGGATGAAAAGAATGCACACGGATCAACGAATCGTTTGCCCCGCCTCCATCCGTGTGTGCCCCTCGCATCCGTGTGCGAAGCGCGTCGTGCTCAATTCATCACACCGCCGCGCCCGTGAAGAGCGATTCGATCACGTCACCGCGGTTCAAGCGGACGGGACGGTTGAGCCGATCGCGGACTTCGGTGTCCGGTTCAATGCCTAGCACGTGATAGACAGTCGCGCCGACATCGTTGGGTGAGAACGCGCGCGTGACCGGATAGGCGCCGATGTCGTCCGAGCGGCCGATGACCTGACCGGGACGCACGCCGGCTCCGGCAAAGAGGGCAAAAAAGCATGGTCCCCAATGATCACGGCCGCGCTGGGCGTTGATCTTCGGAGTCCGACCGAACTCGCCGAGCATCATCACCAGCGTGTCTTCGAGCCGCCCCGACTCATGAAGATCATCGAGCAATGCGGACACACCTTGATCGACCGGCGGAAGCAATTGGTTCTTCAACGTCGGGAAGATGTTGCCGTGGTTGTCCCAGGTTTGGACGCGGCCGATGTTCGTCTGCACGACGCGCACGCCGGACTCGATCAATCGCCGAGCCAGCAACAGCGACTGACCGGTCGTCGTGCGGCCGTAGCGATCGCGCACGGCGTCGGTCTCACGATTCAATTGAAATGCCTCGGCCAATCGGCTGGAGGTCAACAGCGAGAACGCCAACTCCTGATCGTTCTGCAATCTCAGCGATTGAGCGGCCTCACCCAGCCGGACTTGTTGCCGATTGACCTCGCTCAGCAGCGAATGCCTTTGACCGAGCCGACTGACATCCAGGCCCGGCGAAAGCGACAACGCATCGACGCGGAAGTCCGGCTTGTTCGGATCGGCGGTGATCTGCCACGGATCGGAATTCGGCCCCAGGAATCCGGCGTGCTGCCCCGGCCAAGTCAGCGGTCCTTCTCGCAAAAACGTCGGCAGATTCACGCCGCACGGGATGCCGGTGTTCTGCGGTTGCAGGAACTGCAACGCAGCCGAGTAGCTCGGCCAGTCATCGCGCGAGGCGACTTTGTCAAAGAAGCCGCCCGGTTGTTTCTCACCGGTCAACACATAATGCGTGGACATCAAATGGTTGTTGTCGCCGTGCGACAGCGAGCGAATCACCGCGTACCGCTGAGCACGCTCGGCGAGCTTCGGCAGGTGCTCGCAAATCTGATAGCCGGGGATCGAAGTCGCGATCTGTTTGAACTCGCCCCGAATCTCTGCCGGAGCATCCGGCTTCATGTCAAACGTGTCGTGATGACTAGCGGCTCCAGTCAAAAACACGATCACGAGAGACTTCGGAGTCCGGGTCGCCGCGACTGCTCGTTGGCCAGCGACCTGAGCGAGCCCAACTCCCAGCAACCCTGAATACCCGACCTGCATCAGCTCGCGCCGAGACACGCCGGTTTTGTGCTGGTGAGGCAGTGGTCGCTCGGCATTCGTCATCGTTGTCGTCTCCAAATTGCACTTGGGTCGCGGATGTCTCAGCAGAGAATACCACCGATCCGCCGCGTTGGAAAACGCGAACTGGCCGGCGCATCGAAGATCGTTGCGTTGCCATGTAGGATGCCCCGCCTTCGAAGGACCATCCCACCTTTTTTGGAGACCACATTCGATGAGAATCCCTCAACTCACCATCACCGTCCGAGTGTTGGCTTTCGTCGGCCTGCTTTCGAACTCGCTGAGCGCTGCTGAGAAGCTCAGCCTCAGCAGCCTCTTCACCGATCACGCGGTCTTGCAGCGCGACATCGCGGTTCCCGTGTGGGGCAAGGCCGAACCAGGATCGAAACTCCTCGTGCAATTCGCGGGACAAGAGAAGTCCGCCACGACCGACAAGGACGGCAAGTGGTCCGTGAAGCTCGACCCGCTGACGGCTTCGGCCGAGGGTCGCGCATTGAGCGTGAAAGTGGTGGAAGGGAATGAGGCAGTCGCTCGGCAAGACGTGCTCGTCGGCGACGTTTGGGTTTGCAGCGGTCAATCGAACATGGGCTGGACGCTCAACAAATCCACCGGCGGCGATCAGGCGATCGCGGCGGCGGGTGATGCGCAGTTGCGGCTGTTCAATGCGGGTGCTCGCGCGGTCGATGAGCCGCAAGATTCGATCGGCGGAACGTGGGCGGTCGATTCCCCGCAGAGCGCGGCGAACTTTTCCGGCGTCGCGTATTTCTTTGGCAAAGAACTGCGGAAATCGCTGGGAGTGCCGGTCGGACTCATTAAGTCGGCGGTCGGCGGAACGGTCTGCGAAGCCTGGACTCCGAAAGCGGACCTCGAAACCAATCCGACGTTGAAGCCGTTACTCGATCAACAGGCCCAGCGATTGGCTGGCTTTCCCAAAGTTCTGGAAGACTACAAGCAGCGCGAACCGGAATTGCTGAAGCAGTACGAAGAATCCCTCGCGAAAGCGAAAGCCGACAAGAAGCCAGAGCCGCGCAAGCCGGCCGCGCCGCAAGATCCCGCCGTCAGCGCCAATCGGCCATTCGGCCTCTACAACGGTTCGATCGCCCCGCTGGTTCCCTATGCGATTCGCGGAGCCATCTGGTATCAAGGCGAATCGAATTCTTCACGCGGCAAGGAATATCAAACGCTTTTCCCCGCGATGATCACCGCGTGGAGAAAGGTCTGGGGCCAAGGAGATTTTCCGTTCCTGTTCGTGCAGATCGCGCCGCACGGCGGCATGTCGCCGGAGATTCGCGAAGCTCAGCGGCTCGCCGTTCAGACGACCCAGAACACCGCGATGGCTGTGACGCTGGATGTCGGTCATCCGTCCGACATTCATCCGCAAGACAAGCAGCCCGTTGGAGCACGACTCGCGCTTGCCGCACGTGTACTCGCGCATGGCGAGAAGATCGAATACTCCGGCCCGGCCTACGACTCGATGTCCGTCAGCGGCAACAAAGCCACGCTCACGTTCAAGCACGTCGGCGGTGGACTGGTCGCGAAAGAAGGAAAGCTCAAGGGCTTCACGATCGCCGGCCCCGATGGCAAGTTCGTCGAAGCGACTACCAAGATCAAAGATGACACGATCGTCGTCTTCAGTGACTCCGTGAGTTCGCCAACGGCCGTCCGTTACGGCTGGTCGAACGTGCCGGAAGCGAGCCTCTGGAACAACGCCGGCTTTCCCGCGTCGCCATTTCAAACTGACGGCGCGTTCCTGCTCGAAGAGGGCTTCGAGATGCTGCTCAACGGCACCGATCTGACCGGTTGGCACTACGCCAACGGCCCCGAGTTCAAAGCGATGCCGCACGCCAGCGACGGCCGCTACACCGCTCGCGACGGTCGCATCGTCGTGAACCCCGGCAAGGGACTGGCTCAGATGTGGACGACGCGCGAGTTCCAGCACGACTTCCACTTGAAGCTGGAGTTTCGCGCCGGAGTGAACGCCGACAGCGGCATCTTCCTCCGCAAGCCGCAGCTTCAATGCCGCGATTACTTGGTGGCCGGACCCTACAAGGAACTGACGAAGTACAAGCCACAAGACTGGAACGAAATCGAAGTCTTCGTGAAAGGTGGAGTCGCCACCTGCACCTGCAACGGCGAAGAGCTGAAGTTCCCGAACGAGCTGCCGGCGACCGGCCCCATCGGCCTCGAAGCCGACCGAGGCCAAATGGAATACCGCCGCATTCGGATCAAAGAGGTGAAGTGAGACTCGCCGGAAGTGTGGTGTCTCGTGAGCGCGGATGAGTTGGTGCCTCACGAGACATCTTCCGTACTTTCAGACCGGGTGTGACGTGGAGTGATTACGATGTTGGACGCGGTCATCGATAAGCTGACGGAGTCCGTTGAAGACGCTCGCACGGGACAACGGTACGACACGCGCATTCTCCCGATCACGACCGTTCGCGCGCTGAAGCTGTCGTCGCGCTGGCTGTTCGATTGGCGAGCGGAGATCGCAGCGCATGAAGTCCTCAAGCTGACGATTCCTGCGATCAGAGACACCATCCAGGGATTGATCGCCCTCGAACACCAAGCGGGTTTCGAATTCGTCCATTTGCTGGAGAGTCATCCTCAAAACGTTGGGCAAGGCAAGCGATATGTCGGAGTCGCCGGCAACTTGATGGCCCATGCGGCCTCTCTCAGCTTTGAACTCGGTTTCGACGGTGTTATCGCCTTCGATGCAAAGACAGAATCGATTCCGCACTACGAGAAGAGCTTGGGGGCGAGTAGAGTGAGCAGCCAACGCATGGCAATCAACACAGCCGCCGCTCGCAGGCTCGTTCAGAAATACTTTGGAGACGAACATGGGACTCATTCGCGAACCTGACGGCATAGACTTCGTCATTCAGAGCAAACCGCTGACTGCACGAGACGTCTCCGAGATTCAGGAGTGGATTCGACAGCAACGAGCCGTCGAAGTGATCACTCAACCGTCGCGACGAATGGCAACAACGCGCGGTTCGATTAAGAAACCACAGATGACGCATGTCCGAAAAAGACTCCCGCCCCCTTAGCCGCGTCGCCTTCCGAAGGTTGGCCGATTGAGGATCAGGGTCAGCACGAACGCTTGCTTGAGTCCGGCGGGGTCGCGCATGAGCCTGGCCACTTCGGTCACAGTGAACTTGGCACGGGCCGCGGTGGCCGAGGCGGCGGTCGGGGCATCGGCGGCGGTAAACGAACCCAAGTCCTGCTGAACTTTTTCGGCAACGCCGTGTGCCAGATGATTCTGAGCTTGTTTCAGAACGCGGCCTTCCTGCATGTGATCGGCCAAGTGCTGCCGCACGCCGGATCCCAACGATGCGGAGCCCGGTCCTTTGCGCTCCGAGATGCGTCCGCCCGGCCGAGCGCCACCGAAGACGGCGGCGGACTCCTCGCTTGCAGCAGGCGCGGCGGGACGTTTGGCGCGATTCTTACCTTTCGAGCGAGGTTTCGTCGGCCCCTCTTCGACGACGAGCACTTCCAACTCGTCGGCATGGCCGTCCTTCTGGCCCATCACGTTCTTGAGAAAGCGATTGATCTCGGCTTGCAGATCTTTGTCGCCTCGTTTGCCCCCGGCCGCCTGCGGCTGCACGCCGCCGCCGACCGGTTTTTGGTTGCCGTTGAACACATTCCACAACCAACTGACGAACGCGATCACCACAAACATGATCGAGAGCCACGACTCACCTGCCGCCAGAATGGGAATGAGAGGAAACATGACGATCGGCCTTTCGACGAGTGGGGCAGATTTTCAATCTGACCCAAAGAGTAGACGAGTCACTCCGTGACTCGACTTCGAGTCACGGATTGACTCGGCTACTTGGTGGCCGGCTCGCCGCCGGCAATCGAGTCCCGCATCTTGGTATCAGCTTGAACGTTTCGCAGTTCGTAGTAATCCACGAGGCACAGCTTGCCTTCGGACAGGGCTTGTGCGATTGCCAACGGCACGGCGGCCTCGGCCATCACAACTTTCGCACGGTTCTCCTGGATGAGCGCGACCATTTCCTGTTCTTCGGCGGTGTAGGCGGAGAGTTGTTCTTGCGCCTTGGCCTGAGCGACTCGAACCTGAGCTTCCGCCTGATCGGCCTGCAACCGGGCACCGATGTTTTCGCCGACGTCAACGTCGGCGATGTCGATCGAAACGATCTCGAACGCCGTCTGTGCTTCCAGTCCTTCGCTGAGCACGGTGCGTGAGATCGAATCGGGGTTGGCCAAAACCATCTTGTACGACGCGGTCGAGCCAATCGCCTGCACAATGCCTTGTCCCACGCGAGCGATGACCGTCTCTTCGGTCGCGCCGCCGACCAATTGTTTGATATTGGTGCGGACGGTGACTCGGGCACGCACCTTGAGTTCGATGCCATCCTTGGCGACGGCGCTCAGCGTGCTGCCGCGCTTGGGGTCCGGGCAGTCGATCACTTTCGGATAGACGCTGGTGCGGATGGCGTCGAGCAGATCGCGGCCAGCCAAATCAATTGCCGCGGCGGTTTGCCAATCCAGGTCGGCCAGGCCGGCTCGATGTGCCGCGATCAACGCGCGAATCACATTCGGCACGTTGCCGCCGGCCAGATAGTGAGCCTCCAACGCGCGCGTGCTGATCGGGAACGACCGCGTCAGACCGGCCTGCACCGCCATGATCTTGCAGCGAACGATGATCGACGGGCTGACCTTTCGCAGCGACATCATCAGCAGGCTCGGCAACGAGATGTTGGCTCGCGTCGTCACGCATTGAATCCACAGACTGAAATACCGGGCGAAGACCAGCATGAAGATCAGCGTAAAAAACGCGACCAGCACAAAGACTCCCAGCAGCATCGCGTTGGAATTGTCGGCCAGCAGGGACAGGCGGTTAAGCATGATGTCTTTCAACGTAGGTCAGCCTTTCCAGGCTGACTGAGTGGCGATCGGAATGGTTGGCTGCAAAGGGGTCAGGCTGGAAAGCCTGACCTACGGCTGGCGGCCGGTTTAGCTCTGGCCGAATTCATCGTCAAGCGGGGTGCGTTCGTGTTCGACCAGAGGTTCTGAGGTGAGTGACGGATCGGGCGCGGAGCTTTCACGCACTTGACGCACGACCAAACGGTTTCCCTTTTGAGCCAGCACTCGCACCGGCGTATCGGTCAGGATAAGCATCCCTTCGCTCTCGGCGTGCATCCGCTCGCCTTCGACCAGCACCATTCCGCCGGGACTCAGCCGAGTCAGCGTCGTCCCCGTTTTTCCGATGAGCCGCGACAGCCGCTCGGTTTCCGCGACGAATGGTTGCATCTCATCCAAGCTGGGAGGATTCATCAGCCGGCGACCGTACTCCGTGCGCGGGAACGCATAAAAAGCTCCACCCAACACCGACGGAAACAGCACGACCAGGGCCGCGATGTAAATCAAAAACAACGTCAGCTCACCCGATCTGCCCCAGGCTTGCCACGCACTCCACACGGAGATCACGAAGACAATCCCCGCCGCCGCCATGATGACTCCGCCGGAGGGGATAAAGACCTCGGCCACCAACAGCGCCAGCCCCAAGGCCAACGTCAACACCGCCATCAACGCGTAACTATCCATGACTCGCCGCACCCTTCCGACTCATCACTCAACACGATTCTTCAGACGCGATCTTACACGGCAACTTCGCCAATCAGTTCGACACCGAGGTACGTTTCGATTTCTGCTTGAAGTCTGTGAATCTCATCGAGCGGCCCCTCGGCCATCAAAGAATACCGCGTCGGATCGCTGGGACGGACCCGCGCGTGAATCTCCGCCAGTGCGCGATACATCCGATCGAGTTGCTCGATACTCTGCTGGAGTTGTCGTTCGTCTTCGATCATAGCGTGACTCTCAACAGGCCTTTCCGAATGTCAGGATCGCCGCGTACCTGAGCGAAGAACGCGACGAATTCGTCTAGTTCCGGCTGTCCTTCCTCGGCGAGCAACATATCGAACCCAAAGACTTTTCGCACTCGCCGACGCGACACGATGTTGTATTCAAACGGTCTCAAGACTCCAGAAAAACTGTGCCCGTGTCGCAACACCAACACCAAGTCGATGTCGTTGGACTCCGGTTTCCCGGTCACGAAACTTCCATCAAGAATGACTGCGACTACTAATCCGGTCGCCTTGGCCTCACCGAAGAAATCTTGCAGCCGTTTCCCCAAACGCCGCCGACAGTCGCTTTGTTGAAATCTTCCGAAGCGCTCGATGATCTCGTCGAGCGAACACTCATAAAGTCCCTCCGGAAGGAGACCGTCGTCGTTCAAATCCGGGATGGCCACGTCAAACCTCCAGATGTTCTGAAATTCTCAATTCCAAGTCATCTTTGGGATCGCGGGAAGAACAGACGCTTCGACGTGATCGACTCTGTCGGTGCAAACCGCTTGCCGAGCGAGGCGTACTTGCCGAGGCGATCCGCGATCGCCGACGCCCCTTCCGTGTCGCACCAGTGCAGGATGCCGCCGCGGAATGGTGGGAAGCCGATGCCCAGGATCAGGCCCATATCCACATGATGCGGTTCGGCGACGATCCCTTCTTCGAGGACTCGTGTGGCTTCCAACAGCATCGGCAAGAACAGGCGGTCGGTGAGTTCGTCGAGCGTGAACTGGCGCTTGTCCGTGCGATGCTTTTCGAGGAACGGCGCGAAGTCGGGATCGGCTTCCGGCTTGCCCTTTTTGTTGAGCTTGCGGAAGCCGGAGCCGCTCTTGTTGCCGAGTCGTCCGGCTTTCACGAGTTCGCCAAGGATAGGTGTCGGCTTCGCGCGGTCGGAGTAGGCGGTCGAGACCACTTGGCCGGCGTAGTACGCGGTATCCAAGCCGACGAGATCGCTGAGCGTGATCGGTCCCATCGGCATTCCGAATTTCGTCGCCGCCTTGTCGATGTCGTCCATCGACGCTCCTTCCTGCAGCAGCAGCACCGCCTCGTTCATGTAGGGCAGCAGCACGCGATTGACGAGGAAGCCGGGGCAATCTTGCATCACGATCGGCGTCTTGCCGATCCGCTTAGCGAGCGCCACGATCGTCGCGACGGTGTCGTCGTCGGTCTTGGCTCCGCGAATGACCTCGACCAGTTCCATGCGATCGACCGGATAAAAGAAGTGCATCCCCACGAATCGTTCGGGGTGCGGTGCGGCTTCGGCCATGCGCGTGATCGATATTGTCGAAGTGTTGCTGCACAAAATCGCGTCGTCGCGGAGCAGGCTCTTCAACTCGCCATACGCTTGCTTCTTGAGCGTTTCGTTTTCGGTGATCGCCTCGACGACGACATCGGCGTCGGAGAAGACGGCTCGCGACGTGGATGTGCTCAAGCGTGTGAGCATCTCCTGCATGTCCTGCGGCGTCGCACGGCCGATTTTCATCCGGCCTTCGATCACTTGGCAGGCCCGTTTCAATCCGTCGGCCAATTGATTTTGCGAGACATCGACCATCACGGCCGGCACGCCGCGCCGCGCGTGAGCGGTCGCGATACCGGCTCCCATCAGGCCGCTGCCGAGCACTCCGACACTCTTCACGTCGCGGGCCTTCGCGGTTGCCGGCAGGAATCCCGGATCGCGGCCGAGCGCGTTGTTCATGAAGAACACGGAAATCAAATTCGACGAGATCGGCGTGCCGGTGACTTCGAGCGCGACTTCTTGTTCGATCTTCAAGCCCTCGTCGAGCGGCCGGTTGATGCCCAGCTTGATCGCCTTGAGCGCGGCGAGTGGAGCCGGGTATTGCCCCTTTGTCTTTCCTTTGATGGCTCCTTCGGCACAGGCGAAGGCGAACATCAATTCGGTTTCACTAAGTCCCAGCGGTTGCGAGCGTCGCTGACGATCCGCTTTCCATTCGCCGGTCGATTGCACACGCCCAATCAATGCCGTGCCGACTTCGATCAGCTTGTCCGCCGGAACCGCATCGAAGCAGAGTCCGATCTGCACGGCCTTCGTCGCCGGGACCGCCTCGCCGCCGCAGATGATCTCGATCGCGTGCTGCACGCCAACCAGTCGAGTCATGCGCTGCGTTCCGCCCCAGCCGGGGATCAGGCCAATCTTCGTTTCCGGCAGAGCGATCTTCGTCGCCGGGTTTGTCGAGGCGATGCGATAGTCCATCGACAGGATCAATTCAGTGCCTCCTCCCATTGAGTTGCCATCGACCAGCGCGACGACTGGAAAGGGCAACTGACTGACGCGGCTGAACAGCGTGTGACCGGCGACGATCGCCTGCTGACATTGCTCGCGACTGGCGTCGATCAGTGCGCCCAGTTCATTGAGGTCTGCTCCGGCGATGAACTGCCCCGGCTTGCCGCTGCGAAACAGCAAGCCTTTGAGGTCGCCGCGTTTCTCCAATTGCTCGACCTGCGATGCCAACTCGGACAGCACGGCTTGCGAGAGCGTGTTGACCTTCTTGTCCGGCACATCGAACGTCAGCAAACCGATGGCACCGGAGGGGGCCGACAATTCCTCAAAGCGGAAGAAGCCCATCGTGAATCCTTTCCCGAAGCGAAGACAGAAGGTGAATTGTTCGTGGCGGGGTTGTAGCAGACCAGTTGTTTGCGAGGGAGCGGATGATTGAGCTCGCGCCACCACCAAGTCAGACAGGCGAGCGGGGCGGCGTCAGAATGTCTCAGGGAAGCCCGCGCGACGTTTATACCGCGCACGGGTGGGGTTTGTGCCAAAGTCCGATGCGCGACGTATAGTGGGTGTGCCCAGAGATATTGGCGGTGTTAAGTTTTTGTGGTGTCGCAAGTTGACCAATAGGGTTGCCATTGATTGCTGTCGCGGAGGTTGGTCAGGGCGGAGACGGATTCGGCGTTGCGGAGATTCCAACGAGCACCAGAGCGTTT
>CAMDEA010000045.1 GCA_945893045.1 Planctomyces sp. SH-PL62
ACCTGCTCCCGAACCGCTGGCATCAACAACTCGGATTTCACTTGTGGGACATCATCCATGATCGACTCCAGAAAGAGGTTCCGAACATTTTCAACCTCATTCTGACAACTCTGTATTCATCGCGCCAGGCAAAATTGGCACACCCATCGAACGAAGGCTTCATCGTGACGCTGTCGAATCCCACCGGCGGCGCGATCATTTCCACCGCGTCAGCCACGGGCACGATTCAAAACGATGATGCGGCAGATGACCACGGCAACACCCCGCCATCGGCGACGCCGATCCGTATCCCTTCAACGACGCAGGGCAACTTGGAGGTGCCTGGAGACCACGACGACTTTAGTTTCGATGCCATCAGCGGCAACCACTACACCTTCACCGTGAGCCTCGGAAGTCTCTCGGATTCAACGCTGAGCCTCTACGACGACGCAGGCACGCTACTGGCCTTTAACGACGATGCCAACGGTGGGCTCGGATCGCAGATCGAATTTATCGCGGCCACGAGCGGGGTCCATTACCTCGAAGTGAGTGGTTTCCTCAACAATCGTTCTGGAACCTATAGCCTGATCGCCAGTGCGAGTGTCGGTAATAACTTTGATCCGGTGCTCAATGACACGTCGCTGAGCGTTGAAGAGAACTCGCCGAATGGCAGTGTCGTCGGGACCGTGACGGCAACTGACGCCGACGCGATGAGCACACTGACCTACAGCATCATCGCAGGCAACAGCCTGGGCATCTTCGCGATCGATTCCGCAACCGGGATCATCACGATTGAGGACGACACCAATCTGGATCGAGAGTCCCTCTCGTCAGTGGAGTTGACGATCCAGGTCAGCGATGGCGGCCCCGGCACACCAAGAACCGACACGGCCACGGTGACTGTTCTCATCACAGACATCAACGACAACCTCCCGGTGATCACATCGCTGTCGGAGATCGACGTTGCGGAAAACACGGGGAACGTGCTGACTGTCACGGCCACTGACGCCGATTTGCTGGTTCAGTCACTGACCTTCTCGATCGTCGGTGGCGAGGATGCAGACCACTTCGAGATCACGAGCGACGGCCACCTGACGTTCGTCGCAACACCGGACTTTGAATCCCCGTCAGATGTCGATGGCGATAATGTCTATCTCGTGCAAGTTCAGGTTAGCGATGGCGATTTCACGACGACACAGGACATCAGCGTCACGGTCACCAATGTTGAAGAAACACTGACCGTGGAACTGCCGGCGACAGGTGGGCCATTTACCGTGCTCCGGATTGGCGACGAGCTGCATATTCGCCGTGCCAACGGAGCTGATGTGGTCGCACCGGTCAACTTTGAAACCTTGACCGGCCTGGTCATCAATGGCAGCAACTCGGCGGATGTTGTGAGGCTCGATGCTTCCATGAACGGCTTCACGGGAAGCATCGAATTCAATGGCCATCGTGGCGCGGATCGGTTTGATGCGAGCCGGGTGAATGTCGGTGTGAATCTGAATGGCGGCTCTGGCAACGACACTCTGATCGGCGGTAGTGGCAACGACACCATTCAAGGCAGCTTCGACAACGACAGCCTCACTGGCGGAGGCGGCGATGACACAATCAGTGGGAATGATGGGAACGACATCGTCCTGGGTGGAGAGGGGGCCGACTACCTCAGCGGCGACAATGGGAATGACCGGGTCGATGGTGGAGCGGGCACTGAAGATACGGTGTCGGGAGGCAGTGGAAATGACACCCTGACCGGCGGAGTTGGAGCGAACGATTTGCTCATCGAAGCTGTCAACGGCGCTGAGACACTGACGCAAACGGGCATGAGGGGCGTTCTGGGAACCGACGCACACTCGGCCTTTGAACGAGTCCTGCTCTATGGCACCGCCGGCAATGATTCCATCAACGCCAGCGCCGTCTCGTTTGCGGTGACTCTGAGCGGAGGTGGCGGAGACGATACGCTCACAGGCGGGAGTGGCAACGACTTCTTGTTCGGCGATGAAGGCCATGACTCGATCGTTGGGGGCAGCGGCAATGACACGCTCATTGGCGGCGACGGCGACGATCTCCTCACAGGTGGGTTGGGCAATGACAGCTTCTACGGCGACGAAATTTTCAGCGGCGATGGGATTGATCGGGTGGTCGAATCGGGCAACGTCAATTTCACGCTGACCGACACGTCGCTCACAGGTCTCGGAACAGATGAGCTTTCCGGCGTCGAGACGGTCCGTCTGACCGGCGGCAATGGCAACAACATCCTCAATGCGACGGACTTCACGTTGGGAAGCGTCACGTTGATTGGTGGTGGCGGCAACGATTTGCTGCAAGGTGGCATCGCGGACGATTTACTTGACGGTGGAGCCGGCAACGACACGCTGCAAGGTAATACCGGCAACGACACGCTCACCGGCGCGTTGGGCAACGATTCGTTGCTCGGTGGCGAGGACACGGATCTGCTGCTGGAATCGGGCAACGTCAATTTCACGCTCACCGACACGCGACTGACCGGTGTTGGAACGGACTCGCTGTCGGATGTCGAAACGGCGAACCTCACCGGTGGCGCGGGGAACAACAGGCTCATCGCGACGGCGTTCCGTTTGGGCGGTGTGACACTCATCGGAGGCGCGGGAAATGATTCGCTGATGGGTTCGTCGTTTGACGATTTCCTCGACGGTGGAGCCGGCAATGACACGCTGCGTGGTGGGGAGGGAGACGACACTCTGATCGGCGGGACTGGGGCGGATGCCCTGTCCGGACAGGATGGCGACGATTCGCTGTTGGGTGGAGACGACCGAGATACGCTGATCGGCGGACTCGGAAACGACACACTCAGCGGCGGCAATGGGGACGATTTGTTGATCGGCGGCTTCGGCGATGACTCGATCACAGGTGATGCCGGCAACGACAAAGCCGTCGGTGGTCAAGGTCGGTCTGGATCGCCGCGCAACGGCAACTCGCAGTCCGATGCCGGCGACAGTATTTCCGCAGAGCTGATCGACGAAGCGTTCATGACACTGTTTGCCTTCGAATAGCCAGCCATCATCGAACCCGCGACGGCGCTCCACGCGAGCGCCGTCCGGAACGATCAAGACCACCGCAGATCCGAGTCATAGGCACAATCGTGGCCGGTCGCCACGATTCACGTTCACGGATTGATTGACGTGAATTCGGAGAACTCTGCGGGAGTCCCCTCCGCACCGGGTGTCGCGACCACGCGGAGTTCGGCGTCGCCGGGTTGGAGCGCGGTGGCTCGCAGTGTGATTCGCAACGTCGCGTCGGGCGAAAGCGAATCCGACAGAATGAGTCGCAGCGTGCCGTCGCGTTGAGTCGCCGTGAGCTTCATCTCGCGATCGCCGACCTTCGCGGTGTGTGTGCCAGCTTGCAGATGCTCTGAGGTTTGCACATCGAGATGCACTTCAGAGACCGCCTGCAATCCGAGATTCTGCACGGTGATTTCGAACTCGGCTGCCTCGCCGACTTTCACCGGATCGCTGCGATCGGAGACGCGCAGGTCGAGCAATCCCGGCACGGCTACGACCGTCAGGCAGCTTTCAATCGAGTCGGTTGATAACTCCGTGCTCTGAGCTTCCGCCGTGACGCACGCTTGTTCGGAGAGTTGCCGGCAATCGAACTCGGCTTGAACTTGGATGCCGGCACCGGCCTCCAGCCGGCCGAGCGACCAGCGCAGGGAATGCTCTTCACGCTGGAATCCACCCGTCGCGGTAAACGGAGTCAATGCCGCGTCGTGCTGCAATGTCACTCGCAAATCGTCGATCGGCTTGTCCGACGTGTTCGCGATCTTGACTGTGAACTCAGCGCGGCTGCCGACCGTGCGGCGTGCCGGGCCAACCAACTCCACTTGGAGTTTGGGATTGATGAACTCGACAGGGACTTCACGGTCGATTGCCGTGACTCCGGCTGCGGTCATTGAGAATCGGCAGACGTGCTTGCCGAGTTGATCGCTCGTCAGCGTCAGTCGCATCTCGCGCGATTTTCCGGGGAGTAACTGGCCGAGGTCTTTCTTCAGGCGCTTCTCCGCGCGGCCGGGAAAGACGAACGCCTCATCGAACTCCACGTTGACCAGCACGCCGGTGATGGTTTCTGTTCCGTTGTTGCGGACGACGACGTCAAACGTGGCCGAACCACCGACGGGACGCTGCCGTTGTCCACGGACATCAAAGCTCAGCACCGAATCGTTCGGCGCGGCGAGCACTTCAAACCCCAGGCTTGGCCCCGACGGCTTGGGTTCGGGATTGCCCTTCTGCTCTCCCTCACTTCGCTTGGGCACGACGGATGGTGGCGGCAAGAGGTCCACATCCTGTTTGGCTTTCGTGCCGTTGGCCGACTCCGGCGTCTGAGAACGATCCGGAGTCACCGGCTTGAAACGAATTTGAGGTTGCTCCGCCGAGTCGGGTGTCGCCGGCAGATCTTCGGGAACATTGATTTCGTTCGAGAGGCTCGCGCCACCTTTCCGCTGCGGGTCGGGAGTCGGAATCGGCACGGGCTTGCCGATCTGTGCCGGCTCGGAGCGAGACCACGGAGAGACCAATGGCAATGCCGATCTCGGAGCCGTGGGCGTCATCGGCGGCGGCCAAGCCGGCACACGCTGCACGCGCCACGGCGACATGGCACGACCGGAGCTGTGACATCCCATCAGGCCGGCCAGCGCCAGAACCGCCAAGATTCTCCGCGTCTGTGATCGCATCGTACGTCCTTAAGTTTCTAATGCGGCGAAGCTGCAAAGTAGACGAGTCATTCCGTGACTTGATTCGAGTCACGGAGTGACTCGTCTACTTTGCTCGCGTCCCGACGACGCCTTCGGCCATAACTCTGCAACCCGGTTCCCTCATCCAACCGACCACCGAATCCTCGCCGCAACTCTACCCGCGCCGGCTGCGTTGGACTTTCGTCGAACTTCGCTCGCGGCACTGAATCTCTCAGACCAACTGGCGGCGGTCGCGGTCATGACTGGGATCCGAATCAGCGAAGCGCGGCAGACAGATCACATCGCCGCAAGGTTTCTCAGAGTGTGCGGCTTGCTGGTTACGCAGACGCTGCCGAAGATGACCCCCTTGCCGATCCTCATTCCCCTCGGAGCCTGTTCATGAATCGCCTTGCGTTGAGCCTGAGATCCACGGCCTGGTGTTGCCTGGTCGCCTGCGTTGCCAACACCACCGATGCGGCGGATCTGTTTGATCGCCACACGCTCGTCGATTTGAAGGTGGCGGCGAAAGACTCCTCCGCGCTGGAGGAAATCGCTGCCGCAACCGCCGCCAAGTGGAAGCCGCTCTCGCCGCGCATCAGCGCGCCCTGTCTGATTGTGCGAACCAATGATGGGCACTGGTCGAAGGCATTGCTGGCGTGGGGGCAACGCAAGTTGAAGGGCCGCGAGCAACCACATCCCGTGTTGGTGCTCGAACGCTTCGTCACCTATCGCAGTGACCGCGTGGGGCAGACGACCGCCACCGGCAAAGACGTGATGCTCTTTGCCGGCCACTCCTTCAGTTTCGACATCGGCCAAGTGGTGCCGACCGGTTCGGGCGCGGACATTGAGTTCACCGAACCCGGCCTCATCAAACCGCTGGGCGAGGCGAAGCTGTTCGCGCTCAACGGTTCACAGCTTGCCGCTGCGGACGCGAACAAGCCGACTCCGAACGATCACGAAGGAGTTCTGCCGCGCGACTTCGCCGGCACCTGGAAGGTCAGCATCGACGGCCGCTGGACCGGCACTTGGGAGATCAACGTCGATGACCAGCGCACCGTCCTCGGCAAGTTCATCTCCGACGACACGCAGAGCCGCTACGAGTTGTACGGCAAGGTCTCAAACATCCCGCATCAAGCCAAGCTGGAGATCGACCTCGCCAACACCAACATGTCGATCGACGCCCTCCTCTTCAACAGCGACAAGTCCACGATGTCCGGCACCGTCGTCATGGCCAATCGCAAGCTCGGCTTCGTCGCCAAGCGACAGGAATGACGAGCGTCCGACAACCCTGTTACGATCTAACGAGGCAATTTGTCCTCAAGGAGTCACAGCCATGAGTGTTCGTGCGACGGTTCGCCAACTTCGTGAGCGGCTTGACGACTACCTCGTCAAGGCGGTTGAGCAGGGCGAGCCATGCGTTGTCCGCCGCAACGGGAAGGACTACGCGGTGGTGGTCAGCCACGAAGAGTGGTCGTTGCGTGAACTTGGCCAGCGACTTGACGCACTAGGTTCCGACTACCGCGTCCCTCCGGAAACTCAAACTCGCGCGGACGAATTGCTCGCTACGCAAAGCCAGAGGCCCCTGACGAGAGACGAACGGCGAGAATTGAATCGGCTCCTCAAGCAGTGCGATCGAGTCATGCTGCGTCGCGCTCAGGCGATGGAACGTCTGAAATGAGTCGGATTCCACTCGCTGTTCGCGTCTTCGTGGCTCGTCGCGCTCACCATCGTTGTGAGTATTGCCGTTCCAGCGAGGAATGCACCGGGCAAGCCTTCACGGTGGACCATATCCTCGCTGAAGCTCTCGGCGGCACCGATTCACCCGACAATCTCGGCTGGTGTTGTTTCTGGTGTAACGCGTTCAAACAAGCTCGCCGTGAAGCGAGAGACCCGATTTCTGGTGAGATTGTTGCGTTGTATCACCCACGCCTGGATCGCTGGACCGACCATTTCCGTTGGTCTCGTGGAGCCTTGACGATTTTGGGACGCACTCCCACCGGCCGGGCGACCATCGACGCGCTGCGTTTGAATCGGCCCACCTTGGTACGAGCGCGGCGTGCTTGGGGCAAACAGGCAAAGCATCCACGATGACGATCGCTCCTTAAATTCTAACGAGGTTCATCATGCTGAGTATCACGATTCCCTGCTGGTCTCGAGTGATCCGCTGGAGCTGTTTGCTGGTGTGCCTCGCTGCGTCGTGTTTGGACGACATCTCTTTGCGTGGTGACGAGCCGAATCCGTCGCGACAATCGCCCATCGCTTTTCTCGGCGCTCGCATCCACACCGCTGCTGGATCGGTCATTGAATCCGGTACGCTGATGATCGACGACGGTCACATCGTTGCCGTCGGACCGAGCGACCAAGTTCTATTGCCGGCCGGTGCGAAACTTATCGACGCGAGCGGTCGAGTCATCATTCCTGGACTGGTCGACAGCCACTCGCACTTGGGCGTTTACTCGCGGCCGGCACTAACAGCGAACTCAGACGGAAACGAATCCTCCGATCCGATCACAAGCGTCGTTCGAGCGCTCGATTCGCTGAACCCGTTTGATCCCGGCATCCGCATGGCGAACGCGGGCGGCATCACGACGGCCAACATCATGCCTGGCAGTGCGAACGTCATCGGCGGGCAAACCATCTACGTCAAACTGCGTGGCTACTCTCCCGAACAAATGTGGTTCGAGACTCCGCATGTTCTCGGCGGACTGAAGATGGCGAACGGCGAGAATCCCAAACGAGCATACGGTGGCAAAGGCAAAGCCCCCTCGACCCGCATGAAAGTCGCCGCGCTGCAACGCACCGAATTCATCAAGGCTCAAGAGTACCTCGCCAAGTGGGAGCGTTACCGGCAGAAGCTCGCCACCCGCGATCAGGTGAGCGGCACGGCGCTAGCCGCCGGTGCATCGGACAAGAAAGAAGACTCGCCTACGCCTCCCGAACGCAACATCGCCCTCGAACCGCTCGTCGAAGTCTTGCAGAAGAAGCGGACCGTCCATTTTCACACGCACCGCGCCGACGACATCCTGACCGTGCTGCGGCTGCGGCGCGAGTTTGGATTCGATCTCGTGATCCAACACGGCACCGAGTCCTACAAAGTGCTCGACGAGATCGCCAAAGAGGGCGTCCCGATTTCGCTGACGATCCCCGACAGCCCCGGCGGCAAAGCCGAAGTCGTCGGCTTCATCGAAGAGTGCGCCGCCGAACTGACCAAGGCGGGCATCAAAGTTCACGTCAACACCGACGATCCTGTCACCGAGAGTCGCTTCCTGTTGCGAACGGCTGCGATCACCGTGCGCGGCGGACTCTCGCCGGACGAAGCGCTCAAGACGGTCACGATCAATCCGGCTCAAGCGCTGAAGCTCGATCACCGAGTCGGCTCGCTGGAAGTCGGCAAAGACGCCGACTTCGCGATCCTCAGCGGCGAACCGTTTTCGGCCTACACGCGAGTCCTCGAAACCTACATCGACGGCAAGCGAGTCTTCGCGCTCGACAATGAATCCGACCGCAGTTTCCAAACCGGCGGTTTCGCGTCGCTCAACAAATCGCGTCTGCCAGAGTTCAAGCCGCTCACGGGGTTCCCTCCCCCCACGAAGGCTCCGCCGCAGCCCGGACTCACAAAACTCGCGACGGCGGACAGCACCGAGTTCATCATTCTCGCCAACCGTCTGCACACAGTCGCGAACGGCACGATCAGGGACGGAGCCGTGCATGTGAACGACGGCAAGATCCTCTTCGCTGGTGCGCAAGCCAATCTCGCGCTCCCCGCCGGAGTCCCGGTGCTCACCGCCGCGAACGTGACCCCCGGTTTGATCGACGCGGCGACCATCGTGCCCCTCTCCGGTGAGTACAACATCCCCGCCGATCAAGACGCCGACGAGAACAGCGATCCGAATCAAGCCGATGCCCGCGTGCTCGACGCTTTCAATCCCTCCGAACCGCTGCTGCGATACTTGCTCGAACAAGGCATCACCGTCGTTCACTCAATCCCCGGCCGAGCCAACGTGATCGGCGGCCTGAGCGGTGTCTTCCGCACTCACGGACGCAACGTCGAAACGATGACCGTCCGGTTTCCACAAGCGCTGGTCATCAATCTTGGTGAAAGTCCGAAGGAGACCTACAAAGATCGCCTGCCAAAGACGCGCATGGGGACGGCCGCGCTCATCCGACAAGCCTTCTCAGACGCGGCCAACGCCAAGAAGAAGGCGGAGGGAACCAAAGACAAAGACTCTCCCGCCGATCGGAGTCTCAAGAAGGAAAGTTTTGGACTCGCCCTCGACAAGAAAATCCAAACGCTGTTCGCCGCGCAGCAGGCCGATGACATCCTGACCGGCCTGCGACTCTCGCGCGAATTCGGCCTCGACGCGGCCATCGCGCTCGCCGCCGAAGGCTATCTCGTGCGTGAAGAACTCGCCGCCGCCAAGGTGCCGCTCTTCCTGCACCCAACAATGCAGCGTGCCGGCGGCAGCTTGGAGACGTATCACTCGCACCTCGGCAACGCTTCTTCGCTCGCGGATGCGAAGATTCCGCTGGCGATCACCAGCGGAGCCGAAGGCTATGTCCCCAAGACTCGCGTCGCGCGCTTCGAGGCTGCGATCGCTGCCATCCACGGCCTGGGCTTTGAACGAGCGTTATCGGCGATCAGTCTCGACGCCGCGAAGGTGCTCCGCATCGACGACCGCTACGGCAGTCTCGAACCCGGTAAGGTCGCCGATCTCGTCCTCTACGACGGCGATCCGTTCGAGTACGCCACGCATGTGACGCATGTCGTCGTCGATGGCCGCCTGGTCCATTCACGCGCCGACCGAAAGCCAATCCCTCTGGCCCAGCGTCTGTTTTGGTCGTCGCTCGAAATGCCATGCTGCCTGGGTTGGTGATATCCTCTGAACCCTATGCTCCTCTACCTTCACCTGTGGAAAAAGGATGGCACGATTCACATGACAACAAACAAAACCGCGCGATTCGTCGCCACGTTGGTGTTGGTTTCTTGGATTCTCGCGACAACGCAACGCAGCACGCTGGCTGACCCGCCGAAGGTTGGCATTGAGCAGCGGGTGGCGTGGACGACGTCGCGAATCACCGGGTCGCCCGAAAAACCGTTGCCCTACGTCGCCGAGCGAGCGTTTCCGGAGCTCACGTTTAAGAATTGCATCGACATCACCAACGCGCCCGGCAGCGATCGGCTGTTTGTGGTCGAGCAGGCGGGCAAGATCTTTTCGTTTCGGAACTCGCCCGGCGTTGAGTCCGCCGACTTGGTTGTGGACCTCGCGAAGTCGATCAAAGGATTGCAGGCGACTTACGCGATCACGTTTCATCCGGAGTTTGCCCAGAATCGCTACTGCTATGTCTGCACCATCCGTGGGACGAATGTCGAAGGCGGCTCGCACATCACGCGGTATCGTGTGTCGGACACCGACCCGCCCACCATCGACCCGGCCAGCGAGACGACGATCATCACCTGGTTTGCGGGGGGCCATAACGGCTGCGCGTTGAAGTTCGGTCTCGACGGCTGCCTCTACATTTCGACCGGCGATGGCGTGGGGCCGAACCCGCCGGACGCCAAGCGAAACGGACAGGATGTCAGCAACTTGCTGTCGAGCATTCTGCGGATCGACGTCGATCACGCCGACGACGGCAAGAACTATCGCATCCCGCCCGACAACCCGTTCGTCGAGTTGAAGGGTGCTCGCGGTGAGATCTGGGCCTACGGACTGCGCAACCCGTGGCGGATGAGCGTTGATCGCAAGACCGGCGATCTGTGGGTCGGTGATGTCGGCTGGGAACTGTGGGAGATGCTCAATCGCATCGAACGCGGAGGTAACTACGGCTGGAGCATCATGGAAGGCCGGCAGCCGACAAATCCGGAATGGCCGCGCGGGCCGACGCCGATCTTGCCACCAACGATCGACATCCCGCACTCCGAATCGTCGTCGATCACCGACGGGCTGACGTACTACGGCTCGCGGCTGAAAGATCTGCACGGACATCACATCTACAGCGACTACGACACCGGCAAGTTCTGGGCGTTTCGATTCGAGAAGGGCAAAGTCCTCGATCACCGCGAACTCGCCGACACCACGCACCGAGTCGTTGGGTTCGGCGAAGACAACGATGGCGAGATGTATTTCTTGGATCACGTCGCCGGGACGATTCATCGTTTGATCCCGAACCCGCAAGAAGATCGGAGCGCCACGTTCCCACGAAAGCTGAGCGAGACCGGCCTGTTTGCATCCGCCACCAAACAAACGCTGACTCCGGGAGTCATCCCGTACTCGATCAACGCGGAACCTTGGGCGGATCATGCTGCGGCCGAGCGAGTCGTCGCGTTTCCCAACGAGCTGTCGATGCCCGACTTCTTCACGACCAAAGCGGTCGGTGCCTCGGCAACGTTTCCGAAAGACGCCGTGTTCGCGAAGACGCTGTCGCTCGACATGCAGCAGGGTCATCCCGCCAGTCGCCGCCGTATCGAAACGCAACTCCTGCACTTCGACGGCATCGACTGGCAGACCTACACCTATCAATGGAACGACAAGCAAACCGACGCCGTGCTGCTGGCCGCCGCCGGCGCGGAACAGACGTTCGACATCGTCGATGCCGCTGCCCCCGGCGGAAAACGCCAGCAGACTTGGCGGTTCGCCGGCCGAGCCGAATGTCAGCGCTGTCATAACAAGTGGTCCGGCTCGGCACTGGGTTTCATCCCGGCGCAATTGAACAAAGACCACGGCTACGGTGACACGCTCGCATCGCAACTCGACACGTTGGCGCACATCAAACTCATCGAGCCCGCGCCGCCGACCGACAAACGTCCGCGACTCGCCAACCCGCACGATTCCTCCGCCGACCTGGAAGCCAAAGCCCGCGCGTACCTGCACGCGAATTGTTCCGCCTGTCACCGCCAACATGCCGGCGGAGCGGTCCTCTCGATGATGCACTACGACTTGCCGCTGGAGAAAACCAACATGCTCGGCGTCCGTCCCACGCAAGGGACGTTCGGCATCCACGCCGCGCAAGTCATCGCCCCCGGCGATCCGTTCCGCTCCGTGTTGTTGTTCCGCATGGCCAAGCTCGGCGGTGGCCACATGCCGCACATCGGCTCGACGGAGATTGACCGCGAAGGGGTCGAGTTGATCTACAATTGGGTCCGGCAACTTTCCCCGGAGACCGCCAAGGAAACCGTCGGCAACGAAGCGGCCGCAAAGCTCCGCAAAGAGGAAGCGGCCGACCTCGACCGCCTGCGCGCGACGAAGCCAGCGAAGGATCAAGCCGAACTCGTGGATCACCTCTTGTCATCGACGAGCGGCGCATTGTTGCTGTCGCGTTCGGTGGATGACCGCTCGCTCCCGCCCACAACGGTTGCTCTCGCGATCGACAAAGCGACTCAGCACAACGACGTCAGCATCCGCGACCTGTTCGAGCGATTTCTCCCCGCCGAAAAACGCATCAAGCGGCTGGGCAGCGTCGTGCGTCCGGAACAAATTCTCGCGCTCTCTGGCGACTCAGCACGAGGTCAGCGCGTCTTCTTCGAGAACGCCGCCGTCTCATGCAAGAACTGCCATCGCATTCAAAAAGACGGCAAGGAAGTCGGCCCGGAACTGACCACGATCGGCAAGAAACTCACTCGCCTTCAACTGCTGGAAAGCATGCTCGAACCGTCGAAGCTGATCGATCCCAAGTATGTGACCTACCTCGCGGAAATGGACGACGGTCGCTTGCTGACCGGCCTCCTGGTCAGCAAAGACGAGAACGAAGTCGTCCTCAAAGATGCTCAGGACAAACTGATCCGCATTCCGCCGAAGCAAATCGAGCAACTCGTTCCCCAACGACAGTCCTTGATGCCCGACCTGCTCCTTCGCGACATGACCGCGCAACAAGTTGCCGACCTGCTGGAGTACCTTAGCTCTCTCAAGTAATGCACTCGATGGTGCGCTACTTGCCGGCGGCATTCCTGGCCAACTCGCTGATTTGCAGTTCCATCTGCAACATTTTCTCTTTCACATTGAGTTCCGATTCTTCGATCCGGAAGTTCAACCAGTAGACGGCCGCGCTAATCAGAAAAACGAGCGACTGCGCGATCATCAAAAGCCCGTTCAGCCGGTCGGTCGTCGACATCCCCACCATCACGAAAAACACGACCATCAACAGCGTGAAGCACCACACCATCTGAGCGATGCGGCGACCATCGAGCTTCAAGTGGATTTCGCCTCGGCGCAAGATGTTGCCCAGCGCGACCATCCACGCCAGTCCAAAGACGACTCCCGTCGCCAGGCCGATGCGTGCCAGAGGCGGAAGAGTTGGCTCCGTCGCGGCTAGGAAGCCGCACACGCCGGCACTGACCAGCGCGAACAGTGTCAAGATGCCCAAGACGACACGGCGGGGTGTGGTGAGTTTGCGGATCAACATGTCATGAGTCTCCTTTTGAAGTTGTGCGCGGATGTCGGGCGCGAGCGGCTCGACAGCCAGCAATTTGTCACGAAACGAATCGTTAGCATTCATGTGAGTCAACCTTCTGCATCGGCGAACCGGTTGTCTGCTCCAACACGCGCCGAAGTTCCGCCCGCGCTCGGGACATGCGCGATTTGACGGTGCCGGGCGGGACGTTCAACACTCTGGCGATCTCGGTGACCGACAGATCCTGCAGGAAGAACAGCGTCAGGACTTCGCGCTCGGCCCAGCCGATCTGCGACAGGCCGTAATGCACCAGTTCCGCATTCTCGAACTGAGCCGACTGATCCGGTTCCTCGTCGATCACATCGTCGACAGACTCACCGGAGGCCAACTCGGCAGCCGAGTACCGCTCCCGAAAATGACTCATCACGACATGACGCGCGATCGAGTACAGCCACGGAGCGAGACGGCCTGCGTCCCTCAACGAGCCAATCCCGCGCAGAACGTGTAGCCAAACTTCCTGCAACAACTGGGCGGCCTGCTCGTCATCATCCACCAGTCGCCGCACGTAATAAAACAGACGATCGCTGTAGCGGCGAACGAGTTCGTCCCAGGCGTCCACATCACGGCGAATGCACCGGATCACCAAGAGTTCATCGGAAATGTCGTCCGGCGATCGAATCATCGGGAAAGCCTTGTTGTGTCACCGCTCATACAGTCGCCGGCGGACACGCAACGGTTCGCGAAACTCGATGGATTCGGAAAAAGTTGCTCCGGAGCGAAACGGTGGAGCGACCATCCTCGCTGACGCTTCGGGTTATTTTGCAACCGCTTCTGCGACATCACGCCGCCGGGAATTTCCAGATTCGTAAGGCGTTCTTGCCCAGCATCAATTCGCGATCCGCGTTGCTGTAGAAGTCGCAGTACTTGTCCACGAATTCGAGTTCTTTATCCATCGGCAACTCCCAGCGCGGACGCGGATAGCCGGTGCCCCACACCAGTTGCTTGCCGCCGAACTCTTCGTAGATCGCCTTGTAGAACGGCCATGTGTCTTCGTAGGGATAGCGCTTGATCTCCGACATCTCGTAGGGCTCGGAGTTGCTGATCCACACCTGCGGAAACCGTTTCAGCGGGAACATCTTGCGGAACTCCGGCCAGCAATCCGGAGACTTCAAAACGGGTTTGCCCGCGTGGTCCACGATGATCTTTACGCCGGGGAAGCGGCCCGCCATGTCTGCGAGCATCGGCATCTGATGGGGCGCGATGTAGAAGTTGAACACGGCCTCCAACTTCTCCGCTTCGCGCCAGAGCGGGTAATGCTCTTTGGAATTCAGCCACGTTGATTTGGGATGATAGATCGGACTGAACCGCATCCCCTGAAATCCGTGCTCCTTGACCCAGTAGCGGAGGTTGTCGGCCACCTTGGGATCTTCGGGATTGAGCAGTCCATGCGCGACAAAGAGTTTCGGATAGCTCTTCAGGCTGTGAGCGATATACGAGTTGTCCCAGCCGAAGTAGCGCGGGTTGATCAGGACGGCATACTTCAGGCCGAAGTCGCGCATCTGTTCCACTTGATTCTCGATCGGCGCGGCCATCTCCACCTTCAGGTTTTTCCCGCTCTCCGGGTGATTGAAGGGAAACTTCGGGTCGAGTGTCCAGACCTCCAAGTGCGTGTCGATGAGCAATCGCTGCGGGGGTGCCGCTACGGCAGTCGCAGTGGCCACTGTTGCCGAAGCCGCAGCGGCGACCGTGCTGATGAGCATCGCACGACGGTCAAGAAGAGTTGATGTCTCCATCTTTAGACTCCGATTTCAATTCGGTGGCAGCGAGATATAGATCGCCTGCGACTGTGCCTCAGTTTGGTTTCAAAACGATACATTCACCAGCCTTGAGCCGGGCGGTCGAAGAATATGACGACTGTAAATGGAGAAGACATTGAACACGACTGCGGAGTGTACTCGCCGTGACTTGCTGGCCAGCGCGGCAGCAACTGCTATTTGGGGTGGGCTGTCGAAACGAGTGGTCGCGGAGACTGCCAAGGCAACGAAACCGAAGGCAGTCGCCGCGGTGCTCACGACCTATGCGAAAGGGCTCCATGCCGACGTGCTGATCGGGAAAATCCTGGAAGGCTGGAAGCAGGATGGCGGTTCCGGGCCGGCTCTGAAGCTGGCGTCGATGTACGTCGAGCAGTTCACGGACAAAGACCTGGCTCGCGCGATGGCGAAGAAGTGCGACGTGCCGCTGTTCGAGACGATCGAGAAGGCGCTGACCGTCGGCGGCGATCGCATTCCGGTCGATGGTGTCATCAGCATCGGCGAGCACGGCAGTTACCCGTCCAACGACAAGGGACAAGTTCTGTATCCGCGCCGCCGCTTCTTTGAAGCGATCACGGACACGTTTCGGAAGTACGGACGGGTCGTGCCGGTCTTCAGCGACAAACACCTGGGACCAGTCTGGTCCGACGCGAAGTGGATGTACGACCGGGCGCGGGAGATGAAGGTGCCATTCATGGCCGGTTCCTCCATGACAGTCGGCGCTCGCGAACCGGAAATTTCAGTCCCGCTGGGCTGCGAGATCGAAGCGGCCGTGGGGATTGGTTATTCGGGTCTCGACATCTACGGCAGTCACGCCTTGGAATTCTTTCAATGCCACGTCGAGCGGCGGCGAGGTGCCGAGGCCGGTGTGAAGTGGGTGCAGTGCCTCCAAGGGGACGCGATCTGGAAACCCTTGGACGAAGGTGTGATCTCGAAGGACGCTTTCGACGCGGCCCTCACGCTGGTCTCAAACCAGCCGGATCGAGTTCCTCTGAGCGACGAAGCGGCACTGTTCCTGTTTCAATACAACGATGGACTGCTCGGTGCCGTCTTCATGCTGTCGGGCATTGCCAGCGGGACGTCCGTGGCCTTGAAACTCAAAGGACAGACGGGACTGCTGGCGACTCGATTCGAAGAACGATCGGAACCGCGCCATCCACACTTTGCCTATCTACTGAAGGGGATCGAGCGGATGTTCCACACGGGCCTGCCGAGCTATCCCGTCGAACGCACGTTGCTGACCAGCGGCATTCTCGACCGAGCACTGACGTCGCGAGTTCAAAAGCATGAGAGGCTGATGACTCCCGAACTGGCGATTCGCTATCAACCGGTCGACTATCCCCATGCCCCGCATCCCGACTTGGACTCCGACCCGGCTTCCAGGTGATGTCAGCCGCATTCCGAAAATTAGCCGCGCGGCGCTAGCCCCGGTTACACGGCTTGAACCGGGGCTAGCGCCGCGTGGCGAATTTCTGTGACGCGGATCAGAGAGCAGTCGGAGCCGACGAAGCGATCCGCGGACAACCAAACCCTGACGCATTCGACGACAACGCTCACAAGTGGAACGGTTCAGCGGTGCGCAGCGTGAAGAATTTTCGGACGTACTTCGGCACATGCCAGTACGTTGTCAGACCACGCGGGAAATGTGCGACGTCGCCGGCCTTCAGCGTATGCGTCGCTCCACCTGCTTCACGGATCGTGACTTCCCCTTCGAGAATGCAGACGAACTCATCCCACGAGAAGACCCACTGAAACTTGCCGGCCGTGCAACTCCAATAACCGGACGACAACAACTTGTCCTGCGACTGAGTCAGCACGGCTCCGCAAGCGATCGGAGTCCCTTCCTGAATCCAAGCCGGATCAATCGGCATCGGCGGCAATTCGGAGGGCGTGTGCGCGGTCGGGATTTGTGGTTGGGTCATTGGATTTTCCTCAGTTGAACGCCAGTGGTCACGCGGCAGCGAAACTGGCTTTTCGCCGCGGAGTTCAATTCAGCGTGAGGACATCCACATTGCCATCTTGGGTGGGGGGTTCACCCCAAAAGAACCAGTGGCTGAGCGTTTCCAGCAGATTGATCGCACGTTGCCAGTAAGCCTCGTCGGGGCGATCGAAGTCCTCTTGCTGGGTCCAGGCGCGGATAAACGCGGGGACGTAGAAGTAACCGTGAGCCATCCAGCGGTCGAGTTGTTCTTCTTCCGCGCAGCGAACGCAACCGTCGCGCATGGCTTCGATCAGTTCGCGGAAGGCGTTCTGGTCCCAACGGAATTCGCCTTGGGCGGTCGCGAGGAAGCTGCCGTCAGCGGCTTCAAACTCATGACGCAGGACTTCCCGCCAATCATTCAATTCTGGGATCATCATTGCCTCGCTTGTCAGGCCCGTTTCGCGAGTCGCTTGAGAACTCCGACACCACGTTCCAGCGTCCGGTCGTCGGTCGCATAGGAGATCCGGAAATGCGTGTCCTGTGAACTGAACACATTGCCGGGAATCATGAGCAAGTCGTGTCGGATCGCCTCGGTCACGAATTCCGTGCCTGTTCCGTAGGGAGCTTTCAGAAACAAATAGAACGCTCCGCCGGCCGGAGCGATTTCATAGAGCGGACTCAATTCTGCCAACATGAAGTCACGCTTGCGACGGTAATCCGCCACCGAACCGGAGATATCCACGTCGAGCGCGGACAACCCCGCCCACTGGACGGGATGCGGCGCGCACACGAACGAAAACTGTTGCAGCTTGATCATCTGCTGCATGAGTTTTTCTGGCCCGTGCATCCAGCCGAGCCGCCAGCCGGTCATCGAATGCGACTTGCTGAAACCGTCGATTACGATCGTCTGAGGATTGAAGGTGGCCGGGCTGACGAACGGGCCGTCGTAACAGAAGGCACGATAGATTTCGTCGCTGATGAGCGCGATATCGTGCTCGGCCGCCAGTTCGGCGAGGGCGCGTAATTCGGGTTCACTGGCGACGTAGCCAGTCGGGTTGCAGGGGCTGTTGCAGAGGATGACTTTCGTGCGGGGTGTGATCGCGGCGCGGACTTTGGACACGTCCAGCCGAAAGTCGGGATAAGTGCTGATCGGCACGATCTTGCCGCCGGCCACCGTCGTCAGGTGCTTGTACATGACGAAGTACGGATCGAAGGCGATGACCTCGTCCCCCGGATTGACGAGCGCCAGCAACGCGAGCATCAAGCCGCCGCTGGTCCCGCTGGTGACGAAGACCTTGCGATCGGAATGCTGGAACTCGGCATCGACCTGAGCTTGCAGCTTTTGGAGCAGCGGCGCGATGCCTTGCGTCTGACTGTAGGCGTTCTTGCCGGAATTCACCGCCGCGAAGAGCGCCTCTTTGATCGGAGCCGGAGTGTCGAAGTGCGGTTGCCCGATGCTGAGGTTGATCGGGTCTTTCATGCTCGCCGCGAGGTCAAACACCTTTCGAATTCCTGACGCGTCGATCAGATGCATCCGGTCGGCGATCCAGCGTTCGGACATCACGAGCACTCCTGGCTGTTGTTTAAGGCCGCTGTTCACAGGCGAAGCGGAATCGCTGGCATCGTAAGAAGAGAGCCTCAGTTTGCCCACGGAACTCCCGTCTTGTTGAGCTTTCGGGGATGTGAGATAACGCCGCGCCCAATCACAAGGCGAGCGGGCTGGCGTCAATGTAGCAGGCACATTCCATGTGCCGTCGGCGTTACTCAGGCTGACGGCACATGGAATGTGCCTGGTACCTTCCAAATTGAGTGCTGGGGGGCTGACGCCGCCCCGCTTGCCAAGATTCGTTCAAGGATGTCCGAGTGCTTGAGCCTCCCTCCACTTCATTGCTGAAAACGCTCTCGTCGTTGCGGCTTTGCTCGCCGCGCGATCTGCGGCGTTGCCGAGGCTATGTCCGGCGGCTGACTCATGACTTGCCCGCGTTCGATTCGATCTGGATCGACGCGCTGGTGCAGTCGCAGCGGCTGACCGCCTTTCAAGGACAGTGTTTGGAAGCGTCGCAAGGGGAACGTCTGCAAGTCGGCCCCTGTCTGTTGCTGGAACGCTTGGGCGGCACCGCGACCGCCGAAACATTTCTGGCGCGGCGGCGCGATGCCGAAGAAGTCTGCGTGTTGAAACTGACAGCCGCCGCTCCCGAACTGCTTCGGCCTCAGAGCGAGCGATTAGCGAAGTTGGTTTCGGCCGCGGCCAGGGTTGAGCATCCGGCAATCGTGTTGCCGCAAGCGACTCAGATCGTCGAGTGGCCTGCTTCTGGCGATTGGCGACAAGTCACGATCAGTCCCCATGTGCGCGGACCGCATCTGGCGGAGTTACTCGTCCGACGCGGTCGCTTTCCAGTTTCGATGGTCGTGGAGATCGGCCGGCAATTGCTTGATGGTCTCGCGGCGCTGGAAGCGCGCGGCCTTGTTCACGGCGACGTTTCATTGACCAATGTCCGCATCACCCCGCAGGGACAGGCCGTGCTGGTGGATGGTGGATTGGTCTCGGAACTCCGGCCGCAGTTCACGTTTCACACGATCCGTGCGGCAGATCGCTGTGACGGGTTGGCTCCGGAGCGCATCTCCGCCGGGCTTCCGCCGTCCAGCGTGAGCGACTTGTACGCGCTGGGCTGCTTACTGTGGCATCTGCTCGCGGGACGGCCGCCGTTTGCGGCGGGAGACGCACTGGCGAAAGTCGCGGCTCACCAAACGCAACCGATCAACGACGTGCGCGAATGGGTGCCTGACGCGCCGGACTGGCTGGCGGAAACCCTTCTGCGTTGGACGGCGATCAATCCCGCCGCTCGACCGCGCACGCTGCGTGAGGCGGCCTCAGATTTTGGCCGGCCGACTCGTGCAGGGCGGCGGCGTCTCGCGGTGTTTCGAGGGGAATTTGATCGTTCGACTCCGCGTCGTCAGTCGGTGGAATCGGGCTCGCGCTGGCCGCTGACGGTCGCCGTGATCTTTGTGCTGACGGGGGCCGCACTGTCGCTGATGGATCAAGGGGCGCGCACCTTCGTCCTGTCGCTCGCACGGCCGCCAGCGAACGTGTCGCCAGAAATCACGACTCGTGAAGTTCATCGCGAATCACAGTTCGTGGAACCTCAACCGCTGCCGGCACCCGATGCGTCTGGCCGCATCGTGCTCGCGCCGGGTGGTCGCTATCTCGCGGAAGAAGTCGCGGGCAGCGACTCATTGCAGATCATTGGCGATGCGATCGATCCCGCCGAGATCGTCATCACCCAACAAGCGTTGTCGCTGTGGGCCGAGCGAATCCAGTTGAGTCATGTGCGTTTCGTGCGGCAGTCTTCCGCCGTGGATCGTCCGCCGACGTTGCTGATTGCGGATTGCCAACACTTGGAGATCATTCACAGCCGCTTTGAACAAGGTGACGAGGAAGTCTCCGGCACGCATCGCCCAGGAGCCGCGATGGCCTGGCGACCTAATGAAACGAGTCCTCCGCGCGAGACGCGCGTCACGCTGCGCGACGTCGTGCTGACCGGAACTGGCCCTGCGGTTTATCTGCAAATCCCTCCGCAGAAGTTCGCGGCTGAGAATGTGCTGAAAGTCGGTGGTGGTGATTTCATTCAAGTCTCTGATACTGGCCGTTCCGATTGGCTCTGCGATCTGCGCCGAGTCACTCTGCGAGAGACCGGCCCGCTACTTCGCTGTTGGCCGGCTTCTGCGAACGCGCCACTCAGCCGACTGAGACTGACGGCGACGGGGTGTGTTGTGGATCTCGCTCGTGTCGCGCAAGTTTCTTCCGCGGAAGCCGCTCACCCGGCGTTGATTGCGTGGATGACGGGACGACTGCCACCGAATTGGCCGTCCGCCATCGACTGGCAGTTGACGGGAATGCTCGTTCCACCGGACATCGACGTCATTGTCCGAGTCGATTCGGTCAACGGCCGGCGGACGCCGGTGGACGAATCGCGACTCGACATTGATGGCCTCGTCGCCGGCTCGTTCGAGTTCAACGGCCCAGCGTCTCCAAGTCCGCACGATTCACAGTTGAAGTCCTGCGACGCGCCGCTCCCGGCCGCGATACAGATGGGGATCGACATCGACGTATTGCCCGGCGCTCGTGCCACAAATCGGAATTGAGAACTCACCAGGGAATCAAATCTTCGAATGGATTGATCCGTGTGGGCGTTCCGATCCGTGTGCGAAGTGCGTTCTTCGAGTTTCAAACACGCTTCGCACACGGATTGGAACTCGCACACGGATGAAGACAGGCTGAATCGAGTTTTGGTGATTGATCAATTCTGAGTTGTGGCACGCGTAGTGACCCCATTCATGGGGTCGAACGAGCGAGCCCGACCCGCTGAATCGGGGCACGACCAGCGGCTTGACAATGCGCGCGCGCGACGACAGAAATGCCGCCGTCCTCTCCCTGCTCGGCCGCTGCCGAGTCCACTTCTCTTCGCGACCGGAGCGATCTCGCGCATGTACGACCATCTCACGCTAATCAGCGGACGAGCACACCGCCAACTCGCTCAAGAGATCGCCGACTATCTCGGCTTGACGCTTGGCCCGTGCGGGATCACCAACTTCCCGGACGGCGAAATCTTCGTGCAGTTGGAGCACAACATTCGCGGCCGGGACGTGTTCTTGATCGAGCCGACCGGCCCCCCGGCCAACGACAACTTGATGGAATTGTTGATCCTGATCGACGCTTGCCTGCGAGCCAGTGCCGAACGGATCACCGCCGTCATCCCGTATTTCGGATACGCTCGGCAAGATCGCAAAGACGCCGGCCGAGTGCCGATCACCTCCAAGCTGGTCGCGAATCTGTTGACGAAGGCCGGAGCCGACCGCGTGCTCTGTGTCGATCTGCACGCCGCGCAGATTCAAGGTTTCTTCGATTGTCCCGTCGATCACCTGTATGCCGCCAAGACGCTTGATGGCTACTTCCAGTCGTTGAAGATTCCGCAAGACAAGCTGGTCATCATCAGCCCGGACGAAGGGAGCATCAAACGCTCGTTGCAGCACCAGGAGAACATCGGCGGCTCTTTGGCGATCGTCGATAAGCGCCGCTACAGCGCGACCGAGACGAAGCAAGCCAACCTGATCGGCGGCCCGATCGACGGCAAGGTCGCGCTGATCTTCGACGACATGATCACCACCGCCGGCTCGATCGTCGGCGCGGCCAACGTCGTGAAGGCGCACGGGGCCGCGGAGATTTACATCGGAGCAACTCACGCCGTGTTGTGCGGCCCCGCCGTCAGCCGATTGCGGGAGGCTCCGGTCAAAGAGATCGTCGTCACCAACACGTTGCCGATCGCCGAAGAAAAACGGCTGCCCAACCTGCGACAAGTCACCGTGGCCCCCCTGCTCGGCGAAGCCATCCGCCGAATCCATCGCAACGAATCCGTCAGCGGGTTGTTTGATTAGTTCGACGGTCGTACTTTGGACCCCAACGGCCTCGTGCCGTTGGTGAAGCAGATGGTGAGCTAGTAAATGTCGTACCCCCTCCAACTCTCCCGTTCCTCCGCCTTCGGCGGAGGAACGGGAGAGTTGGAGGGCATTGGTGGGGACTTGCTTCTTAGCTCTCCATCTTTTTCACCATCCGGGCAAGCCGGATGGGGTCTTCAATGTGAATGTCAGACAGTCGAATTCGTTTCTATTCGACGTACAAAAAACCGTTCGACGACAGCAGCATTTGGCAGAAGTCGGTCCAGGCACGCCGCGACGCATTCTCCGCCGGTTCGTAGGCACGGCTTTGCTCTTCAATGAATGCCAGCGACGATCGCAACTCAACGTCCGAGGGCGCGTGTCCCGTTGCGAGTTCAAACGCCAATCGCGCACGGAGACGGGGATTGGGCGGAGCCTCTCGCTCCAATCGCCGCGCGAGGTCGCTTGCACGAGCCAACGCGAACTCGGAATTCAATTGGCTGAGCGATTGCAGCGGCATCGTCGTCGTCGGTCGCTGCACGCAGTTGAACGTCACGGCCGGAGCGTCGAACAGATTCAACATGCTCAGCGTCTGGGTGCGTCGCTGCTGCAAGTAGACCGAACGCCGATGGGCACCGGGATGGTCGTCATTCACGACCACCTCGGCCGCGCTGCTGCGTTGAGTCGCCACATACGGCCCGCCGAGTCTTCGTTCCAGCGAACCGCTGACGAACAGCATTCCGTCCCGAATCGACTCGGCGTCCAATCGCCGCACCGGCTGACGCCACAGCAGCCGATTGTCGGGATCGGCCGCGAACGCTGGTTCGTTGAGCTGGCTCGATTGACGATAGGTTGCGGAATGCAGGATCTCGCGATGCAGATGTTTGAGAGATTTGAAATCTGAAATTTGAGATTTCAAATTTGAGATTTGAGATTTGGAATTCACGAACTCCGCTGCGAGCCATTCCAACAACTCAGGATGCGACGGAGCTGCGCCGCTGACTCCGAGATTGTCGAGTGTTGTCACCAGTCCGCGACCGAAATGACGCTCCCACAGTCGATTGACTTGAACTCGAGCCATCAACGCGGATGAGGCCTCACCGTGTGTGAGCCAGTCGGCGAGTGCGGTGCGGCGGCCGGTGGTTGTGACGGGCACGTTGGAAACGTGCTCCACGTTTCGCGCGATCACTCGCAGTGGCGCGGGCTGCACGAACTCTCCTGGAGTCGTCACGTTGCCGCGCAACAGGATCGGCACGTTAGGCGGTTCGGCGGCGACGTCACTGGCCCAGGCGATCTTGCCGGGGCGTGCGGTCTGACGCTTCTGAACTTCGGCCACCGCATCGGCCAGCATCTTGCGTCGCGATTCGTACTCGGTGCGGAATGTTTTCAACGCGGCTTGAGCGGCTTCGTCCTGAGTGTTGCCGGTCGAGGATTCGACCGTGACGTTGTCCACAATGAAGCTGCGGTTGCAGCAGAATTCGAAGCCGAAGCCGCCGTCCGGCAAGTCCTCGGCCGTCAGGTCCAGCGTGCGCTCTTCCGGCAGCCAATCGACGAGTTGTTCGAGTTTGAATTTCTTGCCGTCGAGGTTCGTGACCCGCACGCCGAAGTTGCGTCCCGGAGCGTAGCCGCTCTTGCCGATCACGCCGCGATGCGACTGATCGGTGCCGGGATAATCGAGATGCACCGCCGCTCCGCCCGCCGGATTGCCGTCGATCAAAATGTTGCCACCCGCAGTCGAGCTGTTGTCATTAAAGTCGTGCAGTGCGAGGAAGAACGCGACCCGCTCGGCAGGCTTGTCATCGGTGCTGACTTTGTTGTCGAGTAGATCGAACGTCGCCTGAATCCATTCGCCCGGTTCATTCGGTGTCCAATCGAAAGACCGCTTGGTCGAGATCCATTTGTCGCCAGACGGTCCCCCTTCGATGATCCGCAGCGTGCCGTTGGCGCGGACGGCTGCGGGGGCGTCGACCTTCGGCGGGGTCGGGAGACCCGCGCCGATCGCCGTCAGCATCACAACTCCCGTTCCACCGGGAGCATCATCGCCCGGAGCGGTGTTCGACCAGTTCGCGAGGAAGTTCGCTTCGGGGCCTTCGAAGTCGTCAGCGAACAAGACACCGGCGACCGGACGATGCTCACGCAGCCAACGGGTGAATTCGGATCGCAGCGCGGCGACGCGCGTTTCTGCTTCACGCTGCTGAGCTTCCCACGCTTCGACCTCGCCGGGGAGCGCGGCGTGCGTGAAGCGCTCGTTCGGCTTGAGCCACTTCTGCATGTTGAAGACGGGATGCAGGTACGCCTGCAGTTGATAGAACTCGCGCTGCGTGATCGGCTCGAACTTGTGGTCGTGGCACTTCGCGCACTGAATCGTCAGACCCAGCAGCGACGACGACAGAATCTGCTGAGCACCTTCCAGCGCGAAGTAACGGTCGATCATGACCTCTTCGGGATTGCCGTCACTCTCTCCCGATCCGTCTGGGCTGTTGCGGAGGAAGTGTGTCGCTTCGAGCAGGTCGATCATCTCCGGCGTTGCGTGCCGTTCGTGCTGCTTGGAATCGAAGCCGCTGAGTTCGTCGCCGGCGATTTGCTCGCGGATGAATTGATCGAACGGCTTGTCGGCGTTCATCGCACGAATCACGTAATCGCGATAGCGGTACGCCAGCGGACGATCCGAGTCGGCATTGAAATAACCGTTCGAGTCCGCATAGCCGGCGACATCCAGCCACCACTTGCCCCACCGCTCTCCGTAATGCGGCGAGGCGAGATAACGCTCCACCATCCGTTCGTAAGCATCAGGAGATTGGTCCGCCACGAATTCCGCGAGCTCGCTCGGTGTCGGCGGCAGGCCGGTCAGATCGAAGGCGACTCGGCGAATCAGCGTCGGCTTGTCCGCTTCCGGACTCAGCGACAAACCTTGCTCTTCGAGTTTTGCCAATACAAAGCGATCGACGGGAGAACGAACTCGCGCGGCTTCTTTCACGACCGGCAGCGTTGGTGTTCGCAACGGTTGAAACGCCCAATGGCTCGACTTCTCCGTCGGTGTCGATTCCTCGGCGAATGTGGCCAAGAATGCTGACACGAGCATGACACTCAGGATCGTGATGAGGCGTGTCGGCATTTGTGAAGTCCGGCGTAGGTCAGCCTTTCCAGGCTGACCCGGTGAGCGAGCGACGTCTTTGGCCATTCGGGTCAGGCTGGAAAGCCTGACCTACGGGCGCAATCTATCGCGAGCCGGCGCGAGGGTCCACGAGTTCTTGGCCACACGCTTCACGCAGCGCGGCCAACGCTCGGACCCACAACATGCGGACGGCTCCGGGCGAGCGGTTCATTCGCGCGGCGATCTCGTCGTGAGACAAGTTTTCGAGATGCCGGAAAATCAGCACGTCTCGATAGTCGTTCGGCAACCGCGCCAGCACATCGGCCAGCAGCACATCCAACTCTCGCCGCGCGGCCTGTTGACTGGGGGACGGTCCCGATTCGGCCAGCAGCGAACCGAGTTGCTGCGAAGACTGCGCGAGCGCGGCATCCAGCGAAACTTCTTGAGCGATGTCCCGCTTGGCCGTTCCTCGATAGCGGCGAAATTCGTGTGCCAACGCGTGAGCCAGAATCTGCCGCAGCCACGCGGTCAGTTCCGCTTCGGTCGAGCCGCGAAATTGCGGGAAGGCTTTGATCGCTTCGAGCAGCGTTTGCTGCACGACGTCGGACGCATCGAACTTCGCGGCGAAGCGGCTTTCGAGTTGCACTCGCGCGAGCAATCGCAGCCACGGCTCGAACCGGCGCAGCAAGTCGCCCTGCGCGGGGATATTGCCGTGGCGAGCCAGATCAAGTTGTTCCGCAAACGAATGCTCCGGCATCACGACCCCAAGTCTCTGTCGCGCGAACCGCGTAGCGAGACCGCAACGCCGGCCAGCGACGCGATTCCCACGACGCTGTAGATCGCTCGCCAAGTCCATTGAGTCGTGGCGGGGAGCGGCTCGAACGTCGCCAGGAATCCGAACACACAAAACCCCGTTACGCCCAGTAGCATGAGTACCGAAATCAGACGCGCGAGCCAGGCCATCGGACACCTCCGACCGCGAGTTGGGAACAGCATCGTCATTGCGTCACCACTTTAGCGGAGCTCCGCCGGATTCTCTTCCACAGCCAAGTCACTGCGGGTCCGATGCCTTGCCACAAGACCATCAACATGCCAACGGCAAACGCTCCGAGAAGCAGGATGAGCCACCAGCGCTGCCACGAGTAATGCTGTTCGGGCGACTTCCACTGCGACGCGACCGACAAAACAATTGCGGCCAACGCAATCGACGCGGCCAAAGTGCCGCCCAGCAGCCAGCGCACTCGCCGCCAGTCACCACGAAAGAGGCTGCTCAGCAACGCACGGGGCCAGGCCAGAAGCGCCAAGCCTCCCACGGACATCGCGAGCAACGGGCCGAGCGGCAGATCGCCTTGTGGATCGCGTGACAGAAACCGCAGCGCGATGATCCCGAACGTCAGGACAGCCAAACCGGTGACGATCAACATGCTGCGCCAGCGGCCGAGATCACGGCGACGCACCGCCGCTCGGATCAGCCAGTACGGGATCAGCAAGATCACCAGCGACAACACGACGGCTCGCGTGACCTGCACCAGCAAGAGGCTCCAGAATGTCGCTGACGTCAATCCACCCATCGACGACACCCACGGCAGGTTGAGTACCAGTCGCGGGTCTTCAATCGTAGCCCTGTCGCTCCGCGACAGGTCAGCCGAGTGGTCGAACGGCTTCGATGACGGCAACGTTGACGATTGAGAGTCGGTTCCTGTTCGGCTTTCCTGTCGCGGAGCGACAGGGCTACGTTGATACCGCCCATCGTCATCCGTCGGCAGCACGGCTCGCGAGACGATGTGGCCGAGCGCCAGCGGGCCGTCGCCGACGCGGGTCAAGAGACGCGAGTTTTCAAACGGCGTCGCGATGTTCGCGTGGTTGAGGTCCACCAGCCGTCCGTTCTCATGCAGCGAGGTGTTCGTGCTCTTGAACGTGCGGCCGAGCGGTTTGCCGGTCGGGCCGTCGAGCAACGTCACCGAATCAAGGCTGGCCGTCACGACGATTGCGCGGCCGTCCGCCGTTCGCTCGAACCGCGAAACCCAACCGTAGTCGGAAGCGGGCCGAGACCACGTCCATAACACGTCGTGCAGGCCCCGGCTCGCCGTGAGTTTGGTATCCACATACCGCAACAATTCTTCGCTGCCGTCGCCATCGAGGTCGTGCGACCAGAGTTGATTCGATGCCGCCGGCACTCGCTCGATGAGCTGGCCCTCATGATCGAGCAGCGCGATGTCCCATTGCGACCCGGTTTCGTTGAAGGCGACAGCAACGCAGCGTTTCGTAGGTTGGGACTCCGTCCCGACCGTTCGATCTGGTTTAGCCGACGAAGCAGGGTCGGGACGGAGTCCCAACCTACTCGCCACGACCGCAATCCCGGGCGTGGCGAAGTTTGGTGGTTGCGAGCCTTTCCACGTCCAGAGTTGCTCGCCGGTATCGCCGCGCAGGACGGTGACGTGTGGTTGCTTCGAGGCCATCAGCACGAGTTCGGGGCGGCCGTCGCCGTCCAGGTCGCTGATGATCGGCGGGTTGAAATCGTTGTTGTTGAAGTTCTCCCCTTCGAGCGGCTTCGGTCCCCACAGCACCTTCCCATCGCTGCCGCTGTGAACTTGCACCATTTGCAACCACGAGCCTTGCTGTAACTGTTGTGGCATGGTCAGCACGAGGTCGCGTGTGCCGTCGCCGTTGAGATCGGTCGAGGCGTCGATCCGCAGGTGATCCAAACCGGGCGCGTGGGTGCCTCCACCCTTGATGAAGTCCGGAAGACCGAACTTCGCCGCCAATTGCTCGCCGGTCATGATGGCCGTCACCGACTCAAACCAGCGGACAGTTCCCGAGTGGCCATCAATCAGCGCGACGAACGGTTCCTGACGCTCGCTCAACGCACCACCACCGGGCTGTCCCGACGAGGCATAACCGACCAGTCGCACCATTTGCAGCACTTCGGGCCGGCCGTCGGCATCGAGATCCACGGCTTGCGTCAATCGCGGCTCGATTCGATTGTGCCGCATCGTTAGCCACGGCCCGGAATTCACATCGGCCGAAGTCGGACGAAACGCATCGGGCACCGTGAACTCGCCGCCGCCCCACACGCGTCGCCCGGTCTTGCTGGAGATCGCTTGCATCAGCAGCGGACTTCTTCCGGTCTCGACGATCGGCCGGGGGTTGGATTCCCAATCCCAAAACTCTTGAAACGCGCCATCGCGAGTGATCAGCAAGTCCGCCAACCCATCGCCATCGAAATCACCCAGCGGCGGCGGGAACGATTGCACGTTGCCAACGGTGAAGTGACGCGGCGTCTCCGGCCATTCGGTTTTCCATTTCGACATGAGCCGGCCGTCGCGCCCCGACGCGATCAACACCGCGTAGTCACCCATGCGGCCCATGCTGCCATCGTGTCGCTTCGACATCTCGGCGATGCCGTCGCCATCGAAGTCTTGCTCCTCGGTCCAACGGTCGAGCCGCCGAAACGCTTCCGGCGGCGACCCGCGCAGCACGACGAACTTGCCGATCGGCTTGTAGGGCCAGTTGTGCGCATTCGCAAACTCTTGCGGATCGTCCGGCACGAACACCGCGAGATCGTCCAGCCCATCGTTGTTCCAATCGACAAGCTGCGGCAACGCGAGGTTCTCGGCGGAGTGTTCGACGCGACCGGTTTCGGCTGAGAGGACGAACAGTAACCTCGCACTGGCATTGCCGATCCCATCGCCCCCTTGATCCGCATGACGCCGCACTGGCAGCACGAGTCGGGGCAACGTAGCCCTGTCGTTCCGCGACAGGACTGCCGAACGGTTGAGCGACTTCGATGCCTGACTTGACGATTGCGAGTCTGCGGCCATTCGGCTTTCCGGTCGCGGAGCGACCGGGCTACTTTCGCCCCACCAGATCGGCGTCTCCGGTGTCCCGGTCCAGCGTGACAACTCGGACGAACCGAATGGAATCCGCTGCCACCACACACTTCGGCCATCGCGGCCAGAGAAGCAATCGACGTACAGGGTAAACTCTTCGTAATGATAGATCGCATTCTGACCGACTGTACGGGGGCGAAATTCGCTGCGCACCGAGACCCTCACCAACTCGCGCTGCCCGTCGTCGTCGAGGTCTGGACCAACCGTGTATTGATCGGCCGGAAGTCGAAAATTGCCGCCGCCGCGATGCACAGGAAAACGCCGCTCCCAGCGCAGCTCGCCCGTCGCGCCATTGAGCACTCGGCAGCCGGTCCATGACTGAGCGCCACCGCCGCTGTGATTTGGCAGGACGACTTCGGGGCGATCATCGCCATCCAGGTCCGCGACGAACTGCCACGGCAACGAACCTTGAAACGGATCATTCGGCCCGACGTTGACGCTCGACGCGACCTGCCACAACGCATCGCGCCGAGCCAACGACAACGCGACGACATCCACTCGACGATCCTCGAAGAAAACCGACAACAACACTTCCGGCACGCCGTCGGCATCGAGGTCCGCGAATCGCACGTCGGCCAGCAGCACCGTCCCCTTGTGAAGCCCCGTGCTGTCTTCCGGCTTCACGACGATCTTGCCCGACTCGCTCCAATCCAGATATCCGGGCGTGCCCAGCTTCGGTTCGCCCGTGGCCGCATCGAGCACAAACAGCCGATCTTGAATGATCGCGATGACGCTCGGCGTCCCGTCGATCGTCGCCGTCGTCAGCCACGACCAGCCAACCGTTCCGGCGTTGTGTCGCCACAGTGACTCGCCTGTGTTCGGCGACACGGCCTCGATCCGCGAGTCCGTATCGTGGACCGAACGCACTACGGAAACGATGACGTCGCCGCTCCAAACCGGAGCCGTCCCCAATCGGCACGCCGCGCCCTTCGAATCCTGCGGCCGAAACCACCACAACGGTTTGCCGTCTTTTCCCGAAGCGGCGACCAGCACCGCGGCTTTCGGAGTCAACGGCCCCGGACCAAATGCTCCGGGGGCTGTGTTCGCCAACTTCGGCGCGGACCAAATCACATCATCAACGCCATCGCCATTCAGATCGCGTGCCGGCTGCATGACCTTCGGCGGCGAGCCACTCCGAAACCACGACGGATCGAACCACGCCAACACCTGCTGCCACGCAAACACGTCCCATTGCGCCGGCAACACTTTCCACGTCTCGCGATCCGCCGGCAGCTTCAAGAACGACACGATGTCCGGCGCTTCGAGCCGCCAGTCGGCTTCCCACAACGGCGTCGGCTCGGTGCTCCGAACGACGTTAATTGACGATCCCTCCTGAACGGTGTGTTGCTGCAGTTGCGACGCGATGGAATAACACCGCAACGTCGGCTTGCTGCTGTCTTGAGGTCCGACGAAGAGACGTGGCTCGGCGGTCGTGAGCGGCACGGCGCTAGCCGCCGGTAATTCACGCCGACCGGCGGCTAGCGCCGTGCCGCTCACTTCTACTCCCACTGGTGAGCGCAGCGGGACCGCGTAGCCAACCGTCTCGTTCACCAATCCGACGTCGTGCGTCTGCTGTGCTCCGGCGGCGATGTCGAACAAATACGTCTGGCTGACCTTCGACGGCGCAGTGAGCCGCAGCCGATACGCTCCCTCCGGCAATGCGAGCGGTTCTTTCGTCGGCAACGTGAACAGTGAGCCGACCGGCTGGTCATCCAGCGTCAGAACCTCCGCGACTTCGGCCCGCTCATTTCCATCGCGCGGAGTGTTGAGCGTCAGATATCCGAGCTTCGCCTGCCCGTGCATCTGCCACGCAATCAGGCTGCCGATGACCACGAAGATCGTCGCCGCCACCGTCACTGCCGCGATCCCGACGCTCCGTTTCTGCTGCTTGAACCACCGAGCGGCTTGCTCAGCCAACGTCGAACGTCTAGCCCTGATCGCGCGGCCTTCGACGAACGCGCGCAAGTCATCGGCCAATGCCTGAGCCGTCGCGTATCGCCGCTCCGGTTCCTTCGCGAGGCATTTCAAAATGATCGTCTCGAAGTCACGATGCAGGCCCGGACAGACAACGCGCGGTGCCGGCGGTTCCGTCGTGAGAATCTGCGTGATGACCAAGTGCGGCGAATCACCCTCGAACAACGGCCGGCCGGTCGCCAATTCGTACAACGTCGCGCCGAGACTGTAGATGTCCGTTCGATGATCGACCGGGTTCTTAGACGCGGCCGCTTGTTCGGGACTCATGTATCGCGGCGTGCCGAGAATCGCTCCGGCCATGCTGAGCGAAACATCGTCCATCCGCTTCGCGAGTCCGAAGTCAGTCAGCCAAATCCGGCCGTCGGGATCGAGAATCAAATTCGACGGCTTGATGTCGCGATGAATGACCCCGCGCTGGTGCGCGTGCGCGAGTGCCTCCGCCGCTTGCAGGCCCCAGTTGGCAACATCGGCGACGGCACATTGTAGACGGGTCACTCCGTGACCCGAATTCGAGTCACGGAGTGACTCGTCTACATTGGCCAAACTTCGCCCTTCGATGAACTGCATCGCGTAGTAGTTCACACCGTTCTCGCAGCCGATGGCGAAGATCGGGACGATGTTCGTGTGATGCAGCGTCGCGACGGTCTCCGCCTCGCGCTGGAAGCGTTGCATCGCCTCGGTGTCCGAGGCCGCTCCGAAGCGCAGTACTTTCAAGGCGACGCGGCGCTTGAGCGAAACCTGTTCGGCTTCGTAGACGACTCCCATGCCGCCGCGACCCACCTCGCGGACGATGCGGAAGTCGCCGAGTTGCGTCGGCATTCCCGACTTCATCGCCGGCCCCGAAGCGCGATGAATGAACTCGATGCCGGAGAGACACTGTTCGAGTTGTGTGGCGAGTTCGGGATGCTCGGCCAAGAGCTTCACGCGATCCGGCTGCCGGCCGGATTGTAGCTCCGCGAGGTATTCGTCGAGCAGATTCGCCAGCTCAGACGGAGGCTCGTCAGGTCGTAGAGCCTGAGTGGGAGCGACGGCCAATTCTTCACGGCTCGGCGTGCGAGGCGGCAAATCGGGGCGATTCGGTTCGGACGCTGACATGGCATGACTCCGCGAATGAGGATGTCCTACCAGGAAAGGGCCGGAGCCTCGGTGTTTGTCACGCGGATTGTTTTCTTTTTCGGGCAGTTGCAGCCGCCGGAGACGAGTACTCGGCACTTGGCCTTAACTCATCGTCTCAAGGTCGAATCGAGGTCGATTTCAACGCCTCGGCCAGACGGTAGCCTGCGAGCGTGACACGACGACGAGCGATGATCTGCGATTGCACGGACTGGTCTTCGGAGAGTGCGGGGACGTCTGCGGCCGAAACCTTGCGGGACTCAACGTCCGCATAGCGGACGTGTGGGAATTGGCCGTCGCGATAAATGTGAGTCTTCGCCAACAAATAGCTCTCGGCCGCCCAGTCGCGGACTTGGAGATGCTCCTTCAGTTCAGGGAACTTCTCCGGCGCGAGCGACGGATCGTGGGTCAGTTCGTCGGCCAATTTGCAGACGGAATCGAATCGCGAATCGGAGCTCAACATGCCGTCCCAGCAGGCGTGCAGGCGCATCGGCTTGTCGGATTCGGAACGGCGGATCGCCAGCAGATTGCCTCCTTGATCGCCGTGATCTCCTTCGGGAAACAACTTTGGATCGACGAGCGCGACCGAGTGCATCGGCTGATGCAAGTCGCCGACCAGATGGAACAGCCAGCAGAATCGCACGGCGGCATTGGCTTCGGCCGACAGGCCGGGGACCGCTCCGGGATCGTGCTTGGTCTTGCCGCGTAACACGTCCAGGCTCTGTTCAATCTGCGGGATGATGTTGGTCTCGTTCGGCAACGCCTCGCGAGGCAACGCCGACTCCTTCTGGCCGGAGTGGTACGGGAAATTGACGTAGTGCCAGACGCCTCGATGAAACTTGTACTTCGCGTGTTCGGCAACCTTCTCTTTCGACATCGACTTCGGAGGCCGGATGTAATCGGACCAAGTGGAGGCACGCAGGAACGCCCACTCGGCTTCGGTCGCGTGATCGGGACGATTGGAGATGAGCGATGTCTCAAAATGCGGATGCGCCTTCATCCGAGCGAAGACCGCTTCACGTTGCGATTCGGTCAGTCGCAACCAGGCGATCCTGGCGACAACCATGTGCCCGGCGTCATTCCAGGCCCTCGCCGGTTGGCACAGGACGATTGTCAAAATCACCGACGCCGACAACAACAGGCCGCATTTGTGCCAGGCTCTCATTCGGAACATCGAAGACTCCTTCAAAGTTAGCCCGCTGATGGCTGTCGGCGGATGGCCGAAAACTGTTATCACACTTCCCTCGTTACGGGTTCGAGGATAACAGCCATCCGCTTTCAGCCAACAGCCATCAGCCGGAGAAAACGACTCGGCTGATTCGAGACTCTGCCGAACTTTTCAGGAACCAAAATGTCTGAGCAATACCCATTCTTTGAAGCACAGGGTGAGCCAATTGAACTCGGCCGGCAGCACGGCGAGCAGGCGGCCGAACAAATCCACGGCTACCTGGAATTCCTCGCCGAGTCGCTGAAACTCTCGCGCGAACAACTGCGGCAGCGAGCGTTGCGATTCCAGCCGCTGTTCGAGAAGTTCTGTCCCGAACAGTTGGCAGAAGCGGCGGGACTCGCGGAAGGAGCGAGGCTGACCTTGGCCGATGCGCTGGTGGCTCAACTCCGCGGCGAGTTGGCTCAAGTCAGCGACGGAGCTTGTACGACGTTCGCCATCGGCCCACGCAGTACAGCGACCGGCGGAACGTTCATCGGGCAGACGAGCGACAATCCTCCCGAACTCGAACGCTTTGGCTATGTGCTGAAACTGCGGCCGACCAACAAGCCAGCGATGCTGATGTGGACCTTCGGCGGAATGCTCGGCTACCACGGCATCAACGAGCATGGCGTCGCGCACTTCGCGAACGCGCTCGGAGGCGGCCCAGCTTGGAAGTTCGCGTTGTCGCATTACCCGCTCAAGCGATTGATCCTCGAACAGACTTCGCTGCGCGGAGTGCTGCAACTGATGCGCGAGTTTCCGGTTTGCTCGAATGGCAACTACATGCTGGCGGATGGCAGCGGAGCAGTCCTCGACGTCGAATTGACCAGCGACGGGCCGTTCGTCCCGGAGTTACAGGATCGTTTCCTCGTCCACTCAAATCACTACCTCTGTTCGGAACATGCCTGCGACGCCAACTTCCGTCTCAGCTTGGCCGATTCATTTCCGCGACTCGATCGAATGCGATCGCTCATCGACAGCAAATTCGGTTCGATCGAGTTGGACGACGTGAAACGATTCCTCGCCGATCACGACGGGCACCCGGTCAGCATCTGCCGGCACTCACACGTGGGGCCGGAAGGACCGATGCTCGGCCCGTCCGGCAAGACCGTCGCCGCGTTGATCGCCGAACCAGAACAGCGCCGTCTGCATGTCACGCTCGGCAATCCCTGCGAGAATCCATTTGTGACGTATTCCTTGTGAGTCTGTCGCCGGCCGATGGCCGTAAGCCGAACGCCGTCGGCCGATTTCAGTTTTTCGGAGAAACTGAAATCGGCCATCGGCTCTCGGCAAACGGCATTCGGCCGGAGCACGTCGGAAGGCGAATTGATGCCAGCGAAACGGTTCGTGATCGCCATTGCGGTGCTGCTCGCGGTCCAAGCGATCGTGATGACGCTGACGGCAGCACGGCTGACACTGACGCACGACGAATACTGGCACATCCCGGTCGGCCTGCTGAATTGGAAGACGGGACGATTCGATTTCGAGCCGAGCAACCCGCCGCTGCTGCGAATGTGGGCGACGTGGCCGTTGCTCTTCACGTCGGCCGATTCGCCACGCACGGAACCAACGACGGACTTGAATCGCTTCGGTGACGAATTTTTGGCAGCGAACCGCGAGCACTTTGATCGTTACGTCGTGCTCGCGCGGCTGCCGATCATTCTGCTGACGATCGCGGCCGGCGCGTTGCTCGCGCGCTGGGCGTGGGAGTGGCATGGGCCATGGGCCGCGTGTCTCGTGACGTGGTTATGGTCGCGGGAGCCGATTGTGCTTGCGCACGGATCGCTCGTCACAACGGATGCAGGTGGAGCCGCCTTTTGGATTGCGGTTCTCTTTGCCGCGTCGCGATTCACCGCGAAGCCGACGACAGGCAATGCGATACTCACAGGTTCGCTGTTAGGACTGGCTCAAGCAGCAAAGTTCACGAACGTGTTGCTCGTGCCACTGGTCGTTGGGTTGTGGTGCGTCGAACGCTGGCGGAATGAGTCGGTCGAGCCGCTGGCTTGCCGCGCGGCATTGCAGCGTTGGGGCGTGTTGCTGCTCTCGGCGTGGCTGTGCCTGAACCTCGCGTACTTGTTTCGAGGAACCGGCACGTCACTGCGCGATTTCCAATTCGCCAGCCAATCGGCTCGCGCATGGCAACAGCGTCTCGGATCGCTGCCGTTGCCGCTGCCTCACGATTACGTCACCGGCATCGACCGGCAGAAAGCGGTCATGGAATCGGATCATGCGGTGTTCTTGGACGGCGAATTGAGCACGACCGGATTCGGGCATTACTACTTGATGACGCTGCTCTACAAGTGGCCGCACTCGATCCAAGTGTTGTTGCTGTGGGCGGTGATCCAGTCGCTCTGGAACGGAGCATGCTCTCGACGTAGCCGAACTCGTGAGAGTTCGGACCGAAGTCTCACGACTTCGGCTACGTCGTGGCGTCGGCGAATGTGGTGCGTGGTGCCCGCCGTGCTGATGCTCGCCGTCGCGAGTTCGTCTGGAATGCAATTGGGCATTCGCTATGTGCTCCCAGCGATTCCGTTGCTGCTGTTATTCGCCAGCAAGATCGCATCGAAGTGGCCACAGACTCGTTGGCAGCCACTCGCGGTGGGCATCTTGCTGTTGATCTTCGATCCGTGGCCTGCGCATCCCGATTACTTGGCGTACTTCAACGAGTTCGCCAACGGCACCGAGGGGGGCCGTTTTCATCTGCTCGATTCCAATCTCGACTGGGGCCAAGACCTGCACGAACTAAAACGATTCGTCGCCGAGCATCCGGAAGTCGAACCGCTGAGCCTCGCGTACTTCGGCACGTTGCCACCCGAATCGCTCGGCCTGCGGTACGAGAATCCACCGACTCGGCAACCGCGTGCGGGCTGGCACGCGGTCAGCGTGAACTTCGTGATGGGCCTCCCCGGCGGGACTCGTGACGGCCACGGCGGAATTCGCGCCGTCTACCCCGGTGACGACTTTTCGTATTTCCAACTTTTTGATCCGAAGCATCGCATCGGAGCGTCGCTCGACTTGTATCATCTGTCGCCGGAAGACGTGCGAAGCTGGCACAGGGCCCAAAGACGATGACCGCGCGGGGTCTAGACACCAAGATGAATCTTTCTCTGGAACTCACTCTAACGGCGGCTGACTTGCGCCAACTGACGGCGGCGAATGGATCGCGTAGGTTTGCGCGGATTCTCGCGCTGATCCACATTCTGCTGGCCGTGGCCATGCTGTTTATCGGTTTCCGGCATTTGTCCGACTTCGGCTTGGATTGGATCTTCGCTTCGCAGGTGGTATTTGCGGTCTACGTCGTGTCCCAACGGTTCATTTCTGAATGGCTGCTGCTCCCAGCAATCTTGCGATTCTCGACGCAGCCGCCGACCTATCGGATGTCGATCGACGACCAGTCGATCTTGATCGAGCAGGGCAAGTATTATCCTCGGAAGATTCCCTGGACATCGTTTGCGAAGACCGGCACCGCAGGCGAGTTTGAAAATCACTTCTGGCTCGAATGTGGTCGCGGCAATGTTTGGATTCCGAAGCGTGCGTTTTCCACAGCGGACGACATGACCGCCTTTCGAGCTTTTTTGAAAGACAAGATGGGCGAGCGATGTCAGTTCAACCAATAGCTCGCCTCATAAAACCGCCCGCACCGCTTGGCTGAGCCGCCGCATTCCTTCGCGGAGACCGTCGGGCGATTGCACGCCGAAGCTGAGCCGCATGTGGTTGCATTGCCGCTCGTCGCGCGGGCCGCCGAAGCAGAGTTCGCCGGGGACGTACATCACTTGCTCGACATCGACCGCTCGGCGGAACAGCGGTGAATCGAAGCCCGTGGCGATGTGCGGCGGCAAAGTCATCCAGACATACAAGCCGCCGTGCGGATGAACCCACGAGACGCCCGGCAGATCGGCGAAGAACTCGTCGGCCGCGGCCAGCATCGTGTCCCGTTTGATCCGATACGCCGCTCGGACTTGTTCCGCATGAATGGCGAAGCGACCGGAGCCGAGCAACTCCGCCAGCAAGTGCTGATTGAAATTGGCCGAGCCAAAGTCTTGATTGCCTTTCAAGTCGTTGACCGCGTCACGCAGCTCGCGAGGCATCAAGCCGAAGCCGACTCGTAAGCCCGGAGAAAAACTCTTGGAAAATGTCCCGGCGTGGATGACCGTGTCGCCAACGATGTCGAACGACCAGACGCTGGGCAAAGGAAAATCCGTACCGCGACCGTCAGGAAGCGGCCGCACGGCGTGCGATACCGGGCCGCTCCCTAACGGTCGCGGTACAGCGTCGGCTGGCGCACCGTAATGCAGCTCGCGATAGGCCGCGTCTTCGAGCACATAGATTCTCTCTCCGCGTCGCTTCGACCAAGCCTTCGCAATCTCGACGACCTGCTCGCGGCGTTCCAACGAGAGACTGATGCCAGTTGGATTCTCGAATTCGCTGACGACGTAGATCAACTTCACACGCGACAGCTCGCCAGTGGCTTCGAGCCGTTGTAGTTCGGCTTGCAGAGCATCCATCCGCAGTCCGTGTTCGTCGGCCGGCAGCGCGATCGCGCGTGCTCCGACTCCTTCGAGCACTCCGAGAAACACAAAATAAGTGGGCGCGGCGACGAGGCAGATGTCGCCGGGATCAAACAGCGCGTCGGCCAGCAGCGCGAGCAATTGTTGGGAGCCGGTCGTGCAGACGATCTCGTCGGCGACAGCAACACGCCGCGCGGCCGGCGTGGAAGTCTGTTCGAGCCGGTTCTGATAGTCGGCCAGATGTTGTCGCAGCCGCAGCTCACCTTGCGTCGTGCCGTACTGCAATGCTGATTGCCCACGTAACTCGTCGGCGAGGACTTCTTGTGCGGCCTGGATGGCTTCGGCTACGGGCAGCGAGGCGGCATCAACCAATCCGGCCCCCAGCGACAGGACATGCGGATGCTCGACCCCTTGCTGCATGAGAAAGCTGATGGCTTGATCTGTCGCCCAGCGGCGGCGTTGGCTGAAGTTCGTCTGCGAATGGTTCATGGCCGCTTTGTAATCGAGATTGAGCACTTCCCCAATCTCCTCGTCAACATTCGACAAAGGCTTTCGCTCCTGCGGTTCAAGGCGTTATTTTGTCGATGTTTGGGAGGCACATTCTCCCGCCAGACGAGGTGATCGATGCTCCGCTATTTTACGAATCCGGCTCACAGCTCTCGTTTCTGTGACGGCGTGTCACGTCGCAGTTTTTTGCAGATCGGCTCGTTGGCCTGGGGCGGCCTCACCCTGCCGAGCTTGTTGCATGCGGAGAAATCAGGAGCGGCAACGGCGTCGAACAAGTCCGTGATTGTGGTCTACTTGTCCGGAGGAATTGCGCATCAGGACACGGTCGATTTGAAGCCGGACGCTCCGGACGAGATTCGTGGCGAGTTCAAACCGATAGACACGAAGGTGCCGGGGATTCAGCTCGGTGAGTTGCTGCCGAAGCTGGCGAACTGCACGGACAAGTTGGCGATCATTCGCAGCGTGGTCGGGCAGGTCGATGAGCACAGCAGCTTTCAGAGTCTGACCGGCCGGACGATGAATACAGCTCAGCGCGAAGGCTGGCCGAACTTCGGATCGGCGGTCTCGAACATCCTGGGGTCGCGGGATGCGGTCACCCCGGCGTTCGTGGACTTGTTTCCGACGATGCAGCATCGGCCGTACAACAGTCCGTCGCCGGGAATGCTCGGCCCGTCGTTCCGCGGAGTGCGGGCGGACGGCGAAGACCTCGACGGCATGAAGCTGCGGTTCGTCGATGCGTCGCGATTCGGAACTCGGCGAGACCTGCTGGCATCGATCGACGGCATCAAGCGCGACATCGAGAGCACGTCGCTGGCCGGCATGGACACGAGCTATCAGAAGGCGTTCGACGTGCTCACCTCAAGCCGGCTGGTCGATGCGCTCGACGTCGAGAAAGAAGACAAATCCGTGCGCGAGCGTTACGGCAAAGGCTCCACGAAACATTTGGGCGACGGCGCTCCGATGTGGAACGATCAGCTCTTGCAGGCTCGGCGATTGGTCGAAGCCGGCGTCCGTTGTGTCACAGTCGCTTATGGCTTTTGGGACACGCACGGGCAGAACTTCAAATACCTCAAGCAGCACCTGCCGCTGTTCGACACCGGCATCTCGGCGTTGATCGAGGATATTTATGCTCGCGGCCTGGATCGCGACTTGACGGTCTGCGTGATCGGCGAGTTTGGTCGGACTCCGAAGATCAACAAAGACGCCGGCCGCGACCATTGGGCGCGGGTCAACAGCGCGATCCTCGCCGGCGGCGGAATGCGCGTCGGCCGAGTGCTCGGCGCGACGGACAAGTTGGGAGACTCGGCCATCGACCGCCCCATTCATTACCAAGATGTGCTCGCCACGCTGTACCACAACCTCGGCCTCGGTGAAGACCCGACCGTCACGACTGTCGCCAGTGCTCGCATTCGAGTGCTGCCGACGAGCGCGCGAGTCGTCAGCGAATTGATTTGAGTTTCATTTCAAGGAATCAGTCACATGCGAACGACATTGACCATTGATGACGATGTTTTTGCTGCTGCTCAGGAGTTGGCGAATTCAACGGGACGCGCCGTGGATGCGGTTTTGTCGGAACTCGCTCGAAGCGGACTCCCGTCAAAACCGGCTCGTTATCGGCGGAAAAACAAGCTCGCGACTTTTCAAGTGTCGCCGAACGCACCACTGATTCGCGCAGATCGCGTGGCCGAGATTTTGGCTGAGGAACAGTAATGAGTACCGCATTGCTCGACATCAATGTGTTGCTCGCATTGGCTTGGCCGAACCACGACCATCACGACGCGGCTCATCGTTGGTTTGATGACGTGCCCGATCGCAAATGGGCAACCTGCACTCTCACTCAGCTTGGCTTCATTCGCATTTCGTCGAACCCGGCAGCAATGCCACAGCCAGTCACTCCGCAGCAGGCAGCGACCGTGTTGAATGAACTCTGCGCCGACCAGAATCATGAGTTTTGGTCTTCACCGAATGCGGACCAACTTTCGATTTATTCACAAGCCAAAGGGCACCAGCAAGTCAACGATGCTTGGATGGTGGAGCTTGCTCGACAAAATATCGGGGTTCTGGCAACTTTGGACAAACGGCTTTACGTTCACGACTCATCGGGAAAGATCGTCATTTTGGTTACGGCAATGCCTTAACGACTACAGGACAAGTTCATCATGCGATTCACCAAGATGCACGGAGCCGGAAACGACTACGTCTACGTCAACTGCTTTGAAGAAAAGTTCCCAGCGGACGTCGCGAAGCTGGCGATTGAGATCAGCGATCGGCACTTCGGTGTCGGCGGCGACGGCCTGGTGTTGATTGGCCCGTCGGAAATGGCCGATGCGCGGATGAGGATGTTCAACGCCGACGGCAGCGAGGCGGAGATGTGCGGCAACGCCGTCCGTTGTGTCGCGAAATATTTGTTCGATCATGGCATCGCTCGGCGGGAGACGCTGCGGATCGAGACTGGCCGCGGCGTGCTGACTCTGCAATGCGACGTGGATGGTGGCCGAGTTCGAAAAGTCCGAGTCAACATGGGCTTGCCGATCTTCAACAGCGCAGAGATTCCCACGACGTTGCCGGGCGATCCACCGATCCGGCAGAAGCTGACGGCGGGCGGCAAGACGTTTGACGTCACCTGTGTTTCGATGGGTAATCCACACTGCGTGACCTTCGTGGACGAGATCAACGACGATTGGGTGCTGCGGATCGGCCCGCTGGTCGAGCATCACTCGGCGTTCCCGCGCCGGGTCAACGCCGAGTTCATCCAAGTGCTCTCGCCCTCTGAGTTCAACATGCGCGTCTGGGAACGCGGTTCCGGCGAAACGTGGGCCTGCGGGACGGGAGCGTGTGCGTCGGCGGTTGCGGGAGTGCTCGCTGGGTTGACCGAACGCAAAGTGACAGCCCACCTGCGCGGCGGTGACTTGCAACTCGAATGGGCTGAGACTGGCGAGGTCTACATGACCGGTCCGGCCATCGAAGTCTGCAGCGGCGTGTATGAGCCGCGGTGAATCGTCGGTGACGCAACGCACTTTGCAGACGAATGTCATTCCGTTGGAATCATGACCCGGCGGTGTGAGCATCGTTCAGCGCGTTGTTGGAGCCGTTTCGATCAGTTCGGCCGGCACGGTCTCACGAACTCGTCGCGGCAGCGACGGCTGAGACGGCACGGTCTTCGGCTCGGTGGAAGCAGGCAAGCCGTTCGTCGCGGTCCACGTCCACGCTCGCGCGAGCCACGGCACAAATTGGCTGGGTGGTTGCAACGGTGCCGATGTCGCGGGACTGCCTGAATCTGCGCGGGGCAATGCCGGCAACGGCGCGGACGTCAACAGTTCGACCAGCATCGACGCGGAGGTCAGCAGGATCGCCGGGGCCGCGGTCCCCATTCCGTTCGCCAGATCAACGGCCGCGATCGACACCGTGGCAGGGACGAGTGTTTCACGCCGCACGAATGTCGTCGTCTTGGTCGTTAGTCTGGCGATCTCCGCAGCGTCGAGCCGAGCGATCGTTCGCAATGTGGCCAGTTCCGCGCGAGTCGTCGCGAGGCCGTTCGCGGTGGCTGGCAGCGCCGGCTGCGGTCCGCTGGTTTCGCCACGCAACAACGCGGCGGAAGGCGAGAGAGCATTCGTCTCGACGGACGAGGTCTTCGATGCGGGAACAGAGACCTCCTCGGCCAGAGGAACCGCCTTGGGCGCAACAGACGATTTGCCGGGCAGCCGCGAGTGATCCACGTTGTTCGCGGGACGGGTGACTTCGGCCGTCACCGTGGGGCTTCGGTCCTGCGCAGAAATCGGTAGCGCGCGACGAACGAACGGCAGCGAACTGTTGAGTTGTGCCGGCTGGCTGACAAGCACCGATTCCGTCCGCAATAGACTGACTGCCCGCGCTGGCAACGGTATTTCGACCGTGACGGCGGCCTTGTTCGCCACGATCAACTTATCTGGTTCTGCCAAGCCGACGGGAAGGGCGCTTCGCGTCGCCGTGCCGTTGCGCGCGAGCGAGTTTCGGCGTGAATCGCTAAGCGTTGGGGGAGTTGACGGCAAGAGTTGATCCAAACGCGCGACCGGAGCACGCAGCGCCGCTTGATTCGTGGCGATGGGCTTCATCGCGGTGCGATCGGCAGAAGGTGGATCGAACACTTGCTTGATGGTGATCACCGGCGCGAGGTTGAGCGGCTTCTCGACGGTCTGCATGGCGACCGCCAATGTGACTTCCTCGACGGGCCGCTCGGCGGGGCGAGAGAGTGTTGTTGGTAATGGCAGTCTCGCGAGCAGGGTGGCTTTCTTCATGCTCAGCAGCCGCTGATCGACGTCGTCCACGCGGACCAGTTCCGATCGCTGCCGCACGGTGACTCGATCGGTTGGCCAGCGTGCGCCGGGCCGCAGCGCGGTCACGTGAGACGGCGGGGCAATCGGTTGCGGCGCATCGGCTCGCGCCGTGTTCGTGCGTTCGAGTTTTGGAAACTCTTCGGCCCGCGGCGGCGCGACGTCCGAGAACTGTGCGAACTCGGACCACAGTTCGTTGATCGCGGTCGGAGGATTCGAGATGGTTTGATCGGTCCGGTCCGGCCGCAGCACAACGAACGCGACAGACGCGGCGACCAGCACCGCGAGCGCCACCCAACGACGTCCCCGCGACAGTGAAACATCGGCCGGCACCGAGACCGGCTGGCTGGTCGTGATCGGCTCGGCAATCTTCGGCACGGTCAAAGGATTCACGGCTGGGGGCGACGGTGGAACCTGTTCGAGTGGTGTGGCGGTCCAACTCTGCAATGGATTCTTCGGCGGCTCGCTGCGCCGCAACGGCGTCGCGATCGTGGCGATCTTCGCGGTTTCGACAACGACGACAGGCAGTGCGCGGCGCGACCATCTCCACACGAGGATCAACACCAGCGTGGCCAGGATTGGCAGCATCCATTCTCTGGGACCGAACGGAGCGAGATGCTCGGTGCTGATGGTCAGCCGCGGCACCACGAATTCGCCGCGTGAGAGGAAGATCTGCTTGGCTCCCTCACGCTTGCTGGCGAACACCAACGACTGGCTATTGGGCGTGAAGGCGGCATCGACATCGTCCGTGTCGGACGCGATGCCGTCGCGCAGCCGCTCGGCCACGCCGACGTGTCCGTCTCGCAGTGGCGCGCGGAACAGATCGAACGGCGTGGACTCACCAGCTCGATCGCCGCGATTCGAGGCGAACAGCAGCCAGCTTCCGTCCGGCGATACGGCGGGGCTGCGCTCGTGGTGATCCGGCGAGTTGATCGTTTCGGCGAGTTCCGGTGCTGACCAAGCGGAGCCGAGTTTTTCGCGTCGTGTGACAAAGACGTCGGCGCTGGTGCCGTGTACGACGCGGACGAAGTACATCGTCAAGCCGTCGGGTGTGAGCGCCGGATCGAACTCTTCGGCCTCGGTGTTGATCGCGGGACCGGCGTTGCGCGGCCGCGACCAGCGATCGTTGGATTGCGCGGACTCGTAGATGTCGAAGCCGCCGTGTCCTCCGGATCGGTTTGAGGCTAACGCCGCCAGACTGGCATCTCCCGACAACGTCAAGCGGCGGTCGTCATCGACACTGTTGAGCTCCCGCACCAATTCCGGTTTTGACCAACGCTCGTCCGTAAACGTCGAGCGGACGATGTCCGCACGCTGTCCCGGCCGCGCCCGCGAGAAGTACAGCGTCTGCCCATCGTCGGCGAAGCAGGGGCCGGAGAGTTCGGTTTCGTCGGTGAGCGTCCCTTGCCCGGACAACTCTGCCAATCGCTCGACGGTACGGAATGCGAGTCTCCCGCGCGGTGTGACGCCGTCGGACTCCACGACGACGTCTTGCCACAACGGCCTCGGCAATGACCAAGCCTGCGCAGCGAATGCAACAAGCACGATGAGCCAACGGCTTCGCCGAGGTCGGCTCGGTTGAACGGACGTGTCGGGCGACGGCATCTTCATGGCGGCATTGAAGACGCTGCCGACACGAACGGCAAGCCGGTGCGGCTGAGAGGCCAGCGCTCCACCGTGATGAACCAGAATTCCTTCGCTTCCGCGATCCTTATTCGGCAATCCTTATTCTTTGAGGGCTGTCTCCGTTGATTCGAGAGTCGCGGCTTCGCCTGGCCAACCTCCGTCTTGACCCTGTTGCAAAAATCTGGGACAAGCCCGCCCCCTCCGATTGGTCTTGGATGACCGGTCAATCTCCTCTCGTGTTCTTATCTTCGCCACGGATGGCAATATGCGTGGTTACATCAGCATCTCGCGTCGCTGCGGATCGTGTGCCGTGGGTCTGACGTTGTGCCTGGGCTGGCTCTGTATCGCCGGTTGCGCCAACGTCGTAGAGACTCGCGCCATCGCGCAATTCACGAAGTCGATCGAAAGCGGCAATCTGGAGCAGGTCAAGCAAACGACATCCGCTCATTTCGGGGAGCGGGCGTTGCGGCAAGACGCCGCAATGGACGATCTCAAGCTGCTGCGGCTGCCAACTGGCGATTTGGAAATCGACAAGGTCGAGGACGTTTCGCCGACGGTGAAACGCGTCACGGCGATGGTCGGAACCTCCAAGCAAAAGCTGAAGTATCAATTGAAGCTGGACCCGCAAAGTAAGAAGTGGGTCGTGGATGACATCTATCTCAAGCAGAAGCGTGAAGGCGTGACCGCGACGAAATCGGTCACCGAGCAAATGGATCTGTTGCTGTCGGTCCGCGAATTTCTCGCGGCCTGGAAAGAGGGCAACCGCGATAGTGTGTTGCGGACGGCGACTCCCGAATTTGCCGCTGTGCTGCGGCCGTTGCCTCCGGCGTATCTCAACCGGTTGACGCAGCAGGTGGTCGGCAAGCAAAAGACCGGCAACAAGCTGCAACCGCGAGCGCAACTCGATGAGAACACGGCTCACGTCCGCTTGCCGATCGCGGTCGGCGAATTGTGGCTGACGGCGAAACGGATCGACGGAACCTGGCTGTTCGATGAAGTTGAGGTCAACTCGCGTGAAGAGTCCGAAGCGGTCCCTTCGACGCGGCAACTGGCGCAAGTCACTCAGGCGGCGACGGCGTTCCTCGCCGCGTATCACGGCGGCGACAAGACCGAACTGCAAACGCTCTGCACGCCCAAGTTCTTCAGCGGCAGTCTGGCCCCCGCGAATCTGTCGCAAGTTCCGCTCCCCAGCGGTGACGTGCCGCCGGACAACGTGCAGGTGCATGTCGCCTGGCAGAGTGGCTCGAACAGCGATCCGCAGATGCAGCAACTTCAGGGCAAGCACTCGGACTTTGTGGTCGAAAGCGCGAACGAACTCATCAAGCTCAGTCTGGTCCGCGAAGACGGCGACGATTCCAACCACTCGGCGAAGTATCTCATCGAAGACGTCACGCTGTACGAACTCGACAGCCGGCAAGAGAAGCGGCTCTCCGCGCTGTTCACGGCTCAAGCGTTGGTGCAGATCTACGCGGAGGCTCTGGTCTCGCGCGACCTGGAAGTTCTGTTTCACAATGCCTCGCCCGACTTTCAGCGCCGAGTCTGGAAGCGGACCCATGCCGGGACATTGCAGAACATGCCCTTGAACGAGATCGAAGACGAGGCTCCAAAAATCCGATCGACAGTCTTCGCCGGTTCGTTGACCGAGGTCACCGTCACCCAAGGCTCGCGAGCGCTGACTTACGTGCTGCAAGACCGGCAAGGGACGTTGCTGGTCGATGATGTCCTGATGCCGACGCTGGGCCGGCCCAGCTCACTGAAGGCCACGATGGAACTGATGCTGCCGGTACTCGACTTCGCTGCCGGCCTGCGTCTGGAACAACTCGACACTCTGCAACGCCAGTCGTCGCGAGATTTCAATCGGCTCGTCTGGCAGCAAACCTCCAAGCTTCCCAACTTGAGCCAAGACGTCGTCCAGCACCTGCACACGCCCCTGGTCGCCATCGAACAGACGGAAGACCGCGCGACGTTGGTGCTGGGCGACGATAAGTTTGGCGCTCATGTGACGCTCGTGCGCGAGTCCGGTCAATTCGTCGTCGACGACGTGATGCTGATCTCCGGCACGATGCTCCGCGATCATGTCGAACTGAAGCGACTGCTCCGCATGCACATCGCCACGTTCGGCGTCGGCAAACAAGGGCGCAGCGAAATCAAACCGGCGAGCGGAGTCCGTTAGCCGCAATCGAACAGCGATCAACCGAAAGATCGAAACGATGGATGACTCACCACCACCGTTGACCAACTTCTTCCGATGGCGACTGCTGCCATTGCTGTGTCTTGCCAGCTTCGGTCTCGTCGCGGCTCAGCTACGAGCGGCGGAAGGGGAAGCGGTGCGGCTGATCTACAAGTTTCAGCCGAACGAGTCGCTACACCTTGAATACAAGCAAGACATGACGATGGACATTCGCCATGCCGAACTCAAACGCAAGATGCGCAGCCAGACGATTGCCGAGAAACACTTGCGCGTGATCTCAGTGGACGCCGACGGCAACGCCCTGGTCGAGCCGATCATCGACCGCACGCGCATGACCAGCCGGCAAGACGACGACGCGGAATCGAAATTCGACTCGACCGAAGGGCCCGACGATTGCCCCGCCGAGTATCGGCCTATGCTGGCCACGATTGGCAAGCCTCTGGTCCGGATCAAGTTCGCTCCGAACGGCAAGCTGCTGCAAGCCAACGGCGTGAATGGAGGAGCCGCGGCCGCCAAAGACATTGAGCACGATCCCACGCTGAACTTCTTGATTGTCTTTCCCGAACAGCCGGTCCAACTCGGCGAAACTTGGAAGGACGAGTTTGAAACCACCGTCCAACTCGACCGATCGCTCAAACAAGGGGTCAAGCTCCGACGCGAGTATCGGCTGCTGAAACTGGATGGCTCACGGGCGGAGATTGAACTCAAGACGGTCTGCCTGACGCCGCTCCGCGATCCGAAACTCGAAATGCAAATCACCAGCCGATTGCTCAACGGCAACATCGTCTTCGACCACCAGCTTGGCCAGATTGTCTCACGCGAGATGCGTGTCGAAAGCCAGGTCATCAACGGCATCGGACCCAACACGATGGTCAGCACCGTGATGACGCAGTCCGAGCGAACGGTTCCCAATCCGAAGCTCGCCAAACGCGACAAATCATCAACTCCTTAGGAATCTCCTCCGCATGATCAAGCGGTACGAACTTTCTCGGCAGTCAGAAAGCCTGTTGGCTGCCGCGCGCAAGGTCGCGGATGACAACGAGGCCGCCGCCGTCGTGATGCTGGCCGAGGTGCCGTACAACTTTTCCGAGATTCGTGACTCGCTCAAAAAAGTCCGGCTGATCGTCACCTCGGATAAGGCGGATGTGCAGCAAGCCGCCAAGGACGATGAGATTGCCGTCGTCGCGTTGCAGGACGAACCGCAAACGAGGCAGTACCAGGTCAGCCAGGCATTGCTCGAAGCGATCAGCGACGAGCTGCTCGGCAGCGGCGATGCCGTGGTCGCTGTCTACGCCGGGTTCGAGAAGGAAACGCTCGACACCCTGACTTTCATTCGGTTGGGCGAGCATCTCACGTCATTAACCTCGCGCGATTTGCAGAAGCTGGAAACGCAGGTGCCGCTGGAAACGCTGCGGCAAGTCACCGACATCGCGATCGAAATCGGCCGCGAAGGCCGCGAAGGCAAACCGGTCGGAGCGTTGTTCGTCGTCGGCCAGCATCGCAAGGTGCTGGAACTGTCGCACGAGCAAGTCCACGATCCGTTCCGCGGCTATGCTCGCAAAGAGCGGCTGATTCGTTCGCCGCGCGTGCGCGAGAGCGTGAAGGAACTCGCGCAGATCGACGGCGCGTTCGTGATCTCGGCGGA